>NZ_FBXK01000005.1:2234166-2553333 GCF_900013425.1 Sphingobium sp. Z007
GTGCCGATCGTGCCGGCCAGCAGCAGCCAGCCCATGTCCATCCGCCCCTGCCCGACACGGATGCCGCCAATGCCCATGATGAGTTCGGACGGGATCGGCGGAAAGACATTTTCCAGGATCATCAGGAAAAAGATGCCCCAATAGCCGCCCGCATCGATTAGGCGCAGAACCCAGTCGGTCATGAAATATCGCTCACTTGGTTCTTGAAGGACAGGAAGATGGATCAACGCACCACCCTCTCTTCCGTTCGCCCTGAGCCTGTCGAAGGGTCTTACTTTTCTTCAACAGTGCAGGGCTTCGACAGGCTCAGCCCGAACGGATGTGTGATAGTGCCTTCAACCAGCCGCCCGCGCCGCCAGCCGGGCGTCGATCGCGTCCCAGATCATGCCGCCGGTATCGATCCCGTCAAACGCATCGATCGACACGATGCCCGTCGGCGACGTCACATTGATCTCGGTCAGCCACTCGCCGCCGATCACGTCGATTCCGACGAACAGCAAACCCCGCGCCTTGAGCTCCGGCCCCATCGCCGCGCAGATTTCGCGCTCCCTGTCGGTCAGCTGCGTCTTTGCCGCTGAGCCGCCGACCGCCAGGTTCGACCGGATTTCGCCCTTGCCGGGAATCCGGTTCACCGCCCCCGCCACTTCGCCGTCGATCAACACGATGCGCTTGTCCCCTTGCGCCACGCCGGGGATGAACGCCTGCGCCATGAACGGCTCGACCCAGGACGCCTTGAACAATTCCACCAGCGAAGACAGGTTCGCGCCATTGCTGCCGACATGGAACACCGCCACGCCGCCATTGCCGTAGAGCGGCTTCACCACGATCTCGCCATGCTCGGCCAGAAAGCTCTTAACCTCGGCCAGATCGCGTGCGATCATCGTCGGCGGCATGAAGCGCGCATAGTCCAGCACGAACAGTTTTTCGGGCGCGTTGCGGACGCTGCCGGGGTCATTCACCACCAGCGTCTCTTCCTGCACGCGCTCCAGCAAATGTGTGGCGGTGATGTAACTCAGGTCGAACGGCGGGTCCTGCCGCATCCACACCACATCGACGTCGCGGCCCAGGTCCAGCACCTCTGCCGGGCCAAAGGCGAAGTGATCGCCTTCAACCTTCTGCACATTGACCGGCCGCGCCTTTGCCAGCACCCGGCCGTCACGGAAGGTCAGATCGGGCGCCAGATAATGATAGAGCCTGTGCCCCCGCGCCTGCGCCGCCAGCATGATGTGGAAGGTCGAATCGCCAGCAATCTTGATGCCCTCCATCGGGTCCATCTGCATCGCGACGGTCAGGGGGTTGAGTTCGGTCATGCGCGTCATTCCCTTAAACCGTTCGGTTCGAGCAGCTTCGAGCTTGTCGAGAAGCGTCCGTCGAGAACCCTGTCTCGACTGCGGTTCTCGGCTTCGCTCGAACCTCCGCTCGAAACGAACGGGATTGATAGATGGGGCAGGCCTTCACCCCCCATGCCAGACATTGGCCAGATGGCGCGGCGCGCGGCCGGGCGCAAGGAGGATGACGTCGATTCGCATGTCGTCCCCCGGTTTCGCCAGATCATGCCACAGGATTTCCGCCGCCTTCGCGACCCGCGCCAGCCGCCGCTCGTCGATCGCCAGGTCCAGTTCGGCAGCGCTCGCCCGCGCCTTGACCTCCACGAAGGCGATCATCGCCCCCCGCCGCGCGACCAGATCGACCTCGCCTGCGGGCGTCCGCATCCGGCGGCCGACAATCTGCCAGCCTTTCAGGCGCAGCCACCAGGCGGCGATGCGTTCGGCCTGCCGCCCGCGCTTCTCCGCCGCCTCTCTCTTCACCCCTTCAATTCCGTAGCCCGATCATACAACGTCCGCCGGTCCAGCCCCAGCTTCTTGGCGACCTCCCCCGCCGCCTTGGACACCGACAGCCTGGTCAGCGCCTCCAGCAACGCCGCGTCGGCATCCTCGGCGCTCGCGGGCGGCGCGTCGCCGGGCGGGCCGACGGTGACGACGATCTCGCCTTTGGGCGGCGCATCGGCGTAGCGGGCGGACAGTTCGGACAGCGTGCCACACGCCGTTTCCTCGAACGTCTTGCTGATCTCGCGACTCACCGCCGCATCGCGATCCCCCAGATGCGCGGCCATGGCGGACAGGCTTTCCGACAATCGCGGGCCACTTTCGTAGAATACCAAGGTAGCGCGCAACCCCGCCACCTCGTCCAGCGCGTCCCCGCGCGCCTTCGCCTTGCTCGGCAGGAACCCCATGAACAGGAACCGATCGGTCGGCAGCCCCGACAAAGTCAACGCCGCGATCGCCGCGCTTGGCCCCGGCAATGTCGTAATCCGGCGCCCCGCCGCCCGCGCATCACGCACCAGCTTATAGCCCGGATCGGAAATCAGCGGCGTCCCCGCGTCCGACAGCAACGCCACCGATTCGCCCGCCATTCGATCCACCAGCCGCTGCCGCACATTTTCGGGGCTATGGTCATGATAGGGCACCATCGGCCGGTCGGACCCGGCATGGCGCAGCAATCGCGCGCTTACCCGTGTATCTTCCACGGCGACCACATCGGCCAGCCGCAGGACTTCCGCCCCGCGCGGCGTGAGGTCACCAAGGTTGCCGATCGGCCCCGCCACGATATAAAGCCCAGGCTCAAGCCCAGAAGTTCGAGTTTCCATAAGGACGCCAGATGACAGAGACGGATGCCCCCCGGCAAGCACCAAGGCGAACAAACATGTTCGCGGCGGCAAAGCGCGGCGCGCGTTGCGCCTTCATGGGGGCGGCGCTGTTCCTGGCCGCCTGTCAATCGATCGTGCCGAAGGGGCCGGGGCCAGTCGCGCCCACCGGCCCGACCCGGCCGACCGGCCCCGAAGTGGTGCAGGGCCTGCCGACCGACGCCACCCGCCACCGCGTCGCGCTGCTGGTGCCGATGAGCGGCCCCAATGCGGGCGTGGGCCAATCGATCGCCAACGCCACCACGCTGGCGCTGATGGATACGAAGACCGACCGGGTGCGCATCACCACCTACGACACCGCGCTCGGCGCGGCAGCGGCGGTGAACCGGGCGCTGGCCGATGGCAACCGCCTGGTCCTTGGCCCGTTGCTGGCGGAGGACGCCCGCGTCATCGGCCCGATCGCCGCACGCGCCAACGTGCCGGTCATCAGCTTCTCCAACGACGCCAGCATCGCAGGCAGCGGCGTCTATGTGCTGGGCTATAACACCGCCCAGTCGATCGACCGCGTCGTCGGCTTCGCTAGGGGCAAGGGTCTATCCCGCTTCGGCGCGCTGGTGCCGCGCGGCACTTATGGCGAACGGGCAGGCAATGCGCTGCTGCGCGCGGTCGAGCAGGCCGGCGGCACGGTGGTTTCCATGCAGACGTTCGACCGGACCCCTGCCTCCATCACCGCAGCGGTCAAGAAATTGCAGGCGTCGTCCAGCTATGACGCGCTGCTGATCGCCGACAGCGGCCGCGTCGCACTCCAGGTCGCGCCGATCGTGCGCAAAAATGGCGGCGCGACCGCGCGGCTGCTGGGCACGGAATTGTGGAATACGGAAGGCACGCTGGCCGCCAGCCCCGTCCTGCGCGGCGCCTGGTTCGCCAGCGTGTCCGACGCGCTCTACCGCCAGCTCGCGACCAAATATCGCGCCCGCTACGGCAGCGCGCCCTTCCGCCTGTCCTCGCTTGGCTATGATTCGGTGCTGCTGACGGTACGGATCGCGCAAGACTGGAAGCCGGGTTCTCCCTTCCCCGCCGCGCGCCTGCGCGACGCGGGCGGCTTTTCCGGCATCGACGGCGCGTTCCGCTTCAACCGCGCCGGCGTCGCCGAACGCGCGCTGGTAGTCAGCGAAGTCGGCGCCGGCGCCGTAACCGTCGCCGATCCCGCCCCCAGGGGCTTTGGGGAGTAATCTGGACACCGTTCGCTTCGAGCATAGTCGAGAAGCCGGCAGCGCTGCGCGCACGTTTCTCGACTTCGCTCGAAACGAACGGCTATCTTATCCGTTAACCCGCCCCATGGTCACAATCAGCGGCACGTCCCCGTCCCGCTCGATCCGCGCGGTGACGCCATAAACCCGCGCCAGCGCCTCCGCCGTCAGCACGTTCACCGGCGCGCCGTCAGCGACCAGCGCGCCGTCATCCATCAACAACAATCGGTCACAATAGCGCGCCGCCATGCCAAGGTCGTGCAACACCGTGACGACCAGCGCCCCGCCCCGCGCCTCACCGCGCAGCAGGTCCATGACATCGATCTGATGCCCCGGATCAAGCGCGGCGAGCGGTTCGTCCGCGATCAGCCCGCGCGCGCCCACCGCCAGCGCTCGCGCCAGCAGCACCCGCGCCCGCTCACCCCCTGACAATTCGGTCGCGACCCGGCCTTTCAGATGTAGCACATCGGCCCGCACCATCGCCGCCTCGACAGCCGCCTCGTCATCGCGCGTCAGTCTCGACAAGGGCCCCAGATGCGGCAACCGCCCCAGCGCCACCAGCCGCTCGACCGCCAATGGCCAATGCAACGTCTGCCCCTGCGGCAGATAGGCAACGGCGCGCGCCATCGCCCGCCGATCCATCATCGCCACATCCTGTCCGTCGATCGTCACCTGCCCCGCCGCCGGCTTCACCAGCCCCAGCAGCGTTCGGATAAGCGTGGATTTACCCGCTCCGTTAGGACCGATCACGCCCACCAAAGCCCCCGGCTCCAATGTCACCTCTACATCCCGCACCGCCGCATGACGGCCAAGCCGCACCGACAGCCCCTGTGCCGCAATCGTCACCATAGCCGCCGCGCCCGCATCAGGTGGAGCAAGAAAACCGGTACGCCCAGCAACGCCGTCACCACGCCCAGCTTCAATTCACTGGTGGTGGGCACCAGCCGCACGCCGATATCCGCCAGCGTCAATAATGCCGCCCCGCCCAGCAGCGACGGCAGCAATACGGCGGAAGGCGACCGGTCGGTCAGCGGCCGCACCAGATGCGGCACAATCAGCCCGACGAAGCCGATCGCCCCCGACACCGCCACCGCGCCGCCCAGGCCAATCGCCACGCCCAACATCATGCGCAGCCGCGCGGCGGACAGGTTGACGCCCAGCGCCTGCGCGCCGTCCTCCCCCAAGGTCAGCGCGTCCAGCGTCCGCCCATCGGCAATCAGCAACGCCGCGCCGACAAGAACGCAGGGCAGCGCGATCCACACATGGGCGTAGCTGCGATTTTCCAGGCTCCCCATCAGCCAGCTCATAATTTCCATCGCGGCGAAGGGATTGGGCGACAGGTTGAGCGCCAGGCTGATCCCCGCCCCCGCCAGCGTCGCCACCGCGATCCCCGCCAGGATCAACGTCAACGGACTTTCCGCCGATCCCGACAGCATGAACAGCGTGCCGATGGCGACCAACGCTGACGTGATCGCCAGCAGGGGCAGCACCAGCACATGCACCTGCGCGAGTCCGAAATAGAGCGCACACACCGCCCCCAGCGCGGCCGCATTGGACGCCCCCAGCACGGACGGTTCGGCCAACGGATTGCGCAAATAACCTTGCAACGCCGCCCCGCTTACCCCCAGCATCCCGCCGACGATCAACCCCAGCAACATCCGCGGCACGCGCAGGTCGATGATGATGGCGCGGGCAATGGCATCGCCGCCGCCCGTCAGCACCGCCCAGACCCGCGCCGGACTGATCGCCACCGCGCCCAGCAGCACGGAGCCGAACGCCGCCGTCACGACCAGCAGCAGCAGGCCGGGGATCAGCAAGGGATGCCGACGCGCGGTCATAGGCACCATCGCCTGTCTAAAAGACATCGTGTTCCCGCGAACGCGGGAACCCAGTTGAAACGGCGGGACTGGGTTCCTGCCTTCGCAGGAACACGTCCTGCTGTTAGGCAATCCCGATGATTCGCCCCCTGACGCTCGCGACCACCGCCCTGCTCCTGCTCACCAGCGCCGCCACGCCGGCCGCCCCCCGCCGCGTCGTGTCGCTCAATGTCTGCGCCGACCAATATCTGCTCGCCCTCGCCGACCCGGCGCAGATCGCCGCTTTGAGCAGCAACGCTCGCGACCCCGAACTCTCCGCGGCAGCTACCAAAGCCCGCCACTTCCGCACCCTGCGCCGCACGTCGGAGGAAGTGCTGGCGATCCAGCCCGACCTCATCCTGGGCTTCCCGATCGGTCCCAATCAGGTGGCGGGCGCGCCGCCGGGCGACTGGCGGACACTCGGCCTCGCCAGCGCAGACAGCTATGCCGCGATTCTCGACCAGATCCGTCAGGTCGCCCACGCGACCGGCCATGTCGATCGCGGCGAAGCGCTGATCGCAGCCATGCACCGCGATCTCGCCGCCCTGCCCCGCCCCAAAGGCGGCGGCGTCGCAGCCTATTATCAGCGCCGCGGCTATATGACCGGCACCGGCACGCTGATCGATGATCTGATGCGCCGCGTAGGCCTCGTCAATCTCGCGGCGAAGTTGGGCAAGCCGCCGCTGGCGCAAGTGCCGCTGGAGGAAATGGTCGCCGCCCGCCCCGACTGGCTGATCGTGGAAAGCGCCACCGACCGGGTGGTGGATCAGGGCACGGAAATGCTGCACCACCCCGCGCTCGCCACCATCCCGCGCATCAGCCTGCCGCAAAGCTGGACCGTCTGCGGCGGCCCCGCCTATGTGCAGGCCGCGCGCGCCATCACGCAGCGCCTCAACGCGCCGCGATAAGGGGGCAGGCGTCACGCCCGCCCCCGGTAGTTCCGATTAGAAGCGGACACGCACGCCGCCATAGGCCGACCGGCCGTAGGTTCCATAGCCATAGGCTGTGGCGTAGGTCTCATCGAACAGATTGTCGATCCGGCCATAGACTTCCAGATGCTCGCCCAGCGGCATCGACGCCCGCACCCCGGCCAGCGCATAGCCGTCCAGCCGCCGCGTGTTGGCTGCGTTGTCGAAACTATCGTCCACCATCGTCACCGTCGCGCCGGTGGAGAGGCCGAAGGACCAGACATAATCCGCCGACAGGCTCACCGCATTGGCGGCGCGGCGGGCCAGGCGATGGCCATAATTGGCCGACCCAGCCGACCGGTCCCGCGCATCGACATAGCTGTAGCTGCCCGTCACGGTCAGCGCATCGACCGGCTTCAGCGCGATTGAGGCTTCCACGCCCTTGGCGCGGGTGCGGTCCAGATTGCCATAGGTGAAGGTGGCGTTGTCATAATTGATCTGGTTACGCGTATCACGGCGGAATGCGGTCACCGACAGCATCGCCCGCCCGCCGTCCAGGCTCTGGTCGAAACCGACATCATAGCTTTTCGACCGTTCGGGGCGCAGCGCCGCATTGCCGCTGAACGTGTCGTACAACTGATATAGCGAGGGTGCCTTGAACCCCTCGCCATAGCTCAGCCGCACATTGGTCGCGCCGCCATTGGGCGAATAATTGGCGTTCGCGCCGAAGGTCGTCGCACCGCCGAACTGGCTATGATCGTCATGCCGAACGCCACCAGTGACGGCCAGCCCCGTGAAGGGCTTCACGATCGCCAGCCCATAGACGCTGTCGATGTTGATCCGCGCGCTCGCCGTGTCGCCGAACCCGAAGAAATCATAATCCGGCCGCTCATGCTCATAACCGAACACCAGCTTGGCCTGATCGACCGGGGCATAGACGCCCTCATATTCGAAGCGCAGGTTCGTGCCCGAATAGCCATAATCCGGGTCGGTCCCGCGCACGAAATAATAGTCGCGGTCGTTGCGCAAATAGGTCACCGCCGCGCGGTTGGTCAGCTTGCCATCCAGCAGCGCCAGGTTCAGCCCCGCATAACCGACATATTGATCCATCTTCGACACGTCGCTGCTGTCGGCGGGCGCGCCGAAGAAGCTGTCATAGTCGAGGTCCGCGTGGATATAGTAACCGCGCAGGTCCAGGCTCAGCGCCTCGGTGAAATTCAGCGTCAGCCGCGCGTTGGTCGCGATATTCTCGGTCCCGTCGCGCTCCGTGCCACCCGCGGCTGATGAAATACCGTCGGTCCGAAAATAGGCCGCGCCGATCCCGCCCGCGGCGATACCGCTGGTCCCGGACACATCCGCCTTGGCGCTCAGCGTATCGCTATAGCCATAGTCGATCGACGCATTCGCGCCGAAGCCCTCGACCGGCACCCCGGTCATGATATTGACCACGCCGCCGATCGCCTGGCTGCCATGCACCACCGAGTTGGAGCCGCGCAGCACTTCGATCCGCTTGATATTGCCGGTCAGCAGCGGACCGAAATCATAACCGTCGCCGATGCCGCTGGGGTCGTTGACCTTCACCCCGTCGATCAGCACCAAAGTCTGCGTCGTTTCCGCCCCGCGCAACGACACGCCGGTCTGGCTGCCGACGCTGCCGTTGCGGCTGAAGCGCACGCCCGGCGTCGTCGCCAGCAGGTCCACCACGTCGATCGTCTGCCGCGTCTCGATCGTCTCCGCATCGATCACCGTGATCGCCTGGCCGACCTCGTCGCGCGACTGCGCAATGCCCGACGCGGTGACGACGATCTGGTCATCCTGCGCCAAAACCGGCGTCGCCACGATCAGCGCTGCCAACGAAATCCCTGTTTTCAACATATATAATCCCCCGGCGTCGATGCGACGTGGGCCGGGGTCTCCGCTTTCGCAAGCGGCCGGGCGGAGGCAGGGGATGACGCCATATCCCGTCCACAACCCGATGCGGCCCGGCCGCATGGCGTCGCTCGACGGAAAACCACCGTGCCCCGGCCATCCCCTGGACCAAAGCAAGAGCGACCAAGCGCCGGCAGGTCTCCTGGCTCGCGGGTCACAGCAACGATGCAAAGCCTTCCCGGACGTGACGTCCAGTGGCCGGTCTTTCGACCTTATGCATCGCGCTATCCGCTTACAGTTGCAGGGACAGCCATGGAATTGGGCGCTCGCACGCCCGCACCACATTCCCGATTAAGCCCGTTGCCGGGCACCGGCGCGATCATGTTGCAGGGAAAGCCAAGCCGCCCCCACGCCGCGCGCTCTAAGGGAAAGTGTCGGCGATGCCAAGCGGGTGACGGCTTAAACCAGCGCCCTGTTGCTCCGCAGCAACATCGCGTCCCGCCGCGCCAGCACGACCAGCGGCAGGCCCGCTTCCTCCGCGCGGCTCACGGCCAGCCGAGTCGGCGCGGAAATGGTGACGAGCAGCGGGCAGTCGGCCAGAACGGCCTTCTCCACCAGTTCGTAGGAACAGCGCGACGAGAGCAGCGCAAAGCCGCCATCCCAATCCGCGCCGATCCGCGCCATCGCCCCGATCAGCTTGTCGAACGCATTATGCCGCCCGACATCCTCCCGCACCAGCCGGATCATGCCGTCCGCCCCAACCCAGGCGGCGGCATGGGCCGCGCCGGTAGCCGCGTTCAACGGCTGGTGATCGTCGAGCGCGTCCAG
This sequence comes from Sphingobium sp. Z007, assembly GCF_900013425.1. Taxonomy (GTDB): domain Bacteria; phylum Pseudomonadota; class Alphaproteobacteria; order Sphingomonadales; family Sphingomonadaceae; genus Sphingobium. The sequence continues at coordinate 2,243,522 of NZ_FBXK01000005.1, forward strand.
CGCACGAAAAATGGCGGCTCGGTCCGTCCGCGACGTAGCGGCAACCCTCGGCAGCGGCCGGATCGCCTGCTCCAAATTTTCGATCCCGCAAATGCCACAGGAGGATTCCGACACCCGATGCCGCACCCGTTCCAGAAGCGCATCGGTGCGACCCGACGGCAATGTCGCGCGCGCCACGATCCCCTGGTCGGTGCGATAGGCATCGACATCGAACGCCCCATCCTCCGGCCCGATCAGCCGCTCGGCCAGCGCAAAGCCCAGCACGAGGTCGCCGATGTCGCTAGGCGTCGCCATCAGCACCGCATAGCCGATGCCGTTAAATTCGATCGCGACCGGCACTTCCTCCGCCAGCGTGCGATCGATCGCCGCCGTCCCGCCATCGGGCGTCAGGCGGTCGAAGCGCAGGCTCTGGCGGTCGGCATCCATTATCCCGGCCTAGCGGTGGATCGCCCGCCGCTCAACCGGCGTCGCAATGTCCGGCCTCGTCCACCGCATTGAATTGCGCCGCATCCACATCCGGCGCCGCCCGGCCCTGCGCCATCCGCGCGACGGCGGCTGCCGCGATCGGCGACAGCCGATCCGGTTGCTCCTGCGCAATCGCGATAATCTGCGCCTTCATCCGCGGATCCCAGAAACGGGTCAGATGTTCGGCCAGCGCCTCTATCGCCTTATCCTCCCCCATGGTCGCAATATTGCGCGCGATCTGATGCGCCATATAGACCAGCCGATCAGTCGTCGACATGACATGCGTGTCGTCGCTCATGCCCGCCACCTATTCCGCCGCTTCCAACGGCGCGATCCGGCGGCTCAGGCGCGCCTGATCGGCATAATCCTGCTGCCAGTCGCTGGGGCCATTGGACGCCATCACCTGCACTGCCGTCACCTTATATTCCGGACAATTGGTGGCCCAATCCGAATAGTCGGTGGTGATGACATTCGCCTGCGTCTCCGGGTGATGGAAGGTCGTATAGACCACCCCCGGCGCAACCCGCTCGGTCACTAGCGCACGCAGCGTCGTCTCCCCCGCCCGACTGCGCAGCGTCACCCAATCGCCATCCTTCAGCCCCCTGTTCTCCGCATCGCTCGGATGGATTTCCAGCCGGTCCTCCGGGTGCCACGCCGTATTCGCCGTCCGCCGCGTCTGCGCGCCGACATTATAATGGCTCAATATCCGTCCGGTCGTCAGCAGCAGCGGGAAGCGCGGCCCGGTCTTCTCGTCGGTCGGCACATAGTCGGTGACGACGAACTTGCCCTTCCCCCGCACGAAGCCGTCCCTGTGCATCGTCGGCGTGCCCGTGGGCGCGCTGTCATTAGCCGGCCATTGCAGCGATCCTTCCGCCTCCAACCGGTCGTAGTGCACGCCTGCAAAGGTCGGCGTCAGCGCCGCAATCTCGCCCATGATCTGCGAGGGATGATCATAGGTCCACGCCAGCCCCATGGCGTTCGCCACCAGCTGCACGATCTCCCAATCGGCGTGGCCGTTGAGCGGCGCCATCACCTTGCGCACCCGCTGGATGCGCCGCTCCGCATTGGTGAAGGTGCCGTCCTTCTCCAGGAATGTCGATCCGGGCAGGAAGACATGCGCATAATTGGCGGTTTCGTTGAGGAACAGATCCTGCACCACCACGCACTCCATCGCCGCCAGCCCCGCCGCGACATGCTTGGTATTGGGATCGGACTGGAGGATATCCTCCCCCTGCACGAACAGCCCCTTGAACGTCCCGTCGGTCGCCGCGTCCAGCATATTGGGGATACGCAACCCTGGTTCGGCGTCCAGCGCCACGCCCCACGCCGCCTCGAACAACTGCCGCGTCGCAGTGTCGGACACATGACGATAGCCCGAAAATTCATGCGGGAAGCTGCCCATGTCGCACGCTCCCTGCACGTTATTCTGGCCCCTCAGCGGGTTCACGCCCACGCCTTCCCGCCCGACATTGCCGGTCGCCATGGCCAGGTTGGCGATCGCCATCACGGTCGAACTGCCCTGGCTATGCTCAGTGACGCCGAGGCCGTAGTAAATCGCGCCATTGCCGCCGGTGGCATAGAGCCGGGCGGCCGCGCGCACCTCCTGCGCCTTCACGCCGGTCAGCGGTTCGATCGCCTCGGGCGAACGCGCCGCTTCCGACACGAAATCCGCCCAATCGGCAAACTCATCCCAATCGCACCGCTCGCGAATGAAGGCTTCGTCATACAGCTTCTCGGTCACGATCACATGCGCCATTGCGGTCAGCATCGCGACATTGGTGCCCGGCCGTAAGGGCAGATGATGTTCCGCCTCGACATGCGGCGATTTCACCAGATCGGTGCGGCGGGGGTCCATCACGATCAGCTTTGCGCCCTGCCGCAACCGCCGCTTCATGCGGCTGGCGAACACCGGATGCCCGTCGGTCGGATTGGCCCCGATCACCAGGATCACGTCGGCCTGCATCACGCTGTCAAAATCCTGCGTGCCCGCCGACGTGCCGAAGGTCTGGCTCAACCCATAGCCGGTCGGCGAATGACAGACCCGCGCGCAGGTATCGACATTATTGTTGCCGAACCCCTGCCGGATCAGCTTCTGGACGAGGAACGTCTCCTCATTGGTGCAGCGGCTTGACGTGATCCCGCCGATGCTGCGCGTGCCATATTTACCCTGAATGCGCCGAAACTCCGACGCGGTATGGGCGATCGCCTCCTCCCACGACACTTCGCGCCACGGCTCGCGCACCGACGCACGGATCATCGGGTTCAATATGCGGTCCTGATGCTGGGCATAGCCCCAGGCGAAGCGCCCCTTGACGCAGCTATGCCCGCGATTGGCCTTGCCGTCCTTCCACGGCACCATCCGCACCAGTTCCTCTCCCCGCATTTCCGCGCGAAACGTGCAGCCCACGCCGCAATAGGCGCAGGTGGTGACGACCGCCCGGTCGGGCGTGCCGATCTCCACCACCGCCTTCTCGATCAGCGATGCGGTCGGGCAGGCCTGCACGCACGCCCCGCAGGACACGCATTCGGACCCCAGAAAATCCTCGCCCTGCGACGCCGACACCTTGGAGTCGAACCCCATATTCTCGATCGTCAGCGCGAACGTGCCCTGCACTTCCTCGCACGCGCGCACGCAGCGCGAACAGACGATGCACTTGCTGGGATCGAAATCGAAATAGGGGTTCGACTGGTCCTTCGCCTGCCCCATATTGGTCGCGCCGTCATAGCCATAGCGCACATCGCGCAGCCCCACCGCGCCCGCCTGATCCTGCAATTCGCAGTCCCCGTTCGCCCCGCAGGTCAAACAATCGAGCGGATGATCGGAGATATAAAGCTCCATAACCCCGCGCCGCAGTTTTTTCAGCCGGTCGGTCTGCGTACGCACCACCATGCCCTCCGCGACCGGCGTGGTGCAGGAGGCGGGATAGCCATTGCGTCCCTCCACTTCGACCAGGCACAGGCGGCACGATCCGAAACTCTCCACATTGTCCGTGGCGCACAGCTTGGGGATCGACCCGCCCATCAGCGACGCAGCCCGCATGATGCTGGTGCCTTCGGGTAAAGTGACGCTCTGCCCGTCGATGGTCAGCGTGATGCTCTTGCCCGTGGCGCCATTAATTACCGGCGCCGCCGGCGTGCCATGGTCCGTTTCGCGGGCGAAGCTCATTCCGCAGCCTCCTTGATGGGTGCAGGCGCACCGAAATCCTCAGGAAAATAATCAAGCGCGCTCAGCACCGGATAAGGCGTGAAGCCCCCCAGCGCGCACAGCGACCCATATTTCATCGTATCGGCCAGATCGCGCAGCAACGCGGTCTGCGCTTCGATCGACACGTCGATCCGATCCGGTGTGCGCGAGTAAAGGGCTTTATCCAAATACCCCTCCCCCGTTCGGGCTGAGCCTGTCGAAGCCTTCCTCTTATCCTCCAAGAAGGATAGCCCTTCGACAGGCTCAGGGCGAACGGATGTTGAATTGCCTCGCGCCCCGATAATCCGGTCCATAATCTCCACCCCCCGCGTCGATCCGATCCGGCAGGGCGTGCATTTGCCGCAGCTTTCCGCCGCGCAGAACTCCATCGCAAAGCGCGCCATATGCGCCATGTCCACGCTGTCGTCGAACACCGTGATCCCGGCATGGCCGATCAAGCCGCCGGCGGCCGCGAACGCTTCATAATCGAACGGCAGATGGAACATGGACGGCGGGAAATAGGCCCCCAGCGGCCCGCCCACCTGCACCGCGCGCACCGGCCGCCCGCTCGCCGTACCGCCGCCGATGTCGTTCACCAGTGCGCCCAGGGTGATGCCGAACCCGATCTCGTAAAGCCCGCCATGCCGCACATTGCCCGCCAGTTGCACCGGCATCGTGCCGCGCGACCGGCCGAACCCGACCGCCGCATAAGCCTCCGCCCCCTGCGCCAATATGAAAGGCACCGCCGCCAAGCTCAGCACATTGTTGATGACCGTCGGCTGCCCAAACAACCCCTTGAGTGCCGGCAAAGGCGGCTTGGCCCGCACCTGCCCGCGCTTGCCCTCGATCGAATCGAGCAGCGCCGTCTCCTCGCCGCAGACATAGGCCCCCGCCCCCTCGCGCACTTCAAGCGCGAAAGGCGCGACGATGTGCGTCGACGCCGCGATCGCCGCGCGCATCGTCGCGATCGCGAACGGATATTCGGATCGAATATAGATATAGCCATGCCCCGCACCCACCGCATGGGCCGCGATCGCCATCCCCTCGATCAGGCAAAAGGGGTCGCCCTCCATCAGCATCCGGTCGGCAAAGGTGCCGCTGTCGCCCTCATCCGCATTGCAGACGATGTATTTCTCACCAGAAGGCGAATCCAGCACCGTCTGCCATTTGATCCCGGTCGGAAAACCCGCGCCGCCACGCCCGCGCAGCCCCGACGCCTTGACCGCATCGACCACCGCCTGCGGCTCTAGCGCGCGCGCCGCATTAAGCCCCACCCAGCCCCCATGCGCCGCATAATCATGCAGGCTCAACGGATCGATCACCCCGCAGCGCGCAAAGGTGAACCGCTGCTGCCCCGCAAAAAAGGGCAGGTCTTCCACTTTCCCAAGTCGCGCCCCATGCGTCCCGTCCAGCACCGCCGCCACATCGCCCGGCCCGACAGGCCCAAAGCCAATGCGCCCGTCCGCCGTCTCCACCTCGACCAAAGGCTCGATGCTGAACAGCCCGCGCGATCCGGTCCGCACCACCTCGCACCCGGCTTCGGCAAAGGCCCGCGCCGCATCATCCGCGCCCAAAGCGACCGACGCCATGTCGCGGCTTACAAACACGCGCGTCATGCCGCCACCTCCAGCGCGATCCGCTCCAACGCCTCCGCGTCGATCCGCGCCACTGGCCGCCCATCGACCAGCGCATTGGGGCCGATCGCACACAGGCCCAGGCAATAGACCGGCTCCAGCGCCACTTGCCCGTCGGCCCGCGTCTCGCCCATCGCCACGCCCAGCCGCTGCGCCGCCGCCGCCTCGATTCCCGCGCCGCCCCGCGCCTGGCAGCTTTCCGCCCGGCACAGCTTCACCACATGCCGCCCCGGCGCGACCCGCCGGAAATCATGATAGAAGGTAACAACGCCATGCACGTCCGCACGGCTCAGGTTCAGCGCTCTGGCGATCACCGGCACAATCGCATCGTCGATATGGCCCGCCTCCGCTTGCACCGCATGGAGCAGCGGCAACAGCCGGTCCCGCGTCGCGCCATGCCGCGCGGTCCACGCGCCGATAAACTCTTCCATCATACCCTGCCTTTTGGCCCTGTTTTGCGCGCAATCCTGATCGCCCACAGCCATCGGGTCAAATCGAAGACAGATATCTACCATAGAGAAACTCTATCACGCCTTCCGAAACCCCGGCGGCAATCGCAACTCGCGCGCCACGCCCAGCACCGCCTGCGCCAGCGGCCCCATCGGCGCCCTGTCCGACACGATCACGCCGATCCGGCTGCCCTCATCCCCGTCCGGCATCTCATGCGTCCGCGCCCAAGCCAGCCCGTCCAGTAACGTCGCATGGCTATCGGGAATGATCGAACATAGCCGCCCCTGCTGCACCAGCGCCAGCAGCGCGACATAGCTGTCCGCCGTCACCAGCGGCCGCAGCGCCAGCCCGCGTTCCGCCAAGCGCGCGTCCAATATCCGCCTATTCTGCATCCCCTGATGCAGCAGGCACAGCGGCAACGCGGCCAGCGCCGTCCAGTCCAGCGGATCGGGCACCGATACCCCGCCCACCGCACTTACCAGCATCGTCCGCTCGACATAAAGTGGCACGGACAGCGCATGGGCCGGCGGCTCGAAATCCAGATAGGTCAGCCCTGCGTCCAATTCGAACGCCGCCAGATCCCGCTCGATCTGCCGCGACGTCAGCGCCCGGATGGAGACATTCAGCCCCGGATGCCGCGCCAGCATCGCCGCGACCAGGCACCCGATCGCGGGCATCGCCGCGGGAATCGCCCCCAGCCGCAACTCGCCCTTCAATGGCCCCCGCGCCGTCTCCGCCGCCTGCCCCAGCGCTTCGGCCGCCGCGACCAGCTGCCGCGCCCAGGGCAATATCGCTTCCCCCTCCGCCGTCAGCCCGCCATATTTCCGGTCGCGCCGGATCAGCCGCTTGCCCAGTTGCGCCTCCAATGTGGCGATCCCCGCCGACAGCGTGGGTTGCGACACGTTGCAATGCGTCGCCGCGCGCGCGAAATGGCCTTCGCGCTCCAGCGCCAGGAAATATTCGACAAGCCGGGTCTGCATCGGCTCTGCTATAGGCTTTATAGAGGGGAGCTATCAAGCAATGCACGAAGGACCGATATTGGGCGCGGTGCTGGCCGGCGGCCGCTCCAGCCGCTTCGGCAGCGACAAGGCGCTGGCGCGCCTGGCGGACGGCCGCACCCTGATCGATCATGCCAGGTCAGGGCTGGCGCCGCATGTGGCCGCCATCGTCGTCTGCGGACGAGCCGGCGGCCTGCCCGATCGCCCGGCCCCGGACCTCGGCCCGCTGGGCGGCCTCAACGCAGCGCTGCATCATGCGCGCAGCCACGGGTTCGTCGGCGTCCTCACCACCGGATGCGACATGCCCTTCTACCCCGCCGCCCTGCCCGCCGCACTGATCGGCGATCGCCCCGCCGTGTTGCTAGGCCAGCAATTGCTGGGATGGTGGCCTGCCATCATGGCCAGCGAACTGGACGCTCATCTGGCGGAGGAGAATAGTCGATCGATCTATGGCTGGATCGAACGCGTGAACGCGCGCGTGGTGGAGATGCCGGATCTGGTCCTGCCCAACATCAACCGGCCGGAGGATCTGGCCGGTCTGTGACGCATATTCCCGCGCAGGCGGGACCATGCACCGGATCGCCCTGGCCCGACCTGCCGCTCAATGGGCGGCAGAGGTATCGACATCGGCGCGGGGCTTGGGCGCGATCCACACGATCGCCGCCGCTACGAACAGGACGATGCCGGATATGAAGAAGACATGGTCCACCGCCAGCACGATCGCCTCCTGCTCCACCAGGTTGGAAATCATCTGCCGCGCCTGTTCGGGGTCCATGCCTATGCCTGACAGCAGCGACTGGGTGGCGTCGGGCTGCAACGCCGCGGCCAAATCGTTGCGCGACACGCGCTGGGCATCGCCCCAGCTGGTCAGCACCAGCGACGTCGCGACCGCCGTCGCCATGGTGCGCACGAAATTTTGCAGGCCCGCCGCGGACGCCGTCTCTTCGGGCAGCACCGATCCCAGCGTCAGGGTGGTCAGCGGGATGAAGAAGAAAGGCAGGGCAAAGCCTTGGAGGAATTGCGGGATCAGCATCGAATCGAAATCGATGCCGCTGGTCCAGTGGGCGCGGACGAAGGACCAGATGCCCAGCCATGCCACGGCGCAAGAAATCAGCAGGCGCGGATCGGCCCTGGACATCATCTTCGCCGCAACCGGCGCACTCAACAGCGCGGCCATGGCGGTCGTCGCGGTGACGATCCCGGCCAGCGTCGCGGTGTAGCCCATCGACATCTGCAACCATTGCGGGATGACGACGATACTGGCGAAATAGGCCCCGAAACACAGCGACAAGGTAAACAGGCCGGAACTGAAGCCGACATGGCGAAACACGCGCAGGTCCACCACCGGATGCTCCTCCGTCAGCTCCCAAATCACGAACGCCACGAAGCCGACAATCGCCAGGATCGCCAGCGTGACGATGAACGGATCGGCAAACCAGTCATGATCGCGGCCGATATCCAGCATGATCTGGAGGCAGCCGATCCAGAAAATCAGCAGGAACAATCCTACCTTGTCGATCGGCACCTTGGCCGTTTCCGTCTCCACAGGCTTGAGCAACGCCTGCGCGGCAAACACGCACAGCGCCGCGATCGGCAGGTTGATGAAGAAGATCCAGTGCCAGCTCCAATTGTCGCTGATATAGCCGCCGATGATCGGCCCTAACGCCGGGCCCATCAGGGTCGTCATCGCCCACAGGCCCATTGCCCGTCCGCGCGCTTCGGGAGGGAATATGCGCATCAGCAAGGTCTGCGACATCGGCATGATCGGCCCGCCGCAAACCCCCTGCCCGATGCGGCAGGCGACCAGCATGGCCAGCGTGCTGGACAATCCACACAGCAGCGAAAATAATCCAAAGCCTATCATTGCCAGGGTGAACACCCGCACCACCCCGAATCTTTGGGCCAGCCAGCCGGTCAATGGCACGCAGATCGCCTCCGCGACCGCATAGGATGTGATGATCCACGTTCCCTGATCAGGGGAAATACCCAGGTTGCCGGCGATATGGGGCACGGAGACATTGGCGATGGTCAGGTCCAGCACCACCATGAAATTGCTCATCGCCAGCACCAGCCCGGCCAGCGTCCGGCTGCGCGGGGAAAGCCGCGAAAAAATGTCGTCGTCGCTGCTCATCGCCCGGACATTCCTTTTTTCGCCTTACTTTTCGGACAGGTCGATCTCGACATCCATGGACAGGCCCACGCGCAACGGATGCGCCGCCAATTCCTTGGGGTCGAGCGCGATGCGCAGCGGCAGGCGCTGCACCACCTTGATCCAGTTGCCGGTCGCATTCTGCGCCGGGATGAGCGACATGGACGCGCCCGTGCCGCCGGAAAAGCCGACGACCTTGCCATGATAGACGACGTCGCTGCCATATAGGTCGGACGTGACCTTGGCGGGCATCCCGACCTTCACGCCGCGCAGCTGGCGCTCCTTGAAATTGGCGTCGACATAAACCTGGGCGATCGGCACGATGGTCATGATCGGGCTGCCCTGCGTCACGCGCTGGCCCACCTGCACCTGCCGCTTGGTGACGACGCCGTCGATCGGCGCGCGGATGACCGCACGCTCCAGGTTCAGCTTTGCAGAATCCAGCTTGGCCTGCGCCGCCATCACGCTGGGGTCGGTATCGATGGTCGATCCGCGCACCAGCGCGTCGTTGGCGGCCAGCTGTCCGCTGGCCGCGCTCCGCGTCGCCTGCGCGGTCTGGACGCCGGCGCGCGCCAGGTCCAGCGCCGCCTTTGCAGCCGCATAGCCCTTGCGTGCGCTCGTCACTTCATCGCCCGACACCGCGCCATCGCTGACCAGCGCCTCGCGCCGCTGCAGGTCGACCCGTGCCTTTTCCAGATCGGCCTGGGCGGTCGCCAGCTGGGCGCGCGCCTGCACGATATCCGCGCCGCGCGCATCCACCTGCGCGGCCAGCGACGTGCTGGTCGCGCTCGTCTGGCGGAACTTGCGCTTGGCTTCGGCCAGGTCGGCCTGCGCCTGCGCCACCGCGATCTGCGCGTCGGTCGGGTCCAGCTTCACCAATATGTCGCCGCGCTTCACCTGCTGGGTATCGCTGACCAGCACGTCGACCGCCTGCGCCGACATCAGCGGCGTCACCTGCGCCATTTCCGCGTTCACATAGGCGTTGTCGGTCGCGACATGATTGCGCCCGACCAGCAGATACCATGCGCCCCACAACAGCCCGCCGACGATGACGATCAGCCCAAGCCGGATCAGCCATGTCTTGCGCGCCGACTGGCGGCCTTCCTGCTGCATATCGTCGCTGTCGGGCGCGGGGGTTTGTGGCGTGGCGTCAGCCATGGGGTTGGTCCTTGGACTGGAAGTCGCTGGCGGCAAAGCCGCCGCCCAGCGCACGGATAAGGGCGATATCGGTCGAAAAGGCGCTCGCCTCCAACCCCGCAAGGGACTGGCGCGCGCCGAGCAGCTGGTCCTCGACATTGAGCACGTCAAGATAGGTGGACAGCCCGCCCTTGTAGCGTTTCTGGGCAATGCCATAGGCGTCCTGCGACGCGGCCACCGCCGCGCGCGCATCCACCAGCCGCTGATCCAGCGTCTTGCGCATGGTCACGGCGTCAGCCACCTCCTGGTAAGCGGTCAGCACGGCCTTGTCATAGGAAGCGACCGCCTCGTCATAAGTGGCGCGCGCGCCGCGATACTGGCCCTGCAACGCTCCGCCGTGGAAGATCGGCAGGCTGATCGCCGGGCCGACCGTGCCGAACAGCGACCCCTTGTCGAACAGGCTGTTGATGAACGGCTTGGCCGTGCCCGTCGCCGACGTGCCGGTGAACACTGTATCATAGCCCAGCGACTGGACGCCGATCAGCGCGCTCAGCCGCAGCGCCGGGAAGAAGTCGGCCCGCGCCACCTTGATCCGCTTGGCCGCCGCCTCTGCGCGGGCGAGCGCCGCGGCTATGTCGGGACGGCGGGCGACCAGATTGGTGGTGACGTCGGCGGGCAGGCCCAGCGGCGCCAGCGCGCCGATCTTGGGACGGGCGATCGACAGGCCTCGATCCGGCCCGGCGCCGATCAGCGCCGCAATCTGATGCTGGCGCAATTCGATCGCCATGGTTGCCGCGCTCAGTTGCGCGCGCGCGGCAGACACGGTGGCGTCCGCCTGGCGCACGCTGCCGCGCGTGTCCAGGCCGTTGCGCTGCCGATCGGCCGCCAGCTTCTGGCTCGCCACGCGGATGTCGAGCGTCTGCCGCGCGATATCCGCCTCGTCATACAGCCGCGCCAGGTCGGCATAGGCGTCGGCGATCCCCGTCGTCAGCGCCAACCGCGCCTGATGCGCATCGATCTGCGCCGCGCGCGTCTCCGACGTGGCGGCGGCCAGCGCCGCTTTGTTCCTGCCCCACAAGTCCAGGTCGAAGCCCAGATCGAGCGCCACGCGCCCGGTGCCCAGCCAGCCCTTCGGCACGAAATTGCGGGGCTGGCCCATATTATAGCTTTGCTTGGTCGCGCCGCCGCTCGCCTCCAGGTCGACCGACGGCAGCAACGCCGCGCCCGCCTGTTGCGCCATGCCGGCCGCCTTGCGGAAACGAGCGCTGGCGGCGGCGACGTCGGGCGATTCGCGCAGCCCTTCGGCGATCAGCGCGTCCAGCTGCGGATCGCCATAGGCGCTCCACCAGTCATCGCCCGGCCACGCCACGGGCGCGGCCGTAAGACTGCGGTCCGCCGCGACAGTGGCGGGGGCGCGTAATTCGGGCTTCGCCCCCAGATCGGGAACCGCGGCGCAGGCGGCCAGCAGCAGGATGGAAGAAGCCATGCCTCCCGTGCGGGCGGCCAGGGCAATGCGACTCACGGACATATCAAACCGTACCACCTAGTATGAAAATTGCCATTGCCGCCCTCGCTTGGCCTTGTCAACTCAAATAGCGTACTCTATGGTACGATTTTATGACATCCTCCGATGCGCCTGTGATTCCCAGCAGAAGGGAAGCCCGCCGCCAGGATCGACGCGACGCGATCCTGACCGTGGCGCAGGTCTATTTCCTCGAACATGGCTTCGCCGACACCACCATGTCGGGCATCGCGGCGAAGCTGGGTGGGTCGAAGGGCACTTTATGGAATTATTTTCCATCGAAGGAGGCCCTGTTCGCTGCCGTGGTCGAGCGGGCGGCCAAGGCCTATCAGGCGCAGCTATCGCAGCTCCTCGATCCTCAGGGCGCACTAGAACCGACCTTGCAGAGCGCTTGCCGCAGCCTGATCCAGAAGGTCACCTCGCCCGACGCCAGCGCCCTGCACCGTCTGATCGTCGCCCAGGGACGGCGCTTCCCCGAACTCAGCCAGATTTTCTTCGATCTCGCGCCGCAAAATACGCGCCTTCTGCTCGCCGATTTTCTGCACGGCGCAATGATGCGCGGTCAGTTGCGGTCGGCCGACCCGATCGACGCCGCGCGCGCGCTGATGTCGCTGTCGATGTCCGGTTGTCACCAGCAGATGCTGATCGGCCGCATCGATCGGCCTGCGCCCAATGAAATCGCCGCCGACGCCGCCTTTGCCGTCGATCTCTTCCTGCGCGCCTACGCGCCCCAGCCCCAACCGGACGCCCCAACCGCCTGAGACTTTCCGCCATGCCGCATGGTCAGGCGCGTTCGGGCCAATATCCGTCCGGGCACAGCGCATAGCCCCGCCCCTTCACCGTATGCAGCATCGGCACGGCAAAGCCGCGATCCAACTTGCCGCGCAGGCGAGACATATGCACCTCGACACTATTGGTGCCAGGGTCGAAGTCCAGCCGCCACACCGCCCTCAACAATTCCGCCCGACTGATCGCCTGTCCCGGCCGCCGCGCCAGATGCAACAGCAGCGCATATTCCCGCGCCAACAGCGGGATCGGCCGCCCGCCCCGCTCCACCCGCCGATCGACCAGCCTGATCGTCAGCTCGCCGATCCGCAGCCGGGGCTGTTCCGCATCGGCCAGGCGGATGATGCGCGCCACCGTCTCCGCCTCGTGCATCCAGGGGCCGACCACTTCGTGCGCGCCCGCCTCCAGCGCGCGGGCGCGCGCGGCCGGATCGTCAATCCCCTGCCATAAGATGGTCGCGTCGCCCACGCGCACCAGCGGCCATGGCTCTTGCCCCGGCGCAATCGCCAGTTCGACGCCGCGCGCGCTCAGCGCCCGCGCGACCGGCGCGAAATCCGCACCCATGCCATGGCATTCCACCCTTCTGCCCACAACTGGCCCGCCATGCCTTCGTCCCCCACATCCGACCCGCGGAGAGCGTTAAAAACAAGCCATTTCATGTCCGTTACGGATGCTTCGCAACGCTGCCTCACTCGCATGGCGGATCAGCGCGCTGCTGCTCCCTGCGCCCCGCTCGGCATGGGCCAGCCGCGCATTGCCATCCGCCAGGCCCAGCCCGATCGCGCGCCACGCAGTCCAGCGCATCGCATCGACCGGGTGCCCCACGGCAAAATCCTGCGCCAGATCTATCGCATTGCCGCTGCCGCACCCGACCGCCAGTTCCAGCAGCAGTTGCGCGCTGGCCACCGTCATGCATTGCGCGATCGCGCCGCGCGCCGTGTCGAACCGATATTGCCGCCGCCATCCCTGGTCGGGCGCACTCGCCAATATGTTGAGCGATACCGACAGCGACTCCGCCGGCAATTGGGCGTGCACGTCCCGATTGGCGCGGTAGAGCAGCATCTTGCCTTCCGACAGGCAACTGCGCTCGACGAAGCGCAACGCCACCGCCTCCCCGTCCGCCCCGGCCACGCCGTCGGGATCATACTCATAATAGTCCGACGCATAGCCAGGCCCCAGATAGCCCACGGTCAGAAAGTCGAAACTATGGTCGTGCGGCACATGATAGAGGAAGGCCGACGCCCCGCTCATCCGCACCACATGATCGCGCTCCGCGGGCCAAAAAGCGGCGCGCAGCACATAGCGGTCGGTCGGCGGATGCAGCAGCAGCACCTGCGCCGAATAGGGATTGACCCGCCGCTGCCCGGCGCAGCGATCCTTCAACTCCGCCACCGCCAGGTCCGACAGGAAATCCCGGTTGCGCGACAGCGCGCGCAGCGTCGGCGCCGCCGCCGCCAGCCCCTCCTCGCATGTCGGATCGAAGGCCCCGCTCTCGCACCAGTCGATCAGCGCTTCCAGGTCAATGACGGCATCATCGTCCGGCGGCGCGATCAGGCGGGGCATGATGCGCCCCCAACTTGGCACAGCGTCTTCACCGCCAATCCACGCACGACCGCATCGCTCTCCCGCCCCGCCATCGCCCGCAGCGCCGGCAAGGCGCGCGCCGTGTCGAGCGCCAGATATTCCCGCATCACCGCCCAGCGCTGTCCCGGCAGCGGCGCGTCCAGCGCCTGCACGAACTGGTCGGCAGCATCGCGCCGCCCCTGCAACCGCAGCAGCGACAACAGCATCAGCGCGCGGGCATGGCCTTCGTCCGCCTGCGCGCTGTCGATCGCCCGCCCGTCGCGGCGATCATGGATGCGCGCCTGCACCGGCCCGGTCGGCGCGACCTGCGCCCGCAGCAGCATCAGCGGCGCTTGCGTCGGCCGCAGGCACAGCGCCTCGCGCCGCTCGTCCAGTTCGATCGTCGTTCCTGCCGCGCAGGACCGCGCACCGACCATCACCGCCCGCTCGCCCTCCAGCCGCCAGGCGTCGCCCGCCAGCGGCCCGTTCAACGGACGGCACAGACTCACCCGACCGGAAAAATGCACCCGCTCGGACGGCGCCTGCCCACCATCCAGCAGGCTCGCGGTCAGCCATATCCGCTGTGTCCGCGCAAGCACCAGGTGGCGCGCGGCCCGCTGGCGACTCGCGCGAAAGCCCGGTAGGTGGCGGGGATCGTCCGCCATCGCCTGTATTCCCTCGGCCAGCAGCGCGTCGAACCAGCCAATGTCCGACAGGAAAGGCCGAATCAGCGCCACCGCCCGGTCGATCGGCGCGGCCTCGGCCGCTTCGACCGCCTCGGCCAGCGCCGCCGGGATCACGGCCGCACGATCACCGCAATCACCACATCCATCACACTGATCTCCAGCGCGTCGCGATCCTCCAGCCCGAACAGGCTGGAGCCATTCGGCAGGTCGGCAATATCCTCGATGGCAAGCTGTGTGATCTGTCCGGGCATGTCGGTCTCCTCCGTCGATGTGCGATGGAGGCTATGGCGCACGGCATGGGTGAACCAATTAAATCGAATTAATCGCTCATTCGCGCGTTAACCATTTCTTCGGGCGGGCTTCCTATCCTTTTCCTGTCAGGCCAGAATCGGGAAAAGTGGGACGACATGCCGATCTTCAAGCGCAATCGCATCCGCCATGGCGAACAGGACGACGCAGCCGACGCGGTGCGATCCCCGCGCCGTCTGCGCCTGCTGCTGGTCGATGAAAATCCCACCGCGCGCGCTGTCGTCGCCCGCCGCCTGTCGCATCTCAATTATGACGTCGCGCTGGCCGAAAACGGCTTCATCGCGCTCAATTTGCTGGTCACCCGCCCGGTCGACATCATCCTAGTCGACATGGCCCTGACGATGTTGCCCGCGGTCGCGACGATGCAGAAGATCCGCGCCGCCAACCTGGCCGGCAACGCCTGCTTCGTCATGATCGCCGGGCGGCTCGACAGCCAATCCACGGTGGAGGCGCTGGCCGCCGGGGCTGACGACCATGTCGTCAAACCCTTCGATTTCGACGTTCTTGACGCCCGCCTGCGCCATCTGTGCCAACGCGCCGAACAGGTCGGCGCGCTCACCCGCCACAATGCCGAACTGGACGCCCGCATCGCCCGGCGCGCCGTCGAACTGGGCGAAACCCGCGAAGCGCTGCGCGAAATGCAGCTCGACCGCGCCCGCCTCGTCTCCTCGATCCAGGCGCTCCATGACGAGGTAGAGCGCCTGCACGCCGCTCAGGGCTGATCCATCTCCAGCCACAAGGACAGGCCATCGCCAGGATCGGCAGGCGGAGCATCCGTCATGATCCGCGCCGCATCCGCCCGCGCCCGATCCAATATCGCCGCCGCCACCGCCGGCTGATGATAGACCCGGTCCGCTTCCCCCAGCAGCCGCGCCGCCCGCAATGTCAGGTCGTCGGGATCGCCCGACCGCAGCCGGATCACCTCCAGCCGCGACGGCATTGCCGCCCCCTCACCCGTCAGCCAGCCCGGCACCCCATCGACCGCCCCGTTGCGCAGCGGATCGATCGGCCCACCCGGAGCCAGCCCCGCATCGATCGCCAGCCGCCGCTCGCCCGCCTCCGGCCAGCGCGCCCGGATTGCCGCCCGCGCCGCGAACAGCGCCATCGCCAGGTCGCCCAACCGCGCCGGCAGCATCGCCTCCAGTCGCTGCCGCAACGCTTTCGCCAGTCCCGCCGAAGCGCCGCCGGTGCCGATCGCGATCAGCACCGGATCACGGTCCACGATCGCGGGCAATGTAAAATCGCACAGATCCGGCATGTCGGTCGCATTGACCAGCACGCCCCGCGCCCGCAGCCGCGCCACCGTCGCCGGGTCGCCGTCCGCCACGATCGCGATCCGCGCCTCGCCATCGCCCTCGCCTACGACGATCGCGCCCGCCCGCTCCAGCAACCGGCGCTTCGCGTCCGCCGCCTCGCCCTCGCCCGTCAATATGACCGGCCGACCCGTCAGCCGCAGAAAGACGGGCAGGCTCTGCATCAGCTGCCGACCCAGTCCGGGATGATGTCGCCCTCGATCAGCGCCTCGATCGGCGGCCGCGCGCGCACCACTGCCCACTTGTCGCCCGACACCAGCACTTCGGGCGTCAGCGGCCGGCTGTTATAGGTGCCCGCCATCGTCGCGCCATAGGCACCCGCGGTCATGAAGGCGACCAGGTCGCCCGCCTGCACCACATCCATGTCGCGATGCATGGCGAAGGTATCGCCCGTCTCGCACACCGGCCCAACGACATTGGCGGTTTCGCGCACACCTACCGGTTTCACCGCGCGGATATCATGCCAGGCGTCATAGAGGCTCGGCCGCATCAGGTCGTTCATCGCCGCATCGACAATCACGAACGGCGCCTGCGCGCCCTGCTTCACCCGCACCACCCGCGACAGCAAAGCCCCGGCATTGCCCACGATCACCCGCCCCGGCTCGAACATCAGCCGCACCGGCCAGCCCTGCGTCACGCGCGTCACCATCACGCCATAGTCGGCCGGGCTGGGCGGCAAAGGCTGCGATAGATCATAAGGCACGCCCAGCCCACCGCCCAGATCGGCGGTGCGGATGTCATGCCCCGCCCCGCGCAACTGCTCGATCAACGCGCCGACCTTGGTGAAGGCGGCCTCCAGCGGCGCAAGATCGGTGAGCTGGCTGCCGATATGCACGGCGACGCCCTGCACATCCAACCCCGGCAGATCGCGCGCGGCGGCATAGCTGTCGATCGCCCGATCATAGGGAATGCCGAACTTATTCTCCGACTTGCCCGTCGAAATTTTGGCATGCGTGCCGGCATCGACATCGGGATTGATGCGATAGGCTACGGCCGCGCGCTTCCCCATCGACAGCGCGACCG
The DNA here is from genome assembly GCF_900013425.1 of Sphingobium sp. Z007. Classification (GTDB taxonomy): domain Bacteria; phylum Pseudomonadota; class Alphaproteobacteria; order Sphingomonadales; family Sphingomonadaceae; genus Sphingobium. The sequence continues at coordinate 2,260,741 of NZ_FBXK01000005.1, forward strand.
CCGACAGCATCTCGGCTTCCGGCTCGCTCTCCAGATTGAACTGGTAGATGCCCTTTTCCAGCGCCAGCCGCATTTCCTGCGCGGTCTTGCCGACGCCGGAAAAGACGATGCGGTCCGCCGGTATGCCCGCCGCGATCGCGCGCAGCAATTCGCCGCCCGACACCACGTCCGCGCCCAGGCCCAGTTTCGCCAGCGTCGCCAAAACGGCCGCATTGGGATTGGCCTTGACCGCAAAGGCGATCAGCGGGTTGTCGAGCGCGCTCAGCCCCGCGCGGAACACACTGACATGGCGGTCCAGCGTCGCGGTGGAATAGACATAGACGGGCGTGCCGACCGCATCGGCGATCGCATCCAGCGGCACCTGCTCCACCTGCATCGCGCCGTTCACATAGTCAAAATGGTCCAACTTTGCGTCCTTAAAACTTATTGCGGCCGCTTTTCGGGCGGCAGGTCGAACGGGTCGTCGGCCCTTTGCCGCGATTGCGTCAGCAATTCCACATTGCGCTGTGGTCGCGCCTGAATGGAAGGCGTCATCAGCTCCGTCGATGTCGGGGCCGTCGCCGCGCCCACCGGCACGGCGGCCACATTCTGCCCCGTCACGGGTTTGAGCGGCTGCCGACCGCCGCATCCGGCCAGCGCCAGCGCGATCAGGGACAGGCCAGCCAGCGTCCGCGTCTTCATGATCCCAGCTCCTCTTTCGCCTGCGCTATCCGCGCCCTTACCTGCGACGGGGCCGTGCCGCCATGGCTCTGGCGGCTGGCAACCGACGCATCGACCGTCAGCACCGCATAGACCCGCGCGTCGATCCGCGCATCGATGTCTCGCAACGTCGCGATCGGCAGTTGGTCCAGCGGCACCGCCGCCGCCTCCGCCGCCGCCACCGCACGCCCGGTGATATGATGCGCCTCGCGGAACGGAATACCCCCCTCCCGCACCAGCCAGTCGGCGAGGTCCGTTGCCGTCGCAAAGCCGCTTTCGGCGAGGCCACGCATCCGGTCGGTGCGGAACGTCACCGTCTCCACCATGCCGGTCATCGCCGCGATCGACAGCGCCAGCAGGTCGTGCGCCTCGAACACCGGCGGCTTGTCGTCCTGCATATCCTTCGAATAAGCGAGCGGCAGCCCCTTCATCGTCACGCACAATGCCGTCATGCACCCCATGATCCGCCCCGCATGGCCGCGCACCAGTTCGGCCGCGTCGGGATTGCGCTTTTGCGGCATGATCGAACTGCCGGTCGAATAGGCGTCGGGCAGCTTGACGAAGCCGAAGGGCTGGCTCGCCCAGATGATGAACTCCTCCGCCAACCGCGACAGGTGCAGCGACGCCTGCGTCGCGGCCATCAGATAATCGAGCGCGAAGTCGCGATCGGATACGCTGTCCAGGCTGTTGTCGGTGGGCTTGGCAAAGCCCAGCGCCGCCGCCGTCGCATGGCGATCGGTCGGAAAGCCCGTCCCCGCCAGCGCCGCCGCGCCCAGCGGACATTCGTTCAACCGCCCGCGCGCATCGGCGAAGCGGCTGCGGTCGCGCCGCACCATTTCATAATAGGCCATCAGATGATGCCCCAGCGTCACCGGCTGCGCCGATTGCAAATGGGTGAAGCCAGGCATCACAGCGTCCGCATTCTCGTCCGCCCGCGCCACCAACGCCCGCTGCAAACCCAGCAGCCCCGCCTCGACCTCATCGATCGCGTCGCGCACCCACAGCCGGAAATCGGTCGCCACCTGGTCGTTGCGGCTGCGCGCGGTGTGCAGCCGCCCCGCCACCGGCCCGATCAGCTCGGCCAGCCGCGACTCGGTGACCATATGAATGTCTTCCAGGTCCAGGTTCACCGGCACGCCATTGGCTTCATATTCGGCCGCGATCCGGTTCAAACCCTCGGTAATCGCCTGCGCGTCCTCGCCCTCGACGATGCCCTGCGCGGCCAGCATCGCGACATGCGCCTTGGACCCGGCGATATCCTGTTTCCACAATCGCTTGTCGAAGGGGATGGAGGCATTTATCTCACGCATGATCGATGCCGGGCCGGCGGCGAACCGGCCGCCCCACATGCTGTTGGAGCCTGCTTCCGTGATATCGTCATTCCGCGCGCTAATGATACTGCTCCTGCCTGCCGCTCTGGCGGCCTGCGATAGGCAATCGCCGCCCCCTGAGCAAGTCAATGCGCAAGCCAATGCCGCCAGCAGCGGCGAGGTTGCCGCCACATCGGGTGAAGCCACCAGCGGCGCCAAGAAGACCGGCTTCGACTATCGGCTCGACCGCAGCAAGGCGGGCACCCCTGCCCCCGACTTCGCGTTCCAGAACCCCGATGGCGGCGACAAGACGCTCCAGGACTTCGCGGGCAAGCCGCTGCTGGTTAATCTCTGGGCGACCTGGTGCGCGCCCTGCATCGCGGAAATGCCCACGCTGGATCGGATCGCGGCGACCTACGGTCCCAAGGGCCTCGCCGTCCTCACCATCTCGCAGGACAATCAGGGGCTAAAGGCCGCCAAGCCCTTCTTCGCCAAACATGACCTGCCCCACTTGAAGGCCTGGGCCGACCCGGAAAACCAGCTGGGCTTCCACTATGCCACCGGCCTGCTGCCCACCACGGTCATCTATGACGCACAGGGCAAGGAAATGGTGCGTGTGATCGGCGCGATGGACTGGGAGGGGCCGGCGGCTAAGACGCTGATCGACGCGGCGATGGCATCCTGACCGGCTGAATCTAATCATAACGAAGCAGAGTTGAAAACCCGCCACGCCGCTTGATTGCAAAATGGCATGGCGGGTTTGCACAGTTGTCACTTGCCCGTCCTTTCCGAATTACAATATCTTCGACCACTTTTGACATGGAAATAATCGAGAAATATTGCGTTTTAGCGTATTTTTTTGCGCTACAATAGCGGATTGCTTTCACCCATCCGTCATCCCCCTTGTCATCATAAATGCAAAAACAGGGGGCATGAATGACGCGACTGTCCGCGCTCAAACTTTCACTTATTCTCGCTTCGTCCTGGTCGGCTTGCGCCATCGCGCAGGACGCGCCGCAGGAGCCGCAGACCGATGAAGGCGCCGCCATCATCGTCACCGGCACGCGTGCCGTCGGCATTGCGGCGGCCGAATCCGCCGCGCCGGTTCAGGTGCTGAGCGAAGAAGCCATCAGCCATGTCGGCCAGCCGAACCTCAACCAGGTTCTGACCCAACTGGTGCCGGGCTTCACCGCCCAGACACAGGGTACCGATCTGTCCAGCTTCTCGCTGTCGGCCCGCCTGCGTGGCCTCAGCCCCAACCACACGCTGGTCCTGGTCAATGGCAAGCGCCGCCACGGCAACGCCATTCTTCAGGTGATCTCCGGCGCGTTCCAGGGTTCCGCCGCGCCCAGCATCGACGTCATCCCGCCCGACGCCATTTCGCGCGTCGAAGTGCTGCAGGAAGGCGCCGCCGCCGTTTACGGCACCGACGCGATCGCCGGCGTCCTTAACTTCATCCTCAAGGACAATAGCGAAGGCGGCACGTTCAAGGTCACCGGCGGTCAATATTATGATAGTGAGGGCGAACTCTTCTCCGCTTCGGGCAATGTCGGCTTCAAACTGGGCGAAGACGGCTTCTTCAACCTGACCCTGTTCCACCGGCGTCAGGATTACACCACCGTCGGCCAGGGCCAGGTGCTCGTTACGCAACAGGACGGCACGCTGCAACCCAATGCCCCGGCCCAATGGTCCAACCTCGCTGGCGACGCGCTGTCGGGCATCAATGGCGGCCAGCCCAAGACCAACCTCAACATCGCCTTCTATAATATGGGCTATGATTTCGGCGGCGTCGAACTCTACAGCTTCGGCGATTACAGCCGCCGCGAAGGATGGGCCAAGCAGGGCTACCGCCATCCCAAGCGCATTTGCTACGAAGCCGGCAATCTTGGCGGCGGCGTCACCCCGGCCGCTTATGATCCCAGCATCTGCTATGGCGACACCGGCGTCGTCGGCATGGTCCCGCTCCAGCATGTGATCGAGAATGAATATAGCGTCACCGTCGGCGTCAAAGGCGAATTTGGCGGCGGCTGGAACTATGACGTGTCCGGCACCTATGGGTCGCAGAAGGACGATATCTGGACCGAAGCGTCGGCCCATCGCGAAATCTGGCAGGAAAGCTATCAGAACCAGCTGCGCGGCATCGGCGTCGCCAATACGCCGGACAGCGCCTATGACGGCGGTTTCAAGCTCGCCCAGACCACGCTGACCACCGATATCCGCAAGGAATTTGAAGCTGGCCTCGCCAGTCCGATCACGCTGGCGTTCGGTGGCGAATATCGCAAGGACGAATATGAAATCATCGCCGGTGATTCCATCTCGACCTACAAGACCGGCGTCCAGTCCTTCCCAGGTTACAAGGCAAGCGACGCCGGCGAATTTCAGCGCAGCTCCAAGGCGGGCTATATCAACCTGATTGCCAAGCCGATCGACGGCTGGAGCGTCGATCTTGCGGGCCGCTACGAAGACTATACCGATTTCGGCGATACCCTGATCGGCAAGGTCACGACCCGTTATGACTTCTCGGACGCCTTCGCCATCCGCGGCACCGCCAGCACCGGCTTCCGCGCCCCGACGCTGCAGGAACAGAAATATTCGACCATCAACGTCGGCCCGACCAGCGCCGTCGCACAGCTGCCCGCCGGCTCGCCTGCCGCCGCGCTGCTGGGCTTCAATGCGCTGAAGCCTGAAAAGTCGAAGAATTTCTCGGCCGGTTTCGTCGTCCGCCCGGTGCCTAAGCTCGCGATCACGGTCGATGGCTATCTGATTAAGATCAAGGATCGCATTACCGGCACCGCGGCCCGCAACGCCGTCCTCAACGGCGTGGCGCAGCCCGGCGGCGCTGACATTCTGAACGCCCTCAATGCCGCGGGCATCGTCCTCGACAGCGCCCTCTTCACCAGCGGCACGATCGGCGTACAGAGCTTCACCAACGGCGTCGACACCCGCACCTGGGGCATCGACTTCTCGGCCAGCTATCCTGTCGCGCTGGACTTCGGCCAGCTCAACCTGTCGCTGACCGCCAACTATAACAAGACGAAGATCACCAACAACAAGCTGGGCTATCCGCTGTTCAACGCCGCATCGGAAAGCAATATCGAACGCGCCAGCCCGGACTATAAGGTCGTCGCCAACGCTCTGTTCAAAAGCGGCCGTTTCGCCGTCAACCTGCGCGAAACCTTCTACGGCAAGACCAGCGTCCTGGTGCGTCCGGCCTTCACTTCCTCCGCCAACGGATCGATCGTGATCCCCGAAGGCGGCTTCCTGATTGCCGACGGCGCGATCGTGAACGGTGTGAACGCTAACCAGCTCTACTTCAACGGCGTGGCCAAGGCGGCGGCCATCACCGATCTGGAGGTGAATTACGACTTCACCGACAATGTCACCTTCTCGCTGGGCGCCAACAACCTGTTCAACAAGAAGCCGGAAATCCCCAAGCTGCTGAAGGGCGTGGTCGTGCCGACCGGCGTGTCGCCCTATGAAAACGGTTCCGGCTCCTACAGCGCCTCCTACGGGCACAGCGCCTACAGCACATCGGGCGGCTACTATTATGCCCGCCTAGACTTCAAATTCTAGAAGTCACGCAAAAGGGTCGGTCCGAACCATCGGACCGACCCTTTATCTTTTTGCGCATAGGACGATCAGGGGGAATTGATATGAAGGCACTGACCGCACTCATGCTGGCCGCGATGGCCGTATCTTCGGCCCCGGCCTCCGCTCAAGCCGCCACCGTCGAACATAAACAGGCGCCCGGTGCCATGATCGCCAGCGCGGCGATCATCCCGCCCGGCAGCACCCTCTATTATCTCTCCGGCGCCACCGCCGCGCCGATCGACGCCAAGGATGTCGAAAGCCCCGGCGCATTCGGCGATACCGAAGTGCAGACCCTGTCCATCTTCACCAAGATGAAGGCGCAGCTTGCCGAACTGGGCCTCACCATGGGCGACGTCGTGAAACTCACCGTCTTCCTGGTCGGCGATCCCAAATTGGGCGGCAAGATGGACCGCGACGGCATGACGAAATCCTACAAGAAATTCTTCGGCACGCCCGATCAGCCCAACCTGCCGACCCGCTCCGCCTTCCAGATTGCGGGCCTTGGTCGCCCGCAGCAACTGGTCGAGATCGAAGCGATCGCCGCCAAGGCGCCCTGAGCGCGTAACAAGGGGGGACATCATGACCGACAGCACCGCACCCAGCCGCCGCGACCTCCTGACCATGATCGGCAAGGTTGGTGGCGCGGCCGCCATGTATCAGGCGATGACCGCGCTCGGCCACGCCGCCGAAACCCAGTTCACCGGCCCGCCCGTCCTGTCGGGCGCCAAGCCCGGTGCGTCGGTCGTCATCCTGGGCGCTGGCCTCGCCGGCATGGCCGCCGCCTATGAGCTGCAAAAGGCGGGCTATAGCGTCAAGATACTGGAGTTTCAGGATCGCCCCGGCGGCCGCAACTATTCGCTGCGCGGCGGCGACAGCTTCACCGAAAGCGACGGCACGGTGCAGAAGGTGCAGTTCGCGCCGGGCAATTACCTCAACCCCGGCCCCTGGCGCATCCCGCATCACCATAAGGCGCTGCTTCATTATTGCCGCCAGTTCGGCGTCGCGCTGGAACCCTTCATCCAGCTCAACCATAATGGCTTCATCCATTCGTCCGAAGCCTTTGGCGGCAAGCCGATGCGCTACAAGGAAGTCGCGACCGACTTTAAGGGGCACACCTCCGAACTGCTGGCCAAGGCGATCAGTGCCAAGGCGCTGGACGACAAGCTGTCGGCGCAAGATCAGGAAAAGCTGATGGAAGCGCTGCGCGGCTGGGGCGTGCTCGACAAGAATATGGCCTATACCAGCAGCCTCAAAGTCTCCGCCCAGCGCGGCTACGACCAGCCCCCCGGCGGCGGCCGCAACGGCGCGCCCACCCCCTCGCAGATCGCCAAGCTCCAGGACGTGCTCGATCCGCAGGTCTGGACCGCCATGTCCTTCTATTTCAGCTATGTCATGCAGACGACCATGTTCCAGCCGGTTGGCGGCATGGACATGATCGGCAAGGCTTTCGCCAAGAAGATCGGCAAGGTCGTCACCTACAACGCCAAGGCGGTGAAGGTCGCCCAGTCCGATAAGGGCGTCACCGTCAGCTACAAGGATGTCGCAAGCGGCCAGATGCACGATGTCAGCGCCGATTATTGCGTCTGCACCATTCCGCTCTCGATCATCAGCCAGGTCGATATGCAGGTGTCCCCGGCGCTCAAAGCCGCGATGAAGGCCGTTCCCTATGGCGGCCACGTCAAGATCGGCCTGGAATTCAAGCGCCGCTTCTGGGAGGAGGACGACAACATCTATGGCGGCCACAGCTTCACCGACCAGTCGATCACCCAGCTATCCTATCCCAATGACAAGATGTTCGGCACCGGCCCCGCTGTGCTGCTCGGCGCCTTCGCCCGCGACCTCGCCGGCTTCCAGCTGGCCGGCATGACCCCGCAACAACGGATCGAAACCGCGCTGAAGCAAGGCGAAGTGTTCCACCCGCAATATCGCAAGGAATATCTGAACGGCGTGTCCGTGCCCTGGAGCCGGGTGCCCTGGATTTTGGGCTGCACCTCCGCCTGGAACGAGGACAATCGCAAGGCGCATTACAAAAACCTCGTCACGCTCGACAACCGCGTGGTGCTGGCGGGCGAACATGCCAGTTACTATGGCGGCTGGATGGAAGGCTCCATCCTGTCGGGCATGGATGCGATCACCCAGATTCACCAACATGCGCAGGCGGCCTGACATGCGGCGCACCCTGATCCGCCTCGCGGCGCTAGCCGTGCTGGCCGCCGCGCCCGCGCTGGCGGACTCCCCCGGCGGCCGCCCGGTCAAGCTGGCGCTGCCCGATGGCGAGCAGGTCTATAAGCAGGTCTGCGCCGCCTGCCATCTGGCCCAGGCGCAGGGCTCGCCCGACGGCACCGTCCCGGCGCTGGCCCATAATGCGAAACTGGCGACAGTGGACTATCCCATCACCGTGGTGATGAAGGGCCAGGGCGGGATGCCCTGGTTCTCCGAAATGCTCACCCCAGCCCAGGTCGCCGCCGTGGTCGGCTATGTCCGCACCCATTTCGACAACGCCTATGCCGATCCGGTCGCAGAAGCCGATGTGAAGCGCATCGCCGCCGCCATCAAAAGCAGCGAAGAATGACCGACGCCGCCGCCCTCTCCCGCCGGATGCTGATGCACGGCGCGATCGGCGTCGCCGCCGTCGCGAGTACCGCCGCCCCCGCCCTCGCCCAGCGCGGGCGCAAGGTGGACCTGCCCGACGATCCCAAGGCCATGGTCGCATCGCTGACCGACGGCATCTTAATCAACAGCAACGAAAACCCGCTCGGCCCCTGCCCCGCCGCGCTGGACGCGCTGTCGGGCCTCGATCCGCTGGCGGGCCGATACGGCATGGCCTTTGCGGGCAAGCTCGAAACCCTGTTCGCCCGGCAGAACGGCCTGTCGCCGGACCAGGTCCAGGTCCATCCCGGCTCCTTCATGCCCTTGCGATCGGTCGCGCTGACCTATTCGTCCAAGGACCGCCCGATCGCCTATTGCGAACCGACCTTTGACCAGGGGTTCCTGGGCAAGGGCAATCAGGCCGTCACCCGCGCCGTCGCGGTTCCCTTGAGCGGCGACTATGCCGTGGACGTGCGCACACTGCGCGCCGCCGCACCCGATGCCGGCGTCTATTATCTCTGCAACCCCAACAACCCCACCGGTCTCACCACCAGCCGCGCCGATATCCTATGGCTGCTGGCGAACAAGCCCAAGGGCGCGATCCTGCTGATCGACGAAGCCTATATCCAGTATAGCGATGCGCAAAGCTGCCTCGACCTGGTGGCAACGGGCGAAGACCTGCTGGTCACCCGCACCTTCTCGAAAATCTATGGCCTCGCCGGTCTGCGCTGCGGCCTGATCGCGGGGCGCAAGGATCTGCTCGACGGCATGGCCGACTATGGCGTCAACATCACGCCCATGCCCGCCGTCATCGCGGCCGAAGCCAGCCTGCTCGACACGGGCCTCATCGCCCAGCGCAAAGCCTATAATAAGGGCGTGCGCGCCGATCTGTTCGCCTGGGCGGACGCCCATGGCCTCCGCTATCTGCCCTCGCAGGCCAGTTTCGCCATGATCCATGTCGGCCGCCCCGGCAAGGATGTCACCGCGGCGCTGGCCGCCCAGAAAATCTTCATCGGCGGCCCCCGCAAATATATGGACGACTGGGTCCGCGTCTCTTTCGGCACGCCACCCGAAATGCAGGCGTTCAAAAGCGCGCTGCTTAAGGCGCTGGCATGACCCTGTCGCGCCGTCAGGCATTGGGCGCGGCGATTGCCGTCCCGCTGGCGGCGCAGGCGGCCCGCGCCAGCGCGACCACGCCCAGCCTACCGGACAGATCCAGCTTCGCGCCCACTCCCACCGCCTATCTCGACAGCGCCTCGACCCACCCGATCAGCCTGGGCGCGCGCGCCGCGATGGACGCCTATGTCGCCGCCCGCACGCTCGATCCTGCCGCCGCGGCGCGCAAGCCTGTGGACCGCGCCGCCACCATCGCCAAATTCGCCCGGCTGGTGAACGCCGACCCGGACGAACTCTGCTGGGTCCAATCCACCACCATGGGGGAACAGGCCGTGCTGCGCGCGCTCGGCTTTCCGCACAAGAAAGGCCGCATCGTCACCGACACGCTGCATTTCTACGCCGGCTTCCCCATGTATCAGGAACTGGCCAAGCAGGGGGTCGATGTCGCCTGGGTCCAGGCGCGCGACGGCCGCATCGACCTGGACGACATGGCCAAGGCCATCACGCCCGGCACGAAACTGGTCAGCCTATCGCTCGTCTCCACCTATAACGGCTTCCACCACGACCTGAAGGCGGTGTGCGACCTTGCCCATGCCACAGGCGCGCTGGTCTATGCCGACATCATCCATGCCGCCGGCGCGATCCCCGTCGATCTTCACGCCAGCACCGTCGATTTCGCTGCCTGCGCCACCTATAAATGGCTGATGGGGGATTTCGGCCTCGGCTTCCTTTATGCCCGGCGCGGCGTGCTGGATGCCCTGCCGCTGGCCGATTTCGGCTATTATGGCTTCGCCGCGCCCGGCGCCCCGCCCGGCATCGGCCTGTCCCCGCCGCAAACCCATGTCTATCCCATGGACCCGCCCGGCAATATGCCGGTCAGCTACGCCATCCGCCCCGGCGCGCTCGGCCATTTCGGCACCGGCACCTATGCCCAGGCGGTGGTCGCCGCGATCGACCATGGCCTCGACCATATCGCCGCGCTCACCGTCCCCGCGATCCAGGCCCATGCCCAAAGCCTGATCGCCCCGCTGCGCGAGGGCCTCACTGCCAAGGGCTACCGCCTCATCACCCCGCCCGGCACGCAAACGCCGCTGCTCACCGCCCTGCTGCCCGATGCGAAGCCCCGCCTCGCTGACCCACTGGCCAAGGCGCAGGTCCGCATTTCCCTGCACGATCATCATTTCCGCATCGCGCCGTCGATCTTCAACGATAGGATGGACATAGACCGCCTGCTCGCCGCGCTACCTCGCGCCTGATCCTTATAAGGAGAGACTTATGAAGCGCCTTCTCGCCACCGCCCTGTTGCTGGCCGCCACCCCCGCTTTCGCCCAACCCGCCGCCGCGCCGCAGGCCCTACCCGCCAAGCTCCCCTTCTCGCCCTCGATCCGGGTCGGCGACATCCTCTTCATGTCCGGCCAGATCGGCCAGGCGCCCGAAGGCATGGACAAGCATAAGGAAGGCTTCGACGCCGCGGTAAAGAGCGCGATGGATTCGATCGGCAAGATATTGGTGAGCAATGGCCTCGACTTCGGCCATGTCGTCAAATGCACCGTGATGCTGGACGACATGGCCGACTGGCCCCGCTTCAACGCCGCCTACCTCCCCTATTTCGAAGGCAAACGCCTCCCCACCCGCAGCGCCTTCGGCGCGGACGGCCTGGCGCTGGGCGCGCCGCTGGAAGTAGAATGCATCGCCGCGTTCAAATGAGGGCGGCAGGAATTGGCTGACTTGGGTGGATTACTGCCATTCCGCTTTGCGCGAGACCTCACGCGAAAGGCGACGTAAAAATCCCGTCACCCCAGCGAAGGCTGGGGTCTTGTGCGGAGGCGCGCGGCGGTTCGGCTAGGCACTTACTCAACCGCATTGCATCGTCGCCTGAGACCCCAGCCTTCGCTGGGGTGACGGTAATGGGGCATCAGCTTGCCGGTTATACAACCCGCCTGCTGAACGTCCGCTTCTGCCCAACACTCGCCGCCTTCAGACGGCCACAGCTTCCCGCACCACCAGCACCGGCACGCCATCGCGCACCGGAAAGGCCAGCCCCGCCGCCTCCGACACCAGCGCATTGCGCGCCGCGTCCCACCGCAGCGGCGTCCGCGTCACCGGACATACCAGCTTCTCCAGCAACCACGGATCGACCGACGCAACCTCGCCACTCGTTGCCCCGCCATTCACTGCATCGTCGCCCCGCCGTCACGCTCCATCCGGCCGACGATCTGCATCAGCTGGATGATCCGTTCCGATCGTTCGGACAGCGTATCGGCCTCCAACAATGTCTGCTTGGCCGCCGGATCGAACGGCACGATCTGGGCGATGCCGTTGACCAGCGCCGTGTCGTCCAGCCGCGATACCGCGGTCCAATCCACCACATAGCCCAGCAGGTCGGCGAAACGCCGCGATTCCTGCTCCAGCGCCGCCCGCTCCGCCATGTGCAGCACCTCATCCTCTTGGGGCGTCTGTTCGACATCGGCCTCGATCTGGCGGAATTGCGTCGATACCGGCAATTCACGCACCAGCCGGAATCGCGCCAGGCCCGTCAACACGATATTGAACCGCCCGTCGTCCAGCGCCTCGATATGACTGACATGACCCAGGCAGCCCATATCGAACAGCGGCGGCACAGCTCCGCCCCCGCGCGGCTGGATGATGCCGATCCGCCGATCGCGCGCCATCGCATCATGGATCAACGCACGGTATCGCGGCTCGAAAATATGCAGCGGCAGGTCCATGCCCGGCAGCAGCAGCGCGCCGGGCAAGGGAAAGATCGAGACGCGGGCCAATGGCATGGCGGCTACGAAAACAAAATCTGGGACAGCTTGCGCCGCTGCGCCGACACCCACGGATCTTCCAGGCCCACCGCCTCGAAGATGGTCAACAACTGCGTTCGCGCCGCGCCATCGTTCCACGCCCGGTCGCGCCGCACGATCTCCAGCAGCGCGTCGGCCGCGCCATCCCGGTCGCCATTGGCCATCAGCCCGCCGGCCAGTTCGAACCGCGCTTCATGATCGTCGGGATCGGCGTCCACCTTCGCCTGCACGATCGACAGGTCGGCCACCGGCTTCACGTCCCGCGCCAGCGCGATCGCCGCGCGCGCCTGGTCGATCGCAACGCTCCTGGCGACATCGGCGGGCAGCGCATCCAGCACCGCTTCGGCCTCGTCCAACCGCCCCAGCGCCACCAGCGCCCGCGCCAAGCCGGACACCACTTCCACATTGTCGGGCGCCATCGCGTCGATCTGGCTGAACACCGACAGCGCACGCTCGGCGTCGCCCGCGGCCAGCACCTCTTCGCCCATGGCGATCAGCGGCGCGATTTCCTGCAACTGCGCCTTTTCGTCCGATTCGATCGGCAATTGCGCCAGCAACTGGTCGAGATATTGTTTGAGCTGTCCTTCGGTCCGCGCCTGGGTCAGGTCCGCGACCGGCTGGCCCTGGAACACGGCATAGACGGTCGGGATCGACTGCACCCGGAACTGGCTCGCGATAAAGCCATTCTCATCGACATTGACCTTGACCAGCTTGACGCCCTTGGCCGCATAATCGGCGCAGACCTTTTCGATCACCGGGGCCAGCTGCTTGCAAGGGCCGCACCATTCCGCCCAGAAATCCACGATCACCAACTGCGTGCGCGAAGGCTCCACCACATCCTGGCGAAACGCCTCTACCGCCGCCTTATCGGCCTCGCTCAATCCCAGGGTCGCCACGCGTCTTGTCTCCTGTCCATGCGGTCATCCGCCGCCGTCATACCGCGCCTTATGTGGGGCGTCACCCCTTTGGGACAAGATGAGGGCAGGAAAGGATCGAACACTATCCTGTTCCGGCCCTCTCACCCGACCGGCTATCCCTGGTGGATAGGATTTGGGCGGCCGGGCGTGGGAAAGGGCCGGTGCGGCGCGATGCGGCGCAGCGCCGTCAGGCGCTCAAAAAGTATAACCCACGCCGACTGCGCCGACCCACTGGTTGCGCGACCCCACGTCCGCCACGATCGGCGAATCGCCATATTTGCCCAGCACCCGCGCATAGCCCGCCAGGCCGAATATGGCCCAGCCCTTGCGCAGGTCGCCCGACAGCGACTTGCCGGCCGTCAGGTTGAAACTCATCCGCTTGAAGCCTGACCCTCGCCCCGCGCGGTCATACACATCCAGCCCGCTCGCCAAGCTGTCCTGCGGCGAGATATCGAAATAGTAACGGCCATATTTCTTGCCGACATAATCGGCCGACGCGCTCAAGCCGACAAAGGTCGTCACTGACAAAGGCGTGAAATATTCGATCGTCGGCGTGATGACCATGCTGTCATGCGCACCCGCCACATCCTTAGTAACGGCGACTCGCGCCGACAGATTGTCGTAATCGCTGGTGATGATCCCGGTCTTGCTGACGCCGACGAACCCGCCGACCTCCACCGCCATGTCGCGCTTGCCCAGCGCCCGCACGGCGTCATCCTTGATGCCCTTGCGGCTGGTGCGGTCCATGCGGACATTGACCACGGGACCAACCTCAATATTAATGCCGGTGCCGATCGGATCGGGGATCGCGTCGAAGTAAAGTGTCGTCCCCCGCGTCCAGAAGGAGTAATCATGCACCTTGCCGCGCGCCTGCGCGATCGGCATCACGCGATAGGAATCGGACCCTTCATAGCTGGGGATTGCCGCGCCGCCCACGCCGATCGTGAGCGTGCTGTGCTGCTCTTCTTCCTGCGCCATCGCGGGCGCGAAAAGGGGCAGAGCCGCGACGAGTGTCGCGGCCAGTCGGCTGCGGAAAAAATGCATGATGGCCCCGTTCCTCAAGATGCTTATGGGCCGTAGAATGTTTTGAGACGGTCACCGGTTCCCGCCCCAAGGTCGAACGGGGTGTTTCACAGGAAATATTTGAGCCGGATCACCTGCTCCACCGGCGCACCCGCGACCCGAAAGCTGGCCGACGCAAAGCGCGGCGCGCCGAATCTGAGCACCGGATTGCCCGAAAAGCCCACCCCCTCGCGCGGGATGCCGGCAAAAGTGTCCAGCTTGCCATTGCCATTTTCATCATGAACGATGGCGATCGCATAATTGCCCGGCGGCAATGTGCCCAGTGGGATCGGCCCCCTTTTCACCGCCACGGTGAAATGGCGCTTGTCCGGGTCATCGGTGCAATCGGGGAAATGGTCGGCGGATCGGGTTATGCACACCAATATCTGCCCCTTGTCGGACCGCAGGCCTTCCAACGTCACGCTCAATGGCTGCCCCTGGCCCGCCGCCGCCGTCGTTCCAGCCATGGCCATGATAACCAGCCCTCCTAACAGCTTCACGCGCGCATCTTCTTGAATTCACCCAAGCCCTTGTCGGTGCCGCACAGGCGATCCCAGACGCGGAAATACAGCCCGTAATTACAGTTATACTGGTCGTGATGCCGCTGATGATGGGTCGCCGTAATCAACCACCCGCCCATCGGCCCGCGCACCAGCCAGCGTGGAAACATCTCCCACCCCATATGGTTGCTCACGCCCATGACCGTCATGATCGTCAGCACGCATCCCAGCGCGCCGACATGAATGGGGATCAGGAACACCAGAGCCGGGATCACCACCGCCCCGGTCAGCGCCTCCCAGGGATGAAAGCTCATCGCCGCCCAGGCGGTCGGCGGTCGGCTGGCATGATGCACCGCATGGGCGATGCGGAACAGCTTGGGCCGGTGCATCCAGCGATGCGTCCAGTAAAACCACGTATCGTGCGCGGCGAGATACAGCAGCACCGACACCGGCAGCCACCACAGCGGAAAGGCGTGCACGTCGCTATAGATGCGCGTCCAGCCCCGTTCCTGCCAGCCCCATGCGACCACGCCCGCGGGCACGCCATAGATCAGCGCGGACGCCAGCGACCAGCCAATCTCCCGCCCCATCTGCTTTTCCAGCCCGCGATATAGCCCCGGCTGGCGAATCCGCGTCGCCAGCGCAAACCCGCCACTCGCCAGCAGATAGCGCACGCCAACAATGACGCTCATCGCCAGAGCGGACAGGAGGATGGCTGCGACCATGGGGTGCGCTATACAGACTTATTGATAGGTGACGAATAGGGTTGGTCGAGATTTCGTCCAGATGGAGCCGAAAAGCGTGATTTTCGAGTAACGGAGCGCAGCGTACTTAAAGTACGTGAGCACCGGAACGCAGAAAAGCGCGCCTTGCAGGCCCATATGGGCGGAATATCGGCCGACCCTATGTTCGCGGCCGCGCCTGGCGATAACTCCCCAACTGCCGCACCCATTTGGTATGGAACTCCAGTTCCGCGAGCGCCCGATCGACCGCCGGGTCGCCCGGCATCCCCTCGATATCGCAGAAAAACTCCGTCGCGGCGAAACTCGCGCCGCGCTGATAGCTTTCCAGCTTGGTCATATTGACCCCGTTGGTCGCAAAGCCGCCCATCGCCTTGTAAAGCGCGGCGGGCACATTCTTCACCTCGAACAGGAATGTCGTCATCACCGGCCCGACATTCGCGACCGGCATCTTGCCCTCCTGCGCCAGCACCAGGAATCGCGTCATATTGTCGTCGCTATCCTCGATATTCTCGGCGATGAGGCGCAGGCCGTACAGTTCCGCCGCCAGATAGGGCGCGATCGCCCCTTCGCCCGGCAGCCGGGTTTCCGCCACCAGCGCCGCCGCGCCCGCCGTATCGGCATAGGCGACCGGCTGGATGCCGCGTTCGCGCAGATAATGGCGGCACTGGCCCAGCGCCTGCGGATGGCTGATCGCGCTCTTCACCGGGCTGTCGTCCGGCGCCATCAGGCAATGGCGGATGCGCAGGAAATATTCGTCGACGATGTGCAGCCCCGATTCGGGCAGCAGGAAATGCATGTCTGCCACCCGCCCGTGCAGGCTGTTTTCGATCGGGATGATCGCCCGCGCCGCCAGCCCATTCCGCACCGCATCGATCGCATCCTCGAACGCGAAACAGGGCAGCGGCACGCAATCGGGCGCATAGCCCAGGGCGGCCAGATGCGAATTGGCGCCGGGCGCGCCCTGATAGGCGACGGCACGCGCCGGGTCGGCGGCGGCCTTTTGCGCGAGCTGCGCGACGATCGCGCGGGCGGGGGCGGGATAATTTTCCATGACTGGCTGCGCGCTTAGGGTTTCGCCCGCCCCCACGCAAGCATGGGCAGGACGTCCTCGCACGCGAAGGGCGATTTACCGTGCCAACCCGGCTTGCATGGTGGCGTGTCCGCCATTATGGCAGCGCACAAGAGGGGGCGCGGAAGATAGCCGCCAGAACAGAAGCGCAAGGGAAATCGAGCGAAATGGGCGATCGTTTCAATACCGTGGCGGGCTGGGCTTTGTTTGCGGGGATCATCGCGCTTGGCGGTTCGATCGTCAGCTCCAAATATTTCCATGACGAACGGCCCGAAAAGATGGGCTATGCGATCGAAGGCGTCGAAGCCGAGGGCGAAGGCGGCGGCGACAGCGGCCCCGGCCTCAACACCCTGCTCGCCAGCGCGGACCTCGCGGCCGGTGAGAAGGTGTTCGCCAAATGTGCCGCCTGCCACACCGTGAACCAGGGCGGCGCCAACGGCATCGGTCCCAACCTCTACGGCACCGTCGGCGAAGCGATCGCGGTCGGCAAGGCCGGCTTCGCCTTCTCCGACGCGCTCAAGAGCAAGGGCGGCAACTGGTCGTTCGACAATCTCGATGCCTGGCTGAAAAGCCCGCGTGAATTCGCGCCCGGCACAAAGATGACCTTCGCCGGCCTCGGCAACCCTGCCGACCGCGCCAACCTCATCGCCTGGCTAAACACACAGGGGTCCAACCTCCCTCTCCCCGCCGCCGACGCCGCCCCTGCCGCTGCGGAAGGCGCGAACGCCGCCGAAGCCGGCAACGCCGCCAATGCGACGGAAGCCCCCGCGGCGAACGCGACCAACGCCAGCGAATAAGCGGCGCTGATAAGCAAACGATAAAGGGCGCGGCGCCGATTGCCGCGCCCTTTATCGTTTGGGCGCTTTGGTCATTATAGCGAACGTAAGAATTGCGTCATCTAGGTGCGCTGGCAAAGGCGCGGCATACTGATTGGCTATAAGTCGTGGCGGTGCGGTTCGCGGCTGGCAGGGAGTATGATGATGACTATGCGCTTGCGGATCATATTGGGCGTCCTATGCCTGACGCCGACCTTTCCCGCTCAGGCCACAGCCCGCGACCCATCATCCAGCCTGGCGGACGCGCGCCCGGCTTCACGGGCGCAGACGGCTGTTGCAGGCCAGATCGATCGCTACATCGCGTCGATCAACAGCGGCGACGTCGAGGCGGCCAAAATGCTCTGGGATGACAGCAGCGACATCACCTTCATCAACACCACCGGCCTGCATAAGGGTTGGCCCGCGATCAACGGCGCTGTCCACTCGTTTTTCCGCGATAAATTCACCAGGCGGGATCTTCGCCTGGTCGCTAAACCCACAATACAGATTTTTGGCAACGCGGCGGTCGCGCAGTTCATCTGGGATTTCGACGGCACGATGACCAGCGGCAAGGAACTTCACACGCGGGGTGGCCGCGAAAGCCAGCTATATGTGCGAACGGGCCAGCATGGATGGCGGCTGGTGCATGCGCACTACTCGCTACAGCCGCCACCGATCACGCCTTAAACCTAGTCGATCCCGCCCTGCGGCGCGCAGGCCTCAGCGCTCCGCCACCAGCAGCTTGTCGATCTTGCGCCCGTCCATATCAACGATCTCGAACCGCCATCCCTGGTCGTCGATAAAGTCGCCCACTTCCGGCAACCGCTTGAGCAGCCACAGCGCATGGCCCGCCACCGTCGCATAGTCGCGGTCTTCGGACAGGTCGATGCCGATCCGTTCGGCCAGCTGGTCGATCGGCATCTGCCCCGACACCAGCAGGCTGCCGTCCTCGCGCTCGACCATGTCCGGCTCGTCATAGGCGTAGCGGTCCGACGCGAAATGGCCCGCAATCGCCGACAGTAGGTCCGCCGGCGTCACGATCCCCTCGAAATGGCCATATTCGTCATGGACCATCACCATGGGCACGTCGGACCGGCGCAGCACTTCCAGCGCGTCCATGGCATCGACCTGATCCGGCACCACGTCGGCCCGGCGCATCAGCGCCCCGACGTTCAGGGATTCGCCCCGGAACAGCGCGGTCATGATGTCGCGGGCCTGGACGATGCCGATAATATCCTCCACCGACCCGCGCCCCACCGGCAGGCGGGTATGCGGCGTGTCGAGCAGCTTGGCGCGAATCGTCGCATCGTCGGCGGCGATGTCGATCCAGTCGACGTCCATCCGTTGCGTCATCACCTCGCGCACCGGCCGGTCGGCCAGCCGCACGACGCCCGATATGATCGCCCGTTCGCTCTCCTCGATCACGCCCGACTTGCTCGCCTCCGCGACGATCAGGTGCAGTTCTTCGGCCGTGACATGGCTTTCCGATTCGCGGTCCAGCCGCAACAGCTTGAAGATCAGGCTGCTCGACCCGTCCAATATCCACACGATCGGCGCGGTGATCTTCGACAGCCACAGCATCGGCGTCGCCATCACCACCGCGATCGGTTCGGGCGCACGCAACGCGAACTGCTTGGGCACCAGCTCGCCCACGATCAGCGAGGCGTAGGTGGTCAGCCCGATGACTAGCGCAAACCCCGCATTTTCCGCCAGATTGGGCGCCAGGCCCAGCATCTGCATCCGTTCGCCCACCGGCCCGCCCAGGCTCGCGCCCGAATAGGCGCCCGTGCCGATGCCGATCAGGGTGATGCCGATCTGCACGGTGGACAGGAACTTGCCCGGATCGCTGGCCAGCGCCAGCGCCGTGGTCGCGCCCTTGCGCCCGGCCTTCTCCAGCCCCTGCAGCCGCGGCTTGCGCGCCGACACGATGGCCAGTTCGGACATCGCAAAGACACCATTCAAGGCAACGAGCGCCAGGATGATGACAAGATCGGCCCAGGGAAAGGGCGTCGGATTATGGAGGGGGATCGTGGCCATGGTGGTCAACTACCTCCTATAACCACTAATCTTTCAATTTCACAACATCCCCCTCATTATCCGTTCAGTTCGCATGTGGAACAAACGTCATACTCGCCCATTATGGGGGCAGTCGCTCCTAAAGGAGCGCGAGAAGACAAGGGAACAGGATCATGAGGATTTCTCACCGCATCATCGGCGCCGCGGGGCTGGCCGCCATGCTCGCCACCACAGCCTGCACCACCGATCCGAACACGGGTCAGCGCAGCATTTCGAAGGCGGCGATCGGCGGCATCGGCGGCGCGCTGGGCGGTTATCTGCTGGGCGATCTGGTCGGCGGCCGCAACGACCGCACCGAAAAGATCCTGGGCGCAGGCATTGGCGCGGTCGCGGGCGCGGGCATCGGCGCCTATATGGACGCCCAGGAACGCAAGCTGCGCGAAGAAACCGCCGGCAGCGGCGTGGACGTGATTCGCGACGGCGACAATCTGCTGCTGCGCATGCCGTCCGGCATCACCTTCGCCTATAACAAAGCGGACGTGCAGCCGCAGTTCCAGCCGACGCTGAACGACGTCGCCTCGGTCCTGTCGCAATATCCCAAAACCTATATCGACGTATATGGCCATACCGACAGCGACGGTGCCGACGCCTATAACCAGACCCTGTCCGAACGCCGCGCGCAATCGGTCGCCAGCTATCTGGCAAGCAAGGGCGTCCAGTCCGCCCGCATCGGCACCCGCGGCTTTGGCGAGACCCAGCCGATCGCCTCGAACGCGACCGAAGAAGGCAAGGCCTCCAACCGCCGCGTCGAAATCAAGATCGCCCCGGTGACGGAAGCCGACGTGAAGGGCTAAACCGCAAAAGCTCCTCCCCTCCCGCTTGCGGGAGGGGAGACTTAGCGAGCCGTAGGCGAGATTAGTCGCAGCGGGGTGGGCAACCACCCCCGACCCTCAAAAACTCGCCTTCAACCCGTCGATGACAAACTGCGCTGCCAGCGCGGCGAGCAACACGCCCAGCAGCCGCGTAATAACCGCCTCGATCTTGCGCCCCAGCAACGCCATCAGCGGCCCGGCCGCCAGCAGCGATCCCAGCATCAGCAGCAACGTCACCAGCACCGCGCCCAGCACCACCATCCGCTCCGACAAACCGTCGGCCCGCGACATCAGCAACATGACGGTGGCGATCGACCCCGGCCCCGCGATCATCGGCATCGCCATCGGAAAGACCGAAACATCCTCGATTTCCGGCGTTTCCACGATCTTCTGCGCCCGATCCTCGCGCCGTTCCGTGCGCTTCTCGAACACCATGTCCATCGCGATCAGGAACAGCATGATCCCGCCCGCGATCCGAAAACTGTCGAGCGCGATGCCCAACGTGCCGAGCAATTGCTTGCCCCACAAAGCGAAGACGAACAGGATCGCCGCGGCAATGCCCACCGCCCGGATCGCCATCGACCGGCGCTGCGCATGGCTCGCGCCATTGGTCAGGCTGGCATAGATCGGCGCGCAGCCGGGCGGATCGATCACCACGAACAGGGTGATGAAGGCGGAGATGAACAATTCGATCATGATCCCGCCTTTACCCTGTCGTCGATCACCGTCTCATAGGCCGCGCCAGTCCACATCCGCACTGTCACCTGTCGGCTGCCGTCGGTCGCGCCATCCGCGTTCCAGACCAAGCTCTCGTCGGGCGGCGGCGGCATGTCACCCTTCTTGCCCGGCGCTGGCGGCGGCGGCGGACCATCCGGTCCGCGCTTGCAGGTGGCAACCTTGCCGCTCATAAACTCCGGCGTCGCGCGAGGCGTGGCCAGGGTATCGCCATGGTCCAATATCCACTGCCAGCGCCCCTTCTTGTCGCGGCGCCAGATGGTGGTGAAATAGCCGACCGTCCCGTCCGGCTGCGTCCAGTTGCCGCTACTCGCCGCCAGATTGCCGTCGCACGATACATAGACGATGGACGGCGACCAGCTGACCGAAACGGCCGGATTAGCCTGTTTTTTCAGCCAATCCTTCGCCAACACCCTCTGCGGCACGAACATCACCGCGTCATCGGCCGCCGTCTCGGCAAAAGCGGTCCACTGTCCCTTTTGCTGCGCCAGCCGATTAAACGCGATCTCCGCCGCGATCACGCTGCTGGGATCGGGCTGGAACCGCAAAGGCGGTTTGGCAGCGACCAAAGCCGCCGCCCCCAAAGCCAGCAGCGCCAGCCGCGCCCTCACAACCCCTCCGGCTTGCCCAGCCCCGCCCGCGCATGGGCCGCGACCAGCGTGTTGCGCAACAGCACGGCGATCGTCATCGGCCCGACGCCGCCCGGCACCGGCGTAATCGCGCGGACATGGGCCAGCGCCTCGGCGGTGGCGACATCGCCCACGATCCGGCTCTTACCCTCTTCCTCGGTATCGGCGACCCGGTTGATGCCGACATCGATCACGGTCGCGCCCGGCTTGATCCATTCGCCCTTCACCATCTCGGCCCGCCCCACGGCGGCCACCACGATGTCGGCGCGATGCACCACGCTCGCCAGGTCGCGGGTGCGGCTATGCGCGATCGTCACGGTGCAGCTTTCGGCGAGTAACAGCGCCGCCATCGGCTTGCCCACGATATTGGAGCGGCCCACGACCACGGCCTCCAGACCACTGAGGTCGCCCAGCTCGTCCTTCAACAACATGATGCAGCCCAGCGGCGTGCACGGCACCAATGCCTCCTGCCCCGTCGCCAGCTTGCCCGAATTGACGACATGAAACCCGTCCACATCCTTGGCCGGATCGATCGCGCCGATCACGGCGGCCTCGTCGATATGCGCGGGCAGCGGCAACTGCACCAATATGCCGTCCACCCGGTCGTCCTGGTTCAACTCCTCGATCAGGTCGAGCAGATCCTCCTCGCCGATGCTGTCGGGCCGCTTGAACTCGAAACTTTCCATGCCCGCTGCGATCGTCATCTTGCCCTTGGACCGGACATAGACGCTGCTCGCCGGGTCTTCGCCCACCAGCACCACGGCCAGCCCCGGCTTGCGCCCGGTCGCTTCGACAAAGCCCGCAACGCCTTCGCCCACCTTGTCGCGCAGGGTGGCGGCGAACGCCTTGCCGTCGATGAGCTTGCCGATGGTCATGTCAATTCTACCCATGTGTCGAGAAGGGCGGTCAGGCGCGCCAACGCCGCGCCCCCGCCAATAATCCGCAACCGCTTTAGCCGGTTGGTGTCGCCCGATTCCAGCAAAATCGCCCCCTTGGGCCAATCCAGCCGTTTCGACAGCAGCGCGATCAACGCGCCATTAGCCTTGCCCTTTTCCGGCACGGCCCGGACTCGCGCGGACAGCCAGCGCGCGCCGCGCTCATCAACCCAATACCCGCCGATATCGTCCCGCGCCGCACCCGGCGTCAGCCGAACGGCGATCAGCAGGTCGTCGCCCGCTACCGTCCATACAGGATGCGGGCAGACAGGATTCAGGCCGCGGCCCGCATCAGCGCCGCGAACAGATTTTCGCGCACCGGCCCTTGCAATATGATCACCGCCAGCAACACCACCATCGGCGACAGATCCAGCGCGCCCAGATCGGGCAACACCTTGCGCACCGGGCGATAGAGCGGCTCGGTCATCCGATCGAGCGCATAGAGGCCGTTGCGGACATATTCGTTCGACGTATTGATGACGTTGAACGCAATCAGCCAGCTCAACACCGCCTGCACGATGATGATCCACCAGACCGCCTCCAGCACAATATAGACGATGCCGTTCAGGGCGTTGAGAAGTTCCAACAAGCTACCGGCCTTCCATGCTGCGCTGCCGCGAATGTGATGGCATATCTAGCGGCGGGGGCATCCCGCCACAAGCGGCGCGCGATGCTTATTCTACCAACGACAGGTCAGCCCGGCATCGTCCCCGGCCGGATATGGCCGAACATATGGGCGACATAGTCCGCCTTGCCCAGCGCCACCCCCTGCGCCCGCAGGATCGCATAGGCGATCATCAGGTGGAAATAAAATTGCGACAGTGTCCAGTCGCGCGCATATTGCTCCGCGGTCAGGTCCAGGATGATGCCATTGGGCAGCGCATGTTCGACCGGCGCGCCTTCAACCATATCCAGCGCATCGGCCGACAGGCTCTCCAACAGCGCGATGGCCTCGCCGATCCGCGCCTTCGCGTCCGCAATCGAACCGGGCCGCTCCCCCGCCTCGCGCCCCTCGTTCAGCAGCACGTCCAGCGAGGCGGGAAACGCCTCCCCCTGCAACCGATAGACCGCCTCATGCGCCTGCACGCAGGCAAAGCGGATCTGCGTCGCCAGCGGATACATGTCCGGGGCCAGCCGCGCCGACAGCAACGCCTCCGCCTGTCCGGCGGGCAATTGCGCCTGCGCCTTGTCCAGCCAGCCCGACAGCGTGCCCAACATCTGGCTATAGGCCGGGACGATCAGAGAGGTCAGTGTCATCGGGCGTTCCTTATTTCCGCACCAGCGTACCAGCACCCTGGTCGGTGAAAATTTCCAGCAGCATCGCGTGCGGCACCCGGCCATCCAATATGACCGCGGCGTCCACCCCGCCCTCGACCGCGCGGACGCAGGTTTCCAGCTTGGGGATCATCCCGCCGCTGATCGTGCCGTCCTGTTGCAGCACGGCGATCGCCGCGGGATCGAGGTCGCTCAGCAACTGCCCCTGCTTGTCCAGCACGCCCGCAACATCGGTCAGCAGGAAGAAGCGCGACGCGTTGAGTTCGGCTGCGATCGCGCCCGCCATCGTGTCGGCGTTCACATTATAGGTATGGCCATCCACGCCGATGCCCACCGGCGCGACGACCGGGATGATGCCCGCCTGCGCCAGCGTATCCAATATGCGCCGATCGACCGACACCGGATCGCCGACAAAGCCTAGGTCGACATTGCGCTCGATCCCCGAATTGGGGTCCGCCTCGCGCCGGCCGCCGACCTTTTCACACAGGACCAGGCCCCCATCCTTACCTGAAATGCCGACCGCGCGCCCGCCTGCGCCTGCGATCCAGCCGACGATTTCCTTGTTGATCGATCCGGCCAGCACCATTTCGGCGATCTTGGCGGTTTCCGCATCGGTCACCCGTAAGCCGCCCACGAACTGCGATTCGACGCCCAGCTTCTTCAGCATCGCACCGATCTGCGGCCCGCCGCCGTGGACGACGACGACATTGATGCCCACCGCTTTCATCAGCACGACATCCTCGGCGAAATCGCGCGCCGCTTCGGGATCGCCCATCGCATGGCCGCCATATTTCACAACGAAGGTCTTGCCCGCATAACGCTGCATATAGGGCAGCGCCTCGACCAGGGTTTCGGCCTTCGCCAGGAGCGCGGGATCGGGGGCGTGCTTGCTGTTCATGCGCGGGCGCATAAGGCCATATGCAGCCCGCCGCAAGGTTTGCGCACACTCCCACCGTGCTCCTGCGAAGGCAGGAGCCCAGTCTCACGCTGACGAGGGGTGACTTTACATTATCCCGTTCGCTTCGAGCGAAGTCGAGAAGTCGATAGCGCCACGCCCATGTTTCTCGACTTCGCTCGAAACGAACGGAACAGGCTGGATCGCCCTGACGTCAGCAGGCTCTCCCCATCGCCGCATCATACGCCCCAACTTCATATAGTTAGTTCGCCAACTAACGATAATCGCAACCCGCTCACAACTGTCGCACTCCTTGTCTCAGTTGCGATCCAGCCGCCGCCCCAGCGCCACCAGCAGATAGATGACCGGCGGCACCAATATGGCCGACAACAGCACCTTGGCCAGCATCTGCCCCAGCAGCAATTCGCCGATCGGGAACACCCCGTAAAAGGCGATCGTCACGAACAGCAGCGTATCCACGATCTGCGACAGTATGCTGGCGACCGCCGCCCGCAGCCACAACAGGCGCGCGCCCTCCCGCCCTTTCAACATCGCGAACAGGGTCACGTTCAACGTCTGTGAAATGCCATAGGCGATGATCCCGCCCAGCCAGATACGCGGCGTCCCACCCATCATCATGGCAAAGGCTTCTGCCCGCTTAGGGTCCATGTCGCCCGCCGCCGGCGCCGCCAGCACGACGATCGACAACAGGATCGACGCGATCAGCGGCAGGAAACCGATCTGCACCAGCCGATTGGCGACGGCGCGGCCATGGAGTTCCGCCACCGCACTGGAAATGGTGACCAGCAACAGGAAAGCGAAAATCCCCGCCTCCACCGCCAGCGGTCCTAAGCCCACCATCGGCCCGATCCCCGCCAGCGGCCCCAACGCCACCTGCTTGTTGCCCAGCACGCCGGCGATGCAGACCATCCCGCCATAGAAGATCGAGAAAGCGAAGAGCGAACGGCTGATGGGCGCGGGCAAAGCAGTCATCGGCCGCCCTTACCGGGATTCATGCAATGGGGGAAGAGTTGCTAGCGGCTGCCCCTTTCTTCTCCCCGCGGGAGAGAAGGATACGCAGCCTCGCCGCATAGCGGCTAGGCGAAGTTGGAAGAGGGGGAGCGCCCTCACCGCAACAACCGATATTTAACCCCCATCGCCTGCGCCAGGTTGCGCAACCGCCGCTCGACCGTCTCGCCATAAAGGTCGGCGTCCCCGTCGCGCAGTTGCAATTCGATCTGCCCCTCGGTCCGGCTCAGTTGCGACACCGCCAGCGGCCCTTCGACGCCGCCGGACAGGCGCTGGGCCAAACGGATGGCCAGCCCCCACAGCGCCGCCCGGTGCAGCGCTTCGGGCGGCGCCAGCATCTCAACACCCGGGGGACAACTCATGCCCCCGCCAAAATGGCTGTAGAGCGCCTGCGCTAGCATCCCCCGCTCCGGCGCGGTGATCCCCACCCAATTGCTGTGCAGCGCAATCTCGACACCCCGTTCGGCCCGGAAATCGGGGTTCGCGCGCCATCCCACATCGGCCAGCAGGCAGGCGGCCCGGCGGATGCGCCGCGCTGCGGCATCGTCATCGGCAAACAAGGGGGCGATCCATTTGTCGATCCGGTCGCCGTGGCCGCGAAAGCGCGCCTGCGCCTCCCCTTCCGCCTCCGCCGCGACCAGCAGCGGATCATCCGCCCGGATATCTTCGGGCAAAGCCTCATAGAGCAGCCCTTCGCGCAGGCCATAGGCCGACACGACCAGTCGGCTCGCCTTCAACTGCCGCACCACGACGGACAGCAAGGCGGCTGCATCGGGCAGCGTCGGCACGCGCGATCCCGTCATCGCCGGGATCTGCTTCAACCGCGTCCGGTCGACATGGCTGACGATCCGGGTCAGTTGCTCGGCCCGCGCCGCCGTCATCTCATATTGGTGGACGACCGGCAGCGGAAAGCTGGTCAACTGCATGTCGAACCGCGCCAGCGCGCGCCAAGACCCGCCGACCAGGTAAAAGGGCAGGTCCGGCTCCGGCGTCCATCCCGCCTTCTCCAGCATCTTGACCACGATCCGCTCCAGCATCCGCGGCCCCTTGGCCCGGATTTGCGGCAGGCGCAGAACGCCCAGCGGCAGCGAAATCGTCTGCTCCACCACCCCGCCCCGAATCCGCGCCAGCTCCAGGCTGCCGCCGCCCAGATCGCCGACGATCCCGTCCGCATCGGGAATGCCCGACAGCACCCCCATCGCCGCGCCGATCGCCTCCTGCGCCCCGGTCAGCAGTTCCACGGTCAGGCCCATAGCCTTGGCGCGCGCGATGAACTCTGGCCCATTGGTCGCATCGCGCACCGCGGCGGTGGCGACGCAGCGTATCTCGCTCACCTTCATCGCCCGGCACAGATGGGCAAAGCGGCTTACGGCGCGCAGCCCCCGGTCCATCGCCTCCGGCTCGATCGCGCCCGTCCTGGCCAGCGACGCGCCCAGTCCCGCCATCACCTTCTCATTGAACAGGGTGAAGGGGATACGGCGCGGCCCGTCATAGATGACCAGGCGCACGCTGTTCGACCCAATGTCGATGATCGCGGTGCGCGCATGCGCCGGTTGCGGGGACGTCGCCATGCTTTCGGCGGCGGCGCGCACGCGGCTGAGCATCGAATTCATCAGGCGCGCCCACGCAGGCGCAATGTCGGCACCGCTTCATTGTCCAGCGCCGCGCCGCGCCCGGACAGCGACGGGTTGGTCATAAAATAACGGTGCAGGTTGAACGGCTTCTCACCCGCGTCCAGCCGGGTATACTGGCCCTCGCTGTCGAGCGACCAGCTCTGTTCGCTGTCGATCAGGTTGGCGACCATCACCTGGTCCAATATCTGGTCATGCACCGTCGGATTCTCGATCGGCGCCATGAACTCGACCCGCCGGTCGAAATTGCGCTGCATCCAGTCGGCCGAGCTGATGAACACCTTCGCCCCATTATTGGGCAGCGCCTTGCCGTTGCCGAACACCGCGATGCGGCTATGCTCCAGAAAGCGCCCGACGATCGACTTGACCCGGATATTCTCCGACATGCCAGGCACGCCAGGCCGCAGGCAGCATATGCCGCGCACGATCAGGTCGATCTGCACCCCCGCATTGCTTGCCGCATACAGCTTCTCGATGATCGCCGGATCGACCACGCTGTTCATCTTCGCCCAGATATTGCCCGGCCGCCCGGCGCGGGCATGGTCGATTTCCGCGTCGATCAGGCGGCACAGCGTATCGCGTAGATCGCGCGGCGACATGACCAGCTTCTCCAGCCGCTCCGGCTCGACATAGCCGGTGATGTAGTTGAACAGCGCGGCGGCGTCGCGGCTATAGGCCGGGTCGGCCGTGAAGAAGCTGAGGTCGGTATAAATCCGCGCCGTAATCGGGTGATAATTGCCCGTCCCGAAATGGCAGTAGCTGCGAAACTGCTCGCCCTCGCGACGGATTACCATGGAAATCTTGGCGTGGGTCTTCCAGTCGATAAAGCCATAGACCACCTGCACGCCCGCCCGCTCCAGCGCGTCGGCCCACATGAGGTTCTGCTCCTCGTCGAACCGCGCCTTCAACTCGACCACCGCGGTCACCGACTTGCCCGCCTCCGCCGCGTCGATCAGCGCGCGGATGATCGCCGACTGCTTGCCCGCGCGATACAGCGTCTGCTTGATCGCCACCACATCCGGGTCGATCGCCGCCTGTTTCAAGAAGGATACGACGACGTCGAACGCCTCATAGGGATGATGAACGACGATGTCCTTGGCGCGGATCGCGGCGAAGCAATCGCCGCCATATTCGCGGATACGTTCGGGGAAGCGCGGCACATAGGGTTCGAACTTCAAATCGGGCCGGTCGGCATCTACGATGCCGGACAGGTCGCTTATGCCGACAAACCCCTCGACCTCGACCACCACCGCCTCATGGCCCTGGAGCATGTCCTGCAACATCTCCTCGACCGGTGCGGGGATGCGCTCCTCAATCTCCATGCGGATCACCCGGCCGCGCCGCCGCCGCTTGATCGCGCTGCGGAAATGGCGGACTAGATCTTCGGCTTCTTCTTCGATTTCGATGTCGCTGTCGCGGATGATGCGGAACACGCCGCTGTTGCGGACGCGATAGCCGGGGAACAGGTCCGCCGAAAAGCGCCGGATCACCGCCTCCAGCGCCATGTAGCGCGCCAGATCGCCCGGAATCCGCACGAACCGCGCCAGCGTCGGCGGGATCATCACCAGTTCGCGAATCGGCTGCTTGTCCGACAATCGCTCCAGGTCGAAGATGATCGACAGCCCCTGATTGGGGATGAAGGGAAAGGGATGCGCCGGGTCCAGCGCCTGGGGCGTCAGGATCGGGAAAATCTGCGTCAGGAAATGCTCGCGCAGCCACTGGTCGCAGGCTTCGTCCATTTCGCTGCTTGGCCCGATCACCTCGATGCCCACCTGCGCCAGTTCGTCATGCACCGCGCCCCACACCTTCTGCTGCGCCAGCATCAGCCGGGTGCTTTCCTCGCTGATCGCGCCGAGTTGCTGTGCAGGGGTCAGCCCGTCGGCGGAGCGCAGGTCGACATCCTGCAACTGCTGCCCCTTCAGCCCCGCGACCCGGACGGAGAAGAATTCATCCATGTTCGCGCCGGATATCGACAGGAAGCGCAGCCGCTCCAGCAGCGGATGGGCGCGATTCATCGCCTCCTCCAGCACGCGCTGGTTGAACGCCAGCCAGGACAGCTCGCGGTTGAAATAACGGTCGCTGGGCAGCGCCAGGCTGGCGGAGGGATCGGCTTCGGCCACGGATTACTCGCGTTGCAGAGGGGGGGGATCGGGCGGGACTATAGGCAGAAAGCCTGCGGATTGCAGAGCCTCTTTCGCCAGTGCGACAGAAATCTTGCGTCCAGATGACAATGCGGCCTGATCCAGCAGACGCGTGACCGCGGCAATGGCGCCATAGCTGCGTTCGACCCGGCGCACCAGCCATTCGGGCAGGTCGGCGGCATAGCTTGCGCCTGCGGTGTCGAACGCTCGCTCGATCAGCGCGCGGGCCAGCGCCTCGTCCGGCTCGTTTATCGCGACATGGGGCGCGGCCGCCAGCCGCGATCGCAGATCGGGCAGCGCCACGGTCCAGGTCGCCGGCGGCGCATTCCCCACCATCAGCAATGGCCGCCGTTCGGTCTGCGCCGCGTTCCAGGCATGGAACAGCCGATGCTCATCCTGCCCTTGCGCATCATCAATGATGTCGCCGCCGCTCATCCGCGCGAAATGGCGCGCCAGCGTCGATCGGCCGGACCGCGGCGGGCCGATCAGCACGCTCACCGACAGCGGCCATTCGCGCCAGCGTTCCAGATGCGCGACAGCCTGCGCATTGGCGTCGCTGACCAGAAAGTCGCCATCATTTGGCCCCCCATGCCATTCGAAGGGCAGGCTGATCTGGCTCATTGCGGGGGCGGGGACGCCTGTCGCCGCGTGATCCGCAACGTCGTGCCGGAGACCGCCACATTATACCCCCGCGCCTGCAATCCCGCGCGCAGCATGTCGGCCGTGCCGTCGAACGTCACCTGCATCACCGACGTGCCCCCCAGCGCCAGGCTGCTGGTATTGGCGACCCGCACGCCGGGGATCGACCGCACCGTGGATTCGCCCGCACCGATCGATCCGACATCGGGCGTGTCGAACTGGATAGAGAAGCTCGTGCCAGTCGTGACTACGCCCGGCAATTCCACCGCCTCGACCGGCGCCTCTGTCGCATTCTCGATCTCCAGCGCGGCCGGATCGACCGGCTCCTCGATGATCAGCGACGGGTCGGGCCGCAAACGGCCATCGTTGAGCGCCCGGATATAGAGTTCGTCGATCCGGCGCGCGCCTTCGTCCAGCATCTTGGCCAGGCCGCTGTCGTTCGACGCGCGCAGCGTCACGCTGCCGATCAGGCTGTTGTCGGGACCATAGCGCGCGGTGAAGGTGCCGGTCACTGGCCCGCCGGGATAGGCGCGGTCCAGCCGCGCGATCGGGATCACCACGTCGGCCGCGCCATATTGGTCGAGCAGTACGCGCCACCAAAGCCGCCCGCGCCGCCCGGTCTGGCCGGCGTTAAGCAGGATGGGATCGGCAATCGATCCCGCCACCCGCACATAATCGATCGCGCTGTCGCCGGTGCGATATCGCGCCCAGGCCTTCTGCCATTCATTGGTACGCTCATAGGACACGGCCGATCCGCCGTCCCACAGCACCGGAATCACCAGCAAAGGCGGCGATCGCATCACATTGCCCGACACGCCCAGCAGCGCGCCCGTCCGCGCCCGGTCGAACAATATGCCCAGTGTCGCGACATAGCGCGTCGGCCCGGCCTGCTCATACTCGATCTCGATGCCCGAAATCATCGCTTCTAGCTGCGAATCGGACAGGGCCGGCGCGCCGCCGCCGCCATGGGTGCGGGTCCACAGCATCCGCCAGGCCTGCCGCTGCGCCATGCGCCATCCGGCATAGCGGGCCGTATCGGCATCCCTGGCGAACACATCGACCTTGACCCCGCGCACCTCGAAATCGCCGCCGCTGGCGATCGGCGGCACCCCGCGCTCCCCCTCCATCTGCGCGAACAGCGCCGCGGCGGCGAGGCCCAGCGCGATGGCGATCGCGATCTGGACCGGCCGCGAGAGCAGGCGCAACAGGGCTGCGGGGCGGGAAATGGTCTGGCTCAGGCTCACGCGCGCCCTTTTGGCGACAATTGCCCGACATGCCAAGCGTGAACCCAAGCGACCTTCCGTTTTCGCGCCGCTTGCTCTACGGGCCGTCCCCATGAGCGAGAACGAATCCTATAGCTACGCCAAGGCCGGCGTCGACATCGCCGCGGGCAACGCCCTTGTCCGCGCCATCGCGCCCCTGGCCAAGGCCACCCGCCGCCCCGGCGCCGACGCCGAACTGGGCGGCTTTGGCGGCTTTTTCGACCTCAAGGCCGCGGGCTTTGATGATCCCCTGCTGGTTGCCGCCAATGACGGCGTCGGCACCAAGCTGAAACTCGCGATCGACCATGACCGCCATGATGGCGTGGGCATCGACCTGGTCGCCATGTGCGCCAACGACCTGATCGTCCAGGGCGCCGAACCCCTCTTCTTCCTCGACTATTACGCCACCGGCAAGCTGGAGAGCGGCGTCGCCGAGCGCGTCATCGCCGGCATCGCGCAGGGCTGCCGCATGGCCGGCTGCGCGCTGATCGGCGGCGAAACCGCCGAGATGCCCGGCATGTACGCCGATGGCGACTATGACCTGGCCGGCTTCTGCGTCGGTGCGGTCGAACGGACGAAGGTTCTGACCGGCAATCGCGTCAAGCCCGGCGACGTCCTGATCGGCCTCGCCTCCTCCGGCGTCCACTCAAACGGCTTTTCGCTGGTCCGTCGCCTCGCCGCCGACAAGGGATGGCGGCTCGATCGCCCGGCGATCTTCGATCAGGACCTGCTGCTGATCGACGCGCTGATGGCGCCGACCAAAATTTACGTGAAAAGCCTGCTGCCGCTGGTCCGCGCCGGCATGATCCACGCGCTCGCCCACATCACCGGGGGCGGCCTGCTGGAAAATATCCCCCGCGTCCTGCCCGACGACTGCCATGCTACGGTCGACGCCGACGCCTGGGAACAGCCGCGCCTGATGGCCTTCCTCCAGGCGCAGGGCCATATCGAACCGGCGGAAATGGCGCGCACCTTCAACTGCGGCGTCGGCATGGTGCTGGCCGTGGACGAAGCCCATGTCGCCGCCGTCACCAAGGCGCTGGAGGATGCGGGCGAAACCGCCTTCCGCATCGGCGAAGTCCAGGCGGGGGACAAGGGCTGCACCGTGCGCGGCTCCACCGAAACCTGGAGCGCCAAGGCCGACTGGTCGGCGACGCATCTGGGCTAACATGTCCACCCTCCGTTCGTTTCGAGCGAAGTCGAGAAACGGTCGCGCCAGGGTTCTCGACTTCGCCCGAACCGAACGGAAGTTGTTATGCACAAAGCAAAAGTCGGCGTCCTGATTTCCGGCCGCGGCTCCAACATGGCGGCCCTGCTCTACGCGGCGAAGGCGGACGACTGCCCCTATGAGATCGTCCTGGTCGCCGCCAACGATCCGCAAGCCCCCGGCCTGACCCTCGCCGCCGCAGAGGGTATCGCGACCTTTGGCCAGAGCCATAAAGGCCTCAAGCGCGCCGAATTCGACCAGATCATCGACGCGCAACTCCGCGCCGCGGGCGCACACTATGTCGCCCTCGCCGGTTACATGCGCCTGCTCTCGCCCGAATTCGTATCGGCATGGGACGGCCGGATGCTCAACATCCACCCCAGCCTGTTGCCCAAATATAAGGGCCTCGACACTCACCAGCGCGCGATCGACGCGGGCGACAGCCATGCCGGCTGCTCGGTCCATATCGTCACCGCCGAATTGGACGATGGTCCGGTGCTGGGCCAGACCCCGGTGGCGATCCTGCCCGGCGATAGCGCGGATAGCCTCGCCGCCCGCATCCTGATCGCCGAACATCAGCTCTATTCCCGCACCCTCGCCGCCTTCGTCACCCGCGACCGCCAGCCCGACTGGCTGCTGAACAAGGTGCGCGAAACAGCGCTCGCCCTGCCGCAGGCGGACGAGATCGTCTCGCACGGCATGCCGTGCTTCGGCATCGTGAAGGGCAAGAAATTTGCCTACTTCACCCGCGACCATCATGGCGACGGCATCATCGCCATCCTCGTCAAAACCACCGCGCCGGAAGAACAGGCGACCCTGATGGAAGCCGACCCGGACCGCTATTACCGCCCCGCCTATTTCGGGGCCGACTGGGTCGGCATCCGCCTCGACCTGGGTGACACCGACTGGGACCATATCGCGGACCGCCTCCGCGCCAGCTGGCGCCAGATCGCGCCCAAGACGCTGCTGGGCCTCATGGAAATCGCGGAAGACTTTTGATCCTCTTCCTTTTGCCCGGTTCGATCCCCATAGAGTTGAGCCATGACCGACAGCCCAGCCCCCGCGATCGAAATCCGCAACCTCACCAAAGTCTATAAGGGCGGCAAGCGCGCGCTTGACGGCATCAACCTGTCGATCCCGCGCGGCCAGATCTACGGCCTGCTTGGCCCCAACGGCGCGGGCAAATCGACCACGATCAACATTCTGGCGGGCATGGTGAACAAGAGCGCAGGCGACGTCAGCATCTGGGGCTTCGACATCGACGCCCACCCCCGCAACGCGAAAAACTCGATCGGCATCGTGCCGCAGGAAATTGTCTTCGATCCCTTCTTCACCCCGTTCGAGACGCTGGAAAACACCGCCGGCTTCTACGGGGTGCCCAAGGACCGCCGCCGCACGATGGAATTGCTGCGCGCGGTGCATCTGGACGACAAGGCCCATGCCTATGCCCGCACGCTGTCGGGGGGCATGAAGCGCCGCCTGCTGGTGGCCAAGGCGATGGTGCACAGCCCGCCGATCCTGGTGCTGGACGAACCGACTGCGGGCGTGGACGTGCAATTGCGCCAGCAGCTTTGGGAATATGTCCGCGAATTGAACGCCCTGGGCGTGACGATTGTGCTGACCACCCATTATCTGGAAGAAGCCGAGCAATTGTGCGACCGCATCGGCATCATCAACCATGGCCAGCTCATCACCGACAAGCCGACCCGCGAATTGCTGGCGATGGCGCAGGAAAAGGTCGTTCAGGTCACGGTGGATCGCGACGTGACGATGATCCCCGACGCCCCCTGTTTCGAGAAAATAGACCTGTCGGACGACCGCACCCTGACCATCACCTATATGAAGGACCGCGCCAATGCCGGCCAGGTGCTCAGCGCCGTGCAGGCTAGCGGGCTGGCGATCGTGGACGTGGTGACCCGCGACCCGGATTTGGAGGATGTGTTCCTGAATTTGACGGCGGCGGCCGAGTGACTCCCCCTCCCGCAAGCGGGAGGGGGCTGGGGGGTGGGCCAGCGCCAACCTTCAAACAAAGGGATACCGCTCGCGCAAAATCTTTGAGGAATGAAGCCTCACTACCCGAACGGTTGCTGTGGCAACATCTGCGCAACCGCCAATTAAACGGTCATAAGTTTAGCCGCCAAATGCCTATCGGCCCCTATTCCGCTGACTTCCTCTGCCGAGAAGCCAAATTGATTGTTGAATTGGATGGCCATAGCCATGGCTTCAGCGCCGACTATGACGCGCGCCGGGACAAATATTGCCGCAGGGAAGGGTTCACAATCTTGCGCTTTTCAAATGCAGATGTGATGGGGCACCTGGACGGCGTTCTGTCGCGAATTATCGCCACCCTTGCGCAGGCCCACCCCCGGCCCCTCCCGCAAGCGGGAGGGGAGCAGGAACAATAATGACCACCACCACCCATGACGTCATCATCATCGGTTCCGGCGCGGCGGGGCTGACGGCCGCCATCAACCTTGCGCAGGATCGCAAGGTGCTGGTGCTGGCCAAGGGCGCGCTGGATGGCGGGTCCACCAACTGGGCGCAAGGCGGCATTGCCGCCGTACTCGACGCCGGTGACAGTTTCGAGGCGCATGTCGAAGATACGATGGTCGCAGGCGCGGGCCTCAACGATCGCGCCACGGTCGAGTTCGTCGTGTCCGAAGCCCCCGCCGCCATCGATCGTCTTGCTGCGCTCGGCGTGCCCTTCAACGGGGGCGAGGAGTTTGGCGAGCGCTGGCACCTGACGCGCGAAGGCGGGCACAGCCACCGCCGCATCATCCATGTCGATGACGCCACCGGCCATGCGGTGCAGGTCGCCCTGCTCAAGGCCGCGCGCGCCAATCCCAACATCACGTTGATGGAGGATATGGTCGCGATCGACCTCATCACCTCGCGGCATGGGGAACGCTATTCAGGCGACGGCCATGTCTGGGGCGTCTATGCCTTCAACAAGAAGACCAAGCGGGTCGACGCGCTGCTGGGCCGGGCGACGATCCTGTGCACCGGCGGCGCGGGCCGCACCTATCTCTTTTCGACAGCGCCCAGGGGAGCGACCGGCGACGGCATCGCCATGGCCTGGCGCGCGGGGTGCCGCGTGTCGAACATGGAAATGAACCAGTTCCACCCGACCTGCCTCTACAATCTGGAGATCAAGAATTTCCTGATTACCGAAGCGGTGCGCGGCGAAGGCGGACACCTGAAACTCCCCCCCGGCGTGCCGGGCGGCGGCGAGCGGTTCATGCCCCGCTTCGACCCGCGCGAGGAACTGGCCCCGCGCGATATCGTCGCCCGCGCCATCGACCATGAGATCAAGCGGCTTGGCCTCGACTATGTCCATCTCGACATCAGCCATAAAGACCCCGCTTTCGTGCGGCATCACTTCCCGACCATCTACGCGCGGCTGCTGGATCTCGACATCGACATCACGAAGGAGCCGATCCCGGTCGTCCCCGCGCAACATTATACCTGCGGCGGCGTGGTGATCGACCTGGACGGCCGCACCGACCTGCCGGGCCTCTATGCGGCGGGCGAAGTCAGCGAGAGCGGCCTCCATGGAGCGAACCGCCTCGCCTCCAACTCGCTGCTCGAATGTTTCGTCTTCGGCGAAGCGGCGGCCAAGCATATCCGCGCGCATTGGGACGATCTGCCCGCCCCCCCGCCAATTCGGCCGTGGGACGAAAGCCGCGTTACCAACAGCGACGAGGAAGTCATCGTCCAGCACAACTGGAAGGAAATCCGTCGCTTCATGTGGGACTATGTCGGCATCGTCCGCACCACCAAGCGGCTGGAGCGCGCGCAGCATCGCGTCACCCTGCTGGCGCAGGAGGTGGACGACTATTATGGCAATTTCCGAGTCACCCCCGACCTCATCGAACTGCGCAACCTGCTCGAAGTCGCCCGGCTGATTGTCCGCTCCGCCCTCCATCGCAGGGAAAGCCGGGGCCTGCACTATATACTCGACTATCCCGAAACCTTGGCGCAGGCGGTGGACACGGTATTGGCGCCTTAAGGCCGACGGCTCTTTCCTACAGTCGCTTTCCAGGACATGATCCGACCCATGTCACGCCGCCAGAAATGCCTTCAACGCCGCATTGAAGCGCGTCGGCTGGTCGCCCATGACCATATGACCGCTCGGCCCGATCGGCTTGAGCAAAGCGGCTTTGCACGGCGCATAGGCGGTCCGGAACCGGCTGGTGATAGCGGCGGCCTGCTCGGCATCGCTGCCGACCGCATAGACGACCTCCAACGGTGCGGCGAGCCGCGGCAATTGGGGCGTCAGATCGATATTCGCCAGGTCGCGCAGCGCATTGGCGATGACATCGGGGTCGCTGCCCTTGGCACCCGGCGTCTGCGCCACCATCTGCGCCAGATAGCGCCGCCCCGCCAACGTGCCGGTCAGATAACCGCTCAACTGGTCGGCCAGAAAGCCCATGCCGCTGGCCGTCCCGCCGACCATCGCTGCCCCGGCGGGCAGCATGTCGACCACCATCACTCGCCGCGCCAGGCCTTTGAGGCCCAGCAGCATCGCCAGCGTGCCGCCCATGCTATGCCCCACAATTGCCGGCCGCTTCAGCCCGGCCGCGGCGATATAGCGGGCGATCTCGTCGGCGACCGGCTGGACCAGCGCGCCGCTGGCATTGGCTTCCGCCGCCAGCCCCGCAAAACCGCGCACATGGACCAGATGATAGCGATAGCCCGGCACCCCACCCAGCACGCCGTTCCAGATGCCCGGACCACTGGCCAGACCGGGGATCAGGACGACATCGGGCCCCTCGCCCCGCACATTCAACGCGATCCGCCGCGACACGAACGGCGCGGCCTGCGCCACCCCACTCCACATCGCACCACCCACAGCCAGCGCACCTATCATCAGCGCGCGCCTGTCCATTCTTATATCGATCATGCCGCCTTCTTGCCCGGCCGGTCCTGAACCGCAACTGAGCGATGTCGCATCCGATCAATCGGTTGCATCGTTCATCCTCCTTACATCGCATTTGTGGAATCATTCGTCGCATGGGTCTTGCCGGGCCACCAGCCGCCCGCCCCTATGACGCCAAGAGAGTGCGGGGACGCTAATGACATTACCTAAAAGCCGGCGCGGTTCTGCGCGCCTGGTCCTGTTGATTGCGGCGCTGTCGGCCTGTGTGAGCGCGCCAGAGCCGCCAGCGGCGCAGGCAGCCGCCGCGCCCCCGCAAAAGCCGCAACCCACCACCAATACTTGGCCGATCCGTCAGGTCGCCAATCCGCCCCTCCCCTATCGCGATATCGACCGGAATGAAACGCCGCCCCCGGCGCTCGTCAGTGTCGTGCGCAATCTGGGCCAGAGCTTCAACGGCAAGGTCGGCATCGCCGTCCGCCGGATCGGCGCGGACTGGACCGTGGCGTGGAACGGCACCGCCCTGTTCCCGCAGCAGAGCGTGTCCAAACTTTGGGTGGCGATGACCTTTCTGGACGCAGTCGATCGCGGCAAATTGCGCATCACCGATACGACCACGATCACCCGCAACGACCTGACCCTGTTCCACCAGCCGACCGCAGCGCTGGTCGCCAAGGAGGGCGGCTGGACCACCAGCTATTCCGACCTGATGCGCCGCGCGATGACGCAGAGCGACAATACCGCCAACGACACGCTGCTGCGCGCGGTCGGCGGACCGGAAGCGGTGCGCAGCTTTCTGGCGCGGCGTATGATCAAGGATATTCGCTTTGGGCCGGGCGAACGGCTGTTGCAATCAGCCACCGCCGGGATGGACTGGCGGCAGGATTACTCCATCGGCCGCAACTTCTACGCCGCCCGCAACAAATTGCCCATGTCGGTGCGGGTGAAGGCGCTCGACAATTATCTCGCCAGCCCACCCGACGGCGCGGCCCCTTCCTCGATCGTCCAGGCGCTGGCGAAGCTCAAGCAGAACCAGATGCTTTCCCCCGCTTCCTCCCGCCTGTTGCTGTCGATCATGGCGGAGGCGAAGACCGGACCGCAGCGGATCAAAGGCGGGGTGCCGCCGGGCTGGCACTATCTGCACAAGACCGGCACCGGTCAGGATCTGCCGCCCCGTTCGACCGGTTTCAACGATATCGGCATCATGACCGCGCCCGACGGTGCCAGCTATGCCGTGGCGGTCATGATCGGATCGACCACCGTCGGCATACCGGAACGCTGGGCGCTGATGCAGGCGGTGGCCAAAGCGGTCGCGGCGAACCACGAAACGCGCTGAGCGATCAGAAGCGCCGCACCACGCCCAGATAGACCTGGCTGTCCGCGCTGTCCGCGTTCAGCCCGATATTGGCGCCGATATCGACCTGCACATCGTCCGACGGCTGCCAGGCGAAGGACAGGCCGCCCAGCGCTTCGGTGGCATGACCGTCCGGGTCTTCGTCGCGCGTCACCTGCGCCTCGATCGATCCCGACACGCTGTCGCTGAGCGTAAAGCCCAGTCCTGCGACGCTGCCATATGCGATATGGCGGCCATCACGATCCCCATCGACCGCCGCGTCGATTTCCGGTGTCAGGCCCAGCGAAAAGCCGCCGCCCAGGTCGAAACTCACCGGCACGATCAGCCCCGCGCCCCAGTCGCCATCCCCAATCGCCGATCCGCCCGTCGGCAAGGAGACATAGGGCATGATCGCGATCGAAAAGCCTGATCCATCGGGGTTGGACAGGTTCCGGCGCAGCGCCACCAGCACGTCGCCCACCCCTTTATCCTTCTCGACGGCACCGCTCAGACGATCGCGGATGCGCACATGGCCATAGGCGGTCCAGCCGATCTGCGCCTCCAGATGATCGCCCAGTCCCAGCCGCACCAGCGCGTCGCCCGCCTGGATCGTGTCGGTCCGGCTCGCCGCATCCTGCTGCCGGGTCCAATCGCCCAGCCCCAGTTCCACCACCAAGCGCCCTTGGTCCACGGTGCAGGCTGGCGTGCCCAGGCCCGGCCGGTCGGCGCACAGATCGCGCGCCTCCTGCGCCATCGCCATGCCCGGCGCAAAGACCAACACGGCCCCCGCCAACCCCATCATCCGCATCATCCGCTGCCCCACTCGCATCATCGTCTCCCCTTGACCGCGACGCTATATGCACTGTCCCATCGGAAATGATGCAGAAATAATGAGGCGTTGCAGCGAGCAAGCCGTCGCGGACAGTCCCATGACCGCTGCCCACTGGAGAGGCGGCGCGTAACCCGCTATCCCCCTCCCCATGACCCAGAATCACCTCTATCTCGTCGATGGCAGCGGCTATATCTTCCGCGCCTATCACCAGCTTCCCCCGCTCACCAACCAGCATGGCCAGCCCGTCGGCGCCGTCTATGGCTATACCACCATGCTGTGGAAACTGGCCGAGGAGCTGGGCAAGGCGGAGGGGCCGACGCATATGGCGGTGATCCTGGACAAGGGATCGCACACCTTCCGCAACGATATGTACGACCAGTATAAGGCGCACCGCCCGCCTGCGCCGGAGGATCTGGTCCCCCAATTCCCCATGATCCGCGACGCCACCCGCGCCTTCTCCCTCCCATGTATCGAGGAAGCCGGGTTCGAGGCGGACGACATCATCGCCACCTACACTAGGGCGGCGGTCGCGGCGGGCTGGCATGTCACCATCGTCAGCTCCGACAAGGATCTGATGCAACTGATCCAGCCTGGCGTCGATATGTACGACACAATGAAGAATGAGCGGCGCGGGGCCGACTATGTGGTCGGCAAATTCGGCGTGCAGCCCGAACAGCTAGGCGACGTACTGGCGCTGATGGGCGACAGCGTGGACAATGTGCCGGGCGTGCCGGGCATCGGCCCCAAGACCGCTTCGAAACTGATAACCGAATATGGCGACCTGGAATCCGTACTGGCCGCCGCGCCCGCCATGAAGAAATCCAAGATGCAGGAAAACCTCATCGCCCATGCCGACATGGCGCGGCTTTCGCGACGGCTGGTGGCGCTGCACGATACGATGGACCTGCCCGAACCGCTGGACGATCTGACGCTCAAGGGCATCCCCAAGGAGCCGTTACAGGAATTCCTGTCGCATCATGGTTTCAAGACGCTGCTGGGTCGCCTCGGCGCGCCCGCCGCCGCCGTCGCGGTGGCCAGCGCCGCGGCCGCTACCTCCGCGCTCACCCCGCCCGCCGCACCGGCCGCTGTGGAACACCCCCCGATCGATTGTGCCCTTTACGAAACCGTTACCACCACAGAGCAACTCGAAGCCTGGATCGCAAATGCCTATGCGCTGGGCGTCGTCGCGGTCGACACCGAAACCGACAGTCTGGACAGCATGGAATCGGGCCTGGTCGGCATCAGCCTGTCCACCGGGCCGGGCCGGGCCTGCTACATCCCGCTCGCCCACCGTTCCGCCGACGACATGTTTGGCGAAGTGCCGCCGCAAATCCCGCTCGACACCGCGATCCGCCTGCTGCGTCCGCTCCTCGCCGACGATGCGGTGCTAAAGGTCGGCCATAATATCAAATATGACCTCAACGTCCTGGCTCGTGTTGGGCTGGAGGTGACGCCGATCGACGATTCGATGGTGATGAGCTTCGACCTCGACGCTGGCAAGTCGCTGGGCGGCCATGGCATGGATGAAGCCGCCAGCGTCCACCTGGCGCACACCTGCATCAGCTTCAAGGAGGTCACCGGCACCGGCAAGAAAGCGATCAGCTTCGCCCATGTGCCCCTCGACCGGGCGACCGCCTATGCCGCGGAAGACGCAGAAGTCACCTGGCGGCTGTGGCACAAGCTGTCGCAGCGCCTGGCGGCCGAGCGCGTTACCCGCGTCTATCAGTTGGTCGACCGGCCGCTGATCCCCGTAGTCGCAGCCATGGAGCGCCATGGGATCAAGGTCGATCGCGAGCAGCTATCGCGCCTGTCCGGCACCTTCTCCCAATCGATGGCGGGACTGGAGGCGGAAATCTTCGACCTGGCCGGCCACCCCTTCACCATCGGCTCGCCCCAGCAGCTGGGCGTCGTCCTGTTCGACGAAATGGGGCTGAAGGGCGGCAAGAAGGGCAAGAGCGGCACCTATTCCACCGACGTCACCGTGCTGGAAAAATTGAAGGCCGAAGGCTCGAAGATCAGCGGGCTGGTGCTGGAATGGCGGCAGCTGTCCAAGCTCAAATCCACCTATACCGACGCCCTGCAACAGCAGGTCAACCCCGACACGGGCCGCGTCCACACCAGCTACAGCCTCACCGGCGCGCAGACTGGAAGGCTGTCCTCGACCGATCCGAACCTTCAGAATATCCCGATCCGCACCGAAATCGGTCGCCAGATCCGCCACGCCTTCGTCGCGGAACCGGGCAATGTCATCCTCGCGGCAGACTATAGCCAGATCGAATTGCGCCTGGCCGCCCATATGGCCGATGTGCCTGCGCTGCGCGACGCTTTCGCGGCGGGCGAGGACATTCACGCCGCCACGGCGCAACAATTGTTCGGGGAGGTCAATCGCGAGACGCGCGGCCGCGCCAAGACGATCAACTTCGCCATCCTCTACGGCATTTCGCGCTGGGGCCTGGCAGGTCGACTAGAGATCAGCGCGGACGAAGCGCAGGACATGATTAGCCGCTATTATGAGCGCTTCCCCGGCATCAGCGTCTATATCAACGAAACGCTGGAAAAGGCGCGCGCCAACGGCTTCACCGAGACGTTGTTCGGCCGCAAGACCTGGTTCCCGCGCATCGCCGCACCGATCCAGCATGAACGGCAGGGCGCCGAACGCGCCGCGATCAACGCCCCGATCCAGGGCACCAGCGCTGACATCATCAAACGGGCGATGGCGCGCATGGGGCCAGCACTGGAGCAGGCGGGGCTAAACCGCGTTCGGATGCTGCTTCAGGTCCATGACGAACTGGTGTTTGAACTGCCAGAAGGCGACGTCGAAGCCGCGAGCGCGGTGATCCGCCGGGTGATGGAAAGCGCCGCCGAACCGATCGTGACGCTCAGCGTCCCGTTGGGCGTGGAGATCGGCACGGGCGCGAGTTGGGGCGCGGCGCATTGATAAACAAAAGGCTGGCCCGGTTGGGCCAGCCTTTTTCAATCGAACAGCTCTTCCAGAAAACTTTTCTTGCGCTTCTTGGGATAGCCCCGCCCGTCATCCCGATAATCGCGATCCGGGCGGTAGCTTGCCTGTCCGAAGGGTGCCGGCTGCGGCGGTGGTGGCGCACCACCACCCTGCCCTGACCGTTCGATGATCTTATCCAGCTCGCCCCGGTCCAGCCAGACGCCCCGGCATTGCGGGCAATAATCGATTTCCACCCCCTGCCGGTCCGTCATCGCCAATCCGACATGACAGACCGGGCAGAGCATGGCCGATACGGCAGCCTGATCCCGCATCCGCTTACTCCCGCTCGCCGGTCAGGCTGAGCAGCATCTGGAACAGGTTGACGAAGTTCAGGTACAGCGACAGCGCGCCCATAACCTGCATCTTCTGCGCGACCTCGTGGCCCGCATAGACAAAATAATCCGACTTGATGCGCTGCACATCCCAGGCGGTCAGGCCGGTGAAGACCACCACGCCGATGATCGAGATGACCATCTGCATCGCCGAAGACCCCAGGAAGACATTGATCAGGCTGGCGACGATGATGCCGATCAGGCCCATCATCAGGAAGCTGCCCATCTTTGTCAGGTCACGCTGGGTGGTATAGCCCCACAGCGACATGGCGAGGAACATGACCGCGGCCGAGAAGAAGGCCTGTGCGATGCTGCCGCCGGTGAAGACCAAGAACACGCTGCCCAGCGACACGCCCATCACCGCGGCGAACGCCCAGAAGGTCATGCGGGCCGTCGCGGTCGACATTTTTTCGATTCGGAAGCTGAAGAAGAAGACGAAGGCCAGCGGCGCGAAGATCGCCACCCACTTCAAGGGCGTGCCATAAAT
This sequence comes from Sphingobium sp. Z007, assembly GCF_900013425.1. GTDB lineage: Bacteria > Pseudomonadota > Alphaproteobacteria > Sphingomonadales > Sphingomonadaceae > Sphingobium. The sequence goes on from NZ_FBXK01000005.1 coordinate 2,304,086, forward strand.
GGCGGCGGCCAGCGCCGGCGTATTGCCGATCAAAGCAGCCACAAGCCCGGTGATGACCAGCCCGAGGCCCATATTACGAAAAACGCCCAGCATATGCGCACGCAGCCCGGCATCGGTATCGACCGACCGGCTGGCGCCATAGCCCGGCATGCGAACGGGATTATTCATGGGACACACTCGCTCCATTAAAAATGGCCAAAAACTTGGTTCGAGTGGCCCGGTGCGGTCTCCTGCGACGACAAGAGGGGGCAAATCGCCGCAAAACCTGCACCGGGCGCACCCGATGCGGTCCGACATCGCGACAGGATCAGGGGGAAAATCCATGTCGCCAGAGGGGCCCGGCCCGCATCAGAAATATCGGGTGGGTAACGCGGTGCTGCAAGGGATCGGCCCGCCTGCAACATTTTATTACAATCGGACCGGGTGACGCCGTCGCGGACAAAACGGTCTTCCAAAAGCGACGGCGAGTCAGACACCTGTATCGCCTTTCGCATTTTCGTTACTTAGCTAACTAAATAACTCTCTATTCCCGGTAGATCGGGAAGGATTGACCCCCGTCCCGCTTCGCGACATGGCATATCCCCATGTCCGACGACCAGCATATCCCCGCGCCGCTGCGCCTGTTCAACAGCCTGACTCGCACGATCGAGCCATTCGTGCCGATCGAGGATCATCATGCGCGCGTCTATAGCTGCGGTCCGACCGTCTATAATTACGCCCATATCGGCAATCTGCGGGCCTATGTCTTCACCGACACGCTGCGCCGGACGCTGTTGTGGAAGGGGCTGGCCGTCACCCACATCATCAACATCACCGATGTCGGGCACCTGACCAGCGACGCCGATGCGGGCGACGACAAGATGGAGGCAGCCGCGCGCGCGTCGGCCAAGAGCATCTGGGATATCGCCGCCCATTATACGGACGCGTTCAAGCAGAATATCGCCGACCTCAATATCCTGTCGCCCAGCGAATGGACGGTCGCGACCGACTATGTGCCCCAGATGATCGCATTTGCGGAAAGAATTGCGCCGGATCATTGCTACGAACTGGACAGCGGCCTTTATTTCGACAGCAGCAGCGTGCCCGATTATGGCGCGCTGGCCGGCGGGCGGGACGATGCCGCCCACGGACGTATTGATCCGGTCGCGGGCAAGCGCAATCCGTCGGACTTCGCCATCTGGCGCAAGTCGCCGCCGGGCGAGAAGCGCCAGATGGAATGGGACAGCCCATGGGGCAAGGGCGCGCCGGGATGGCATCTGGAATGTTCGGTCATGTCGCAAGCGCAGCTTGGCCATCCGTTCGACATCCATACCGGCGGCATCGACCATCGCGAAATCCATCATCCCAACGAAATCGCCCAGAACCAGGCGTTCCATAGCTGCTGCGGCGATCCCGGCGCGGCGGCGGCGGGCTTCACCGGCGCGCGCTGGTGGATGCACAATAACTTTCTCGTCGACCGGCAGGGGAAGATGAGCAAATCGAAGGGCGGCTTCACCACCCTGTTCAGCCTCGTCGATGCGGGTGTGCATCCGCTCGCCTACCGCCTGCTGTGCCTGGGCGCGCATTATCGCAGCGAACTGGAATTCAGCGCCGACAATCTGGCCGCCGCGCTGACCCGGCTCAAGCGGCTGGTCATGGGTGTCGAGGGGTTGAAGGCGCGCGCCGAGGGCGTGACCTGGCAATCGCCGCGTCTCGACTATCTGCGTGCCAACCTGCATCCCAAGCTGGTGCCGCTGCTCGAACAGTTCGATGCGGCGATCGCCGACGACCTTATGACGCCGCGCGCCCTGCCCCTGTTAGAAGAGGCGACGGCCATGAAGAAGGTGCCGGTGGACGAAAAGCTCTGCCTGATCGGCGCCTTCGACCAGGCGCTGGGCCTCAACCTGCTGACGCTATCCCGCGCAGACCTGCGGGTGCAGCCCAAGGATGCCCAGATCACGCCGGAGGAGATCGAGGCCGAACTGGAACGCCGCACCGCCGCAAGGGCGGAAAAGGATTTCGCCTTGTCAGACGAGATTCGCGACGCCCTGATCGCTCGCGGGGTCGAGGTGATGGACGGCGATCCGCTGCGCTGGGATTGGCGGCTGACGCTAGGCTGATGGTTACGCAGCCGCATCGGCCTTGACGCCCGCCCGTTGCCGACCCAAGAGACAGGCGGGTCGATCGAAGAGCGGGGGTAGTGTCATGCGGCTTTCCACGCGCTATGCGGCCATGTGTATGGCGCTGGCCCTGCCGATCCATGCGGCGGCGGCGACTGCACAAACCGCGGCGGCTTTCTCCCCCGGCGACCCGCGCCATGCCCGGCTCTATGCGCTCGAACGCCAGGCCGTCGCCCTGTTCGACAGCGACGATTATGCCCTGTCCATGTCGCAAAAGACCCGCGACGCCTGGGCTCGCCTGCATGCCGCCGCGCTGAAAATGAAGGTGGCGGGCAGGCCGCATCCGCTCGCCGGGGTCGCCTTAATCAACCTGTCCTCCATGGACCAGATCGACGGCAAGAATCCCGACGCGCTGGCCCGCGTCAATGAAGGCCTGTCGCTGCTCGCGCCCTTCGCCGACGCCTATCCCGTGGCCTGGATGCAGGGCCTGTCGATCAAGGGCTATGTGCAGGCGGCGCTGGGCGACGTGACCGGCGCAGCGGATATATTGGCGCAGGCCAGCGGCTATATGGACGGCTATATCGCCCGCACGCCCGCCGACAAGCTGGACCCATCGACGCATATGCTGCGATCGAACATAGCCTTTTCCCACGCCCAGGCGCTGACCCGGCTGGGTCGCAACGACGAGGCGGTGGACGCGCAAAAGGCCAGCATGGATGCCCGGATCACGGCGGCCGGGCCAAACAGCCCCGACACGATCGGCTCTTACTACAGCTATGCCCAGATGCTGCAGCGCGCGGATCGCGATGGCGAAGCGGAAAAATATGCGCGCATGGCGGTCGACATCGCCACCGATCATGTCGATCGCAAACATCCCAGCTATGCCCGCGCACTCGAAGCACTAGGCCTGCTGCTGTCGCGCACCGGCCGACGCAATGAGAGTCTCGATTATCTCCAGCGGGCCATCGCCATCAAGCGCGACACGGTGGGGACAGGCAGCCTTTATTTCCAGTTCGGCCTGCAAAATCTCGGCACCGTGCTGCTCCCGCTGGAACGCTATGCCGACGCCGAATTGCTGTTCATGGAGGCGGAACGCGGCTTTCGCGCCATCGAGGGCGACAATAGTCCGCAATCGGCCCGCGCCCTCGCCTTCGCCGCATCGGCGGCGCTGGCGGAGGGCCGCCGCGACCAAGGCGTCGAGCGGTTCAACGCCGCCTTGGCGCGGGTGCGCGCCGGATCGGACGAGGACCGGGACATCGGCCAGCGCGTCTATCCCTATCTGATACCGGCGTTGATCGCCGCGGGGCAGGACGAAGAGGCGCGCGCTGCCGCCGCCGCCTTTGCGGCAGAAACGCGCCAGCTCGATAATGCGCCCGCCATTCCCCTGGCGCAGGCGGCGATGCTGTCGGCCTGGACCGGACCGGACAGGGCGGCGCTCGGAGGGACGGCGCGCCAGCTTGTCGGCCTGTTGCGCGACGATGCCAGTGTCCATGATGATGCCGAACTGACCGAGGCGCAACGGGCCGCGCTGGACGCGATCCTGGCGGTTGCGGGGCAGACACAGGACGCCGCATTGGCGCTGGACGCGATGGCGATCCTGGCCGGGTCGCGCATCGCCCAGGCCAACCGGCTGGTCGCCCAGCGGCTGGTCGCCGATCCGGCGCTGGCCGCGCGGGTGCGCAGCTTGCAGGACCGCACCAAGACGCTTCAGGCCGCAGACAGCCGCCTGCTCAAGGCATTGGCGACCGACAGCGGGGTCGCGGCGGCGCGGACCGAACGCGCTAAGGTGGCGGCGACGGTCGATGCCGAGCGCGCCGCCATCGCCCGCGACTATCCGCGCTGGGTGGAAGCGCATGGGGGCGAGCGGCCCGATCTTGGCGCGCTGCGCGCTGGCCTCAGTGCGGATGAGGCGTTGCTGGCGGTGATGCCGGCCTTCGATGGCGTCTATCTGCTGGCCATCGGGCCCGACGGCACGCGGATCGAGCGGGCGCCGATGGATCGCGCTGCGCTGGTGGCGTTGGTGGGGCGGCTGCGGTCGTCGCTGACCCCGGCCGGCTTCGACCAGGACAGCGCCCACACGCTATATAGCCAGATCTTCACCCCCGCTATCCTCGCCGCTCTGGGCCAGGCGCGCACATTGCGCATTGTGCCGACCGGGGCCTTCGCCTCGCTGCCCTTCGGAATGTTGGCGCAGCGGCCGATTGCCGCGGTGACGCCCCGCACAGCCTGGCTGATCCGCCGCTTCGCGATAGAGGTGCAACCGGGCTTCACCGTCACGAAAGACAGGCGGGAACGGATGGCAGCGCGGGATCAGTTTCTGGGCATCGGCGCGCCGCTGACCTTTGCCGCCGTTCAGACGATCGATGCGCCGCGCGGCGGGGCGCGGGCGCTGTCGCAATTGCCGCCGCTCCCCGGGTCGCAGGCCGAATTGCGGGCCGTGGCGCATCGCTTCGGCATGGATCGCACCACTTTGCTGATCGGACGGGACGCCAGCGAGGCGGCGCTGCGGGATCGCGACCTGTCCCGCTATGGCGTGATCCTGTTCGCGACCCACGGGCTGGTGAGCGGTGAGATGGAGGGCGTGACCGAGCCGGCGCTGCTGCTGTCCCCGCCGGCGGCCGATGCGGTTGGCGACGATGGGCTGCTGACGGCATCCGAAGTGGCGGCGATGCGGATCGCGGCCGATTGGGTGATCCTGTCCGCCTGCAACACGGTGGCGGGCGACAATGCCGCGGCCCCGGCCTATTCGGGGCTGGCGCAGGCGTTCCGCTATGCCGGGGCGGGATCGCTGCTGGTATCGCACTGGCCGGTGCGGGACGACGCCAGCGCCTTCGTCACGCTGGAAACGGTGAAGGGCGCGGCGCGTGGCCTGCCCCGCGCCGTGGCGTTGCAACGGGCAATGCTCCGGTTGATCGGATCGAAGCGGCCCAACGCCGCCCAGCCCTATATCTGGGCGCCGTTCATCCTGATGGGGCGTTAACCCGCTTCGAGCGCCGCGCCGGCCTCCATCCAGATTTCCTCGGCGCTCTCCAGCTTCTTTTCCACCTCGGCGCGCTTCACCATCAGCTGGCTGGTGGTCATCTTCGCCTCTGCCCCGGTCGCAGCCTTGGGATCGGACAGGACCGCGTCGATGCGCTTGCGCTCGGCGATCAGGGTCGTCATTTCGCGCTCGGCCTTGTTGACGGCGTTCTTCAAGACCTTCTGCTTTTCGCGCCATTCGGCGGCGGCCTTTTTGTCGGCCTTGCGATCGACCTTGGGCGCGTCGCCGCTGCTGTTGCCGTCGGCCTTGCGCAGGATGATGTCGGTGTAATCGTCCAGCGATCCGTCGAACGGCTGGGCAGTGCCGTTGTCGACCAGGACGAGGCGGTCGGCGACCAGTTCGATCATGTGGCGATCATGGCTGACGATGACGACCGCGCCGCTATAGTCGTTCAGGGCCTGGACCAGCGCCTCGCGGCTGTCGACGTCCAGATGGTTGGTCGGTTCGTCCAGGATCAGCATGTGCGGCGCGTCGCGGGTGATCAGCGCCAGGGCCAGACGGGCGCGCTCGCCGCCCGACATGGAGCCGACCTTCTGCACCGCGCGCTCGCCGGAGAAGCCGAAGCGACCCAATTGGGCGCGCACCGCGCCCGGCGTCGCGCCCTTCATGACGCGGGTCATATGTTCCAGCGGCGTGTCCGTAACGTCCAGTTCCTCCACCTGATATTGGGTGAAATAACCGACGTTCATCTTGGGGCTGGAGGCCATCGTCCCTTCCATCGGCGCCAGTTGCGCGGCGATCAGGCGGGCCAGCGTCGTCTTGCCGTTGCCGTTGCGGCCGAGCAGCGCCAGCCGGTCGTCGGGGTCGATGCGCAGGTTGATGCGCTTGAGGATGGGCGTTTCGGTGTAGCCGACCGCGGCCATATCCATGGTGATGAGCGGGGGCTTGAGTTCGGCGGGGCTGGGAAAGCCGAAATGCAGCGTCGGGTCTTCGATCGCGGCGGCGATGGGCTGCATCCGGGCGAGCGCCTTGGCGCGGGACTGGGCCTGCTTCGCGGTGGAGGCGCGGGCGGAGTTGCGGGCGACATATTCCTGGAGCTTCTCACGCTCCGCCTGCTGCTTGGTGCGGGCGGATTCGAGCTGGGCGAGCCGTTCGGCGCGTTGCCGCTCGAACGCATCGTAACCGCCGGGATAGAGGGTGACCTTCCCCCCTTCCAGATGCAGGATATAGTCGACCACATTGTTGAGCAGGTCGCGTTCGTGGCTGATGACGACCACGGTGCCGCGATAGGCTTTCAGGAAATTCTCCAGCCAGAGCGTCGCTTCGAGGTCGAGATGGTTCGACGGCTCGTCGAGCAGCAGCAGGTCGGGATTGGAGAAGAGCAAAGAGGCGAGCGCCACGCGCATCTTCCAGCCGCCGGAGTAACTATCGAGCGGACGCCCCTGCATTTCCTCGTCAAAGCCCAGGCCGACGAGGATGCGGGCGGCGCGGGCGGGCGCGGTGTAGGCGTCGATCGCCGTCAGCCGCTCGTAGATATGGCCCAGGCGATCGGGGTCTTCGGTATGCTCCGCTTCCGCCATCAGTGCGGCGCGTTCCTTGTCGGCTTCGAGCACGGTGTCGAAGGGGGTCGCGGTGCCGGACGGGGCTTCCTGCGCGATATAACCCAACCGCGTGTCGCGGGGCATGTCGCACGACCCCTCGTCCGGGTCGAGCTGGCCGATCATCACCTTCATCAGCGTGGACTTGCCAGCGCCGTTGCGGCCGATGAGGCCGACGCGGCTGCGCGGCGGCAAGGCGGCGGCGGCGCGATCGAGAATGACGCGGCCGCCAAGGCGCACGGTGATAGCGTTGAGATTCAGCATGGGCGCGCCTGTAGCAGAGGTGCGGCGGGTCGGAAAGGCGTGGTCGGGGCGTTTTGCAATGCAACGCAGCGTTGCGAAGTTCACACTGTCGTGGCTGACGCAAAAGCGTGGGGACGGACGGGCGGCGTGGATTTCGCAATAGGAGAATTTTTGCGAAATGGGGGCGGGTCGCGCGGGAGGTGGCGCGGTGCGTGGCAGGCGGACACTGGGAAAGAGCTTGGGGGATTATGGCATGGGTAGTGGGGTGTAGGACAGGGGGGAGTGGCAGAAAGGACTGACCTCAATAACTCATTCTATACAACCCAAACTAACGAGAGCAGCAACGATACCCATTTCAAATTGTTGAAAAGATTCAGAACATCTAAGTTTACCAAGACTTTGCCTCTGCGCAATTGCAGAAATTACTTGATGAACATTTGGCTTAGATCGTCGGCCTCGAATAGTCTTGATAGCTCTGCTAAGAACCAATTTAGGATCAACTAGTTTTTCTGCCTCTTGAGCATTCTTAGGAAGCCCGAGAATATCTAAATCCCCCCTATAGCCAAAAGCTTCACCGATCGCTTCTTGATCTGCTAACATCCACGCTTCTGTTTCATGCCTCGGCGCAACAACAACACACCGTTCGAGAGGAAATCCACAAAGTTCAAATGCGGCTTGCCGGTAAGCTTCCGAACGGTGATCCATACCTGCCTCTAGTGCCCGGCCCCCAGTGTCAGCATGTATAAATACAATATGAAAAGCGCTATGCTCCTCACATATTTCTGAGGCAACAGCCTGTACTGTTCTACCGGATTTTCCAAGATTGATAGCCGCAGTCAAAGGAACGGTCACGTTCCTCGTACCGCGACATCTAACCAAGTCTTCTAATAAAATCGGTATAATGATACCAAAATAAGCCTCATCGGTTGTGCCTTCATGCATTGCGGCCCAACTTAGATAGGTCATGCTGCATCAACCGATCGCTGAAGAAGATGCTCGATCTCGGATCGAACGAGGTGGTGTTCTGGATCGTATAGGTCTTCGCTAGGCTGTACACCTGTACGCATACGGGTCCGAACCGCTCGTTTTGTAGTTTCGCGATCAACTTCTGAAACTGTATCAGCTGCGACAATTTCGACGTCGTCTAAAGCAGCCATTACTTTGGGCGAATGTGTCGCTATCAGAATTTGAAATGATGGCTCGTCTGGATCAGTCGAAACCATCGCAGACTGACGTAAAAACTGCACCAATGCAGGAATTCTACCCTCGTGAACACCGTTTTCAGGCTCTTCGAAGCACAACGTGCCTTGCCGTTCCGGATCATTAAGTAAGGTTAATAGTGCCAATAAGCGGAGCGTTCCATCCGATATTACTCTTGAACTAAACGAAAGATCGTCGGTAAACTGTAAGGCATATGCATGCTGCCGTTGAGAAACATTACTAAGACTTTCTAGCCTTGAAACGGAAGGAATAAGAGATGATAAATCTGCAGCAATATCGGACAAAACACCATCTGGTCTAATTTTAGTACTAGTTTCTTCTTTCAGACGAGCTAGAACTGCGGCTAAGTTTGACGCATCCGATTTAAGCTTTGGTTCGTCAAATCTATCATTATCCATCCGTGCCGCCTGCGGATTTATTTCAAGAAAGCTTATGTTTCCCAATGCTTCACGAAGCGCATAGAGATGTGGGAATTCAGCAGTAGAAATTGTCGATAATGCTGTGCGAGAAGCTTCCTTTAGAGATAACGTCAGGGGCCTACCGTGCTTTTGACGACCATCCTGCCTAACTTCTATAGCCTGCTTTTCCTCATTTACGCGAATGAAGTGGCTAACACGAGTATAATTTACCTGCGCATTTTTTAAATAAGATTTAGCTCGATCTTCGCCTTTAGAAATAGGTCGGCATAGCTCTCGTACCACTTGCACCCTGCGCGGCATGCCATCATCGCCAACCAATATACCAAGCTCTAATTCATATCGTAGTCTTTGGGCGGGAACGTCATAAGCCATGCCAAATGCGTCGGTACCGCTCCGATGCAACAAAACTTCAACCGCAAAAGACATACTCTGCGTGGTACCGTTAGGAGTTCTCCTGAACAACTCTTCTGGTTCACCCCGAAGCCCCTGCATCGCATGTCTAATATCATATTTTGCTAGAAGTGATATAAACCGAAAAGCATCAAATAGATTGGACTTACCACTAGCATTTGGACCGACAAGAGCCGTAAATGGCTGCAAATCGACCGCAAATCCTTGAAAAGTTTTAAAACCGTCGATCTCAATACGCGTAATCATAACATTACTCTAAAAGCGGCGGCGATGAGACACAATATGCTGATACCCCATCCAGATGGAGCCAGTGGTATTTCTATTAGCGAGCGGGAGCAAGGCCTCTCCCTACCCTACCCCTTCGCCGGTCCCTCCGCATAAAGCGTAAATTCCCCCTTCAATCCGCCCACGCTCGATTGCCCGACCCACAGGTCGAACGCGCCCGGTTCGGCGATGCGCTGGCTGCGGGCGCCGACGAACTCAAGATCGACGCGGGAGAGGGAGAAGCGGACGGTCTTGCTTTCGCCCGGACCCAGCGTCACGCGGGCCATGCGTTTCAGTTCGCGGATCGGGCGGGTGCGGCTGGCGACGCGGTCGCGGGTGTAGAGCTGGACGACTTCGCTGCCCTTGCGGTCGCCCTTGTTGGTGATGCGGGCGGTGACCTCGATTGCGGCGTCCCAGCGTAGCGCGGTGTCGGATAGCTTCAACTGGTCCAGCACGAAGTCGGTATAGGTCAGGCCGTGGCCGAAGGGGAAACGGGCGCTGTTGTCGGTGGTGGCGTAGCGGGCCTTATATTCGGTGCGGTTGTCGATCACCGGGCGGCCGGTGGATTTGCGGTCATAATAGAAAGGCTCCTGCCCGCTTTCCCAGGGGAAGCTGACGGGTAGCTTGCCGGACGGATCGACCCGGCCCAGCAGGATGTCGGCGATGGCGTGGCCCGCCTCGCTCCCCAGGAACCAGGTGGCGAGGATCGCCTGCGCATTGGCGACGCCGTCGTGCAGGGCGAGCGCGCGGCCGTGGCGCAGCAGGATGACGACGGGCTTGCCGCTGGCCGCGACCGCATCGGCCAGCGCCTGCTGCGCGGGGGGGATTTCGATGACGGTGCGGGATTGGGCTTCGCCCGACATGGCCTGCGATTCGCCGATGGCGAGCAGGACGATGTCCGCCGCCCTGGCCGCCGCCACCGCCTTCGCAATGCCGCCGTCAATGGGTCCGCTGATGTCGCTGCCGCGCGTGACGGTCAGCTTCGCCGGGTCGGGGAGCGCGGCGCGCAGGCCGGTGGCGATGTCGACGCCCTTGTCCGGGTCGCCGTAAAAGGCCCAGGGGCCGTAAAGATTGGCGACGTCTTCGGCGAAGGGGCCGATCAGGGCGATCGCCTGCCCCTTGGCCGGGTCGATCGGCAGGACGCCGTCATTCTTGAGCAGCACGACCGATCGGGTGGCGGCTTCGCGGGCGAGCGCGCGGTGGGCGGGAGTGAAGATGCGGGTCTTTTCCGCTTCCTCGTTAAGCGATCTGTAAGGGTTGTCGAACAGGCCGATGGCGGCCTTCACATAGAGGATGCGGCGCACGGCGACGTCGATCGTGCCCATCGGCACCGCGCCGCTCTTCACCAGGTCGGGCAGATAGCGGATGTAGAGGCCGCTCTGCATCGACATATCGACGCCCGCGAGGACGGCGAGGCGGGCGGCGTCGCGATCATCCTCGGCAAAGCCATGGGCGACCAGTTCCTCGTCGGCGGTGTAATCGGAAAAGACGAAGCCGCGAAACTGCATCTCGCCGCGCAAAATGTCGGTGAGCAGTTCGCTGTCGGCGGTGGCGGGCACGCCGTTGATCTCGTTGAAGGCGGCCATGGTGGTCAGCGCGCCGGCCGCGAACGCCTTGCCGAAGGGGGGCAGATGGGTTTCGCGCAGCGTTTCCTCGCTGATGTCGACATTGCCATATTCCAGGCCCGCGGCGACCGCGCCATAGGCGGCGAAATGTTTGGGGCAGGCGAGGAGGGAGTCGTCGCGGCGCAGGTCGCGACCCTGATAGCCGCGGATGCGAGCGGCGGACAGCAGGCCGGTGAGGGTGACGTCCTCCCCTGCCCCCTCCACCACGCGGCCCCAGCGCTGGTCGCGGGCGACATCGACCATGGGCGCGAAGGTGAGGTGGAGGCCGGCGGCGGTGGCTTCGACGGCCTGGGCGCGGGCGGTGCGCTGACACAGGTCGGGATCGAAGCTGGAGGCTTCGGCGAGCGGCACGGGGAAGATGGTCTTGAGGCCGTGGATGACGTCGCCCGCGAAGAGCAAGGGGATGCCGAGGCGGCTGTCCTTGACCGCGATCTCCTGCGCGCGGCGGCCGCCTGCGACGCCGATGCCGTTGAAGAGGCAGCCGACGCGGCCCCGGCGGATTTCGGCCGACAGGCGCTTTTCATCCTGGATGCCGACCTGCGGATTGGGCGGGTTGAAGGGGCGGAAGCTGTCGGCCAGGCAGGTCATCTGCCCGGCCTTTTCCTCCAGCGTCATCTTCGCGATCAGGGCGTCGACGCGCTCGACATCGGTTTGCGCGAGGGCGCTGCGCGGAAGGCCCAGTGCGAGGACGCCGCCCAGCGTGCGGATCAAGAGGTCGCGGCGATCAAGTGTCATGCAAAGAGGGGCGTAACCGGGCAAGGATGAATGGAACTTGTCCAGCGAACGCGGCGGCGCAAATTTTGTTGCACTGCGGCAATGACCCTGCGGCGCGGCGGCTTTGGCAGGCGATGGGCGGAATGTTGGGGGAAGGCTATGGTGGACGCACTTGGGCTCGAACCAAGGACCCGCTGATTAAGAGTCAGCTGCTCTACCAACTGAGCTATGCGTCCACACCGGCCTGTTTCCGGTCCGGGAAGGACCGACCGCATCGGCCCGATGCAGTGGTGGACAGGGCTGGATTCGAACCAGCGTACGGGAAACCCGGGCAGATTTACAGTCTGCTGCCTTTAACCACTCGGCCACCTGTCCAGTGCCCTGCGCGACAAAGAAATTTGCGTTCCCGCCCCGCTGGAGGCGGCTCAATGGCGAAAGGAGACTTGCCTGTCAATGGGGTGATGTGAAAAGAGCGCAATCATGAAAAAGCCCAATCGCTCCACCAAGTCCAAGGGCGCCTTCCCGCGCTTCTATGGTCGTCACGCCGTCATAGCGGCGCTCGCCAACCCCAACCGCATCGTGCGCAAGATATGGGGCACGCGCGAAGCGCTGGGCGCCCTCGACCTGCCGCCGGTGCTGCCGATCGTCTATGCCGACGTCGCCGACATGGGCCGGATGGTCCCGTCCGACGCGCCGCATCAGGGGATCGTCGCCGAAGTCGAGCCGCTGGACGATGTCTGGCTGGGGGAGATATTGGAGGAAGGGCTGGACGACCGGCGGCCTATCCTGGTGCTGGACCAGGTGACCGACCCGCATAATGTCGGCGCGATCCTGCGCTCCGCCGCCGCGTTCGACGCGCTGTGCATCGTCACGCAGGACCGGCATGCCCCGCCCGAATCCGGCGTGCTGGCGCGGGCGGCGTCGGGCGCGCTGGAAAATGTGCCCTGGGTGCGGGTGGTGAACCTGGCCCGCGCGCTCGAAGAGATTGCCGAAGCGGGGTACTGGCGCATCGGGCTGGACGGCGAGGCGGACACCACATTGGGCGAGGCGATCGGCGAATCGCGCGTGGCGCTGGTGCTGGGGGCCGAGGGCGAAGGGCTGCGCCACAATACGATCGCCCATTGCGACATCATCGCCAAGCTGCCGATCAGTCCGCGGATGGAGAGCCTGAACGTGTCGAACGCCGCGGCCATCGCGCTGTACGCCGCAACCGTTCGCTGACCGGCCGCTTCACCCTCGCCAACCAAGCACCTGCGGCCAGGCTACGGGTGAAGAATGGGGCGTCAACAGCCGTTCGCTTCGAGCATGTCGAGAAGCGAACGGCGGCAGGTTCATCGGCGCACAGGCGCCTGCTCAGTCTTCCGGCGCGATGGTGACGCGCAGGCCGTCGAGCGAGTCGTTCAGCACCACCTGGCAGGACAGGCGGCTGGTGTCGTTGCGATGGTCGGAACTGTCGAGCAGGTCGTTTTCGTCCTCGCTCATAGCCGGCAGCGCGTCGGCGAAGGCCGGATCGACATAGACATGGCAGGTGGCGCAGGAGCAGCAACCGCCGCACAGCGCGAGCAATTCGTCAAAGCCGTTGTCGCGGATGATTTCCATCACCGACAGGCCATTGTCGCCATCGACAGCCTGTTCTTCACCCGCACGGTTGACCACGATCAGTTTAGGCATCTATCCAATCCCCTCGAATTTTCTTCGCCGCTCTGACCCACAGACGCCGGTAAATCAAGGGCTGGACAGCACAGACATGGTTACGAGTGCGGAAGAGTTGCGCGCCAGCCTGGACGCCATCGCCCTGTTGGAGCCTGGCTTTGGCGCAGCGATCGGCCGAGTGGGCTATCCAGCACCGCGAATGTTGGCGCCGGGATATGAGACGCTGCTGCGGACCATCCTGGGCCAGCAGGTCAGCGTCGCATCCGCCGCGACGGTATGGCGCAGACTGGAGGCGGAACTGGGCGAAGGCTGCGCGCCCGACGCCCTGCTGGCGCGCGACTTCGACGCCTTGCGCGCGTGCGGCCTGTCCCGCCAGAAACAGAGCTATGCCCGCAGCCTGGCCGAAATGATCCTGTCCGGCGCGCTGGACCTGCACGCCCTGCCCGCCGATGACGAGGAAGCAATCGCGCAACTGGTGCGCATCAAGGGGATCGGCCGCTGGTCGGCGGAAATCTACCTGTTGTTCGCCGAGGGACGCCCCGACATCTGGCCCGCTGGCGATCTGGCGGTGCAGATCGAGATCGGCCGCATACTGGGCCTGCCCGAACGACCGAGCGAAACACTGACGCGGCAAGTCGCGCAAGCGTGGCGTCCGCACCGCGGCGCCGCCGCGATCATGGCCTGGCACCATTATAACACCGAGGTATTTTGACTTATGGCCCTCCCCCCCAATCTCCCCCACGCCCGCTACATCGTCCTCCAGCATGAGGGCGTCTGGAAAATCAATCTGGATAATAAATATTATGGCCCCTTCCCAACCCAGGCGCTGGCCGTGGACAGCGCCACCGGCACGGCCCGGCAGGCGAGCGAGGCGGGCTATCCTGCGTCGGTGCTGCTGATGCAGGGGACACAGTTCGAAACGCTGTGGACCAGTGTTGCGGACTGACCTGTCCATTGGGAGAATCTGTCGGCTCTTTTGCGCCACAACGGAACCAAGCGGGGGTCAGGGACTTTATTTGCTCCAGGTTAAACGGGTCAGTTGATGAGCAAGAAGGTTCTGATAGTCGAGGACGAGATTTTCGTCGCGCTTGAGATTGAGCAGATCGTCCAGGATGCCGGATTTCAGGTGGGTGCGATCGCCGCCGACCGGGAAGGCGCCCTTGCCTGCGCATCAGAGTGCGATATCGCCCTGGTCGACCTAAACCTGCGTGACGGCCCGACCGGGCCGCAGATCGGCATGGAGCTGGCTTCTAGGCACGGCATCCGCGTGATTTACGTCACCGCCAATCCCGCCCAGATCGGCGCAGCGTCTGTCGCCGCGCTGGGCGTAATAACCAAGCCGTTTCGCGCCCACAGCATCAGCGCCACGCTGCAACTGGCGGCCGCTGAGCAGCCTGACCTGACCGCCGCCGAAATCATCGGCTTTACGCCGTTTCCGCCCCCCGGCTCATGGAACGCGATGGAATCCAGAGGCTGACGCGAAGGCCGTCGGGGCGCCAGTCCCGTTCGATCCGTCCTGCAAGCTGCCGTTCGACGCTGAGCGTCATCAGCCGACTACCGAACCCATCGACACGGCCGGGGGCAACCGGCGGGCCGCCCTCCTCGCACCAGTCGACGCGCACATCGTCGCCCTCGTTCGATATGTGCAGATGGACCATGCCGTCTGCAACCGAAAGGGCACCGTATTTCGCGGTATTCGTTGCCAATTCGTGGAACAGCAACGCGAGCGGCGTCGCCGAGCGGTCGTCAATCTCGGGGTCACTACCCGACAATAGGATGCGTGATCCCGCCGCATTGCGATAGGGCGCGAATATCTGGTCGACTATGCCCCAAAGGCTACTGTGTCCGCCGCCGGCCTGCGGCGCGGATTCGGCGCTGTGGGGCCGCACGAAATCATGGGCGCGCCCCAGCGCCAGGATACGGTTGCGCAGATCCTCGGCCACGTCGGCGATGGCAGGATGCTGGCGTGCCGACAGACCGATCAGTCCGGCGATGACCGAGAAAATATTCTTGATCCGGTGCGACAGTTCATGCGCGATCATCTCGCGCTCTTCCATCATCAGCTTCTGTTCGTGGATTTCCGTGCAGGTGCCGATCCAGCGCATGATCGCGCCGTCGCCATCGCGGATCGGCAGCGCGCGGCCCAGCGTCCAGCGATAATCGCCGCTATGGTGCCGCAGCCGATATTCGATCTCATAGGGTTCGCCGCTAGCCAGACTATGGCTCCAGCGCGACCAGGCACGCTCCTGATCGTCGGGATGGAACATGCCGTTCCAACCCTCGCCATCGGTCGATCCGGCTGGCACACCGGTATATTCATACCAGCGAGCATTATAATAATCATGATAGCCGTCCGGCAGGGTGGACCATACCATCTGGGGCATTGCATCCGACAGCGTGCGGAACATGCGGTCGCTTTCCGCGACGGCGGCTGCGTCCATGCGCTGGCGCAGGATCGTCTCGCGGTCGCGGCGACGCCCCTCCAGCTCCACCATCACCTGCCGCGCGAGCAGGGTAAGGCCCTGCCGCTGCAAAGGCGTGAGGTCCGCGCGCGGGACGGTGTCAATGACGCACAGCGCGCCTAAGGGTTCGCCATCCGCCCCCACCAGGGGGGCGCCGGCGTAGAAGCGGATATGCGGCGGACCGGTAACCAGCGCATTGTCGGCGAAGCGGGCATCACGGGTGGCGTCGGGGACAAGGAATATCTCCTTACCCAGCATCGCCAGAGCGCAGAACGACACGTCGCGCGGCGTCTCCTGGGCATCCAGGCCAACGCGGGACAGGAACAGTTGGCGCACATCCTCGACGATGCTGACCAGGGCGATCGGCACGTCGCACAATTGGGCCGCAAAGCCGGTGATTTCGTCAAGGTTACGAAAGCCGCCAGCATCCAGGTCATAATGCGACAACAAGGCCGCCCGATCCGTCGCCAGCCCGTGCGCGTCAGCCATCGCTGACCCGTTCGATGTCCGCGCCCACGGCCGACAGCTTCTCTTCCAGCCGCTCATAGCCGCGATCGAGATGATAGACGCGGTTGACCTGGGTTTCGCCCTCGGCGGCCAGGCCCGCAAGGATGAGGCTCATCGACGCGCGCAGGTCGGTCGCCATCACCGGCGCGCCGACCAGCCGATCGACCCCGCGGACGACCGCGGTGCGGCCGTTGACGGCGATGTCGGCCCCCATGCGCGCCAGTTCGGGCACGTGCATGTAGCGATTTTCGAAGATTGTTTCGGTGAGCACCGACGCGCCGTCCGCTTTCGTCAGCATCGCCATGAACTGCGCCTGCATGTCGGTCGGGAAGGCCGGGAAGGGCGCGGTGGACAGGGTCAGGGGCTTGAGCTTGCCGTCGGACGACACCCGGATGCCGCCCTTGTAGGGATCGACCTGCACGCCTGCGTCGCGCAGCGCGGCCAGGATGGCATGCATGTCTTCGGCATTGGCGCCGACCAGGTCCAGCGATCCCCCGGCGATGGCGGCGGCGCAGGCGTAGCTGCCCGCCTCGATCCGGTCGGGCATGACGCGGTAGGTCGCGCCGTGCAGCCGCTCGCGCCCGTGGATGACCAGCTTGTCGCCGCCAATGCCCTCAATGTCCGCGCCCATAGCGACGAGCAGATTGCACAGGTCGACGATTTCCGGCTCACGCGCGGCATTTTCCAGGATGCAGGTGCCCTTGGCCAGCGAGGCGGCCATCAGCGCGTTTTCGGTCGCGCCGACCGACACCACCGGGAAGGTGTAAATGCCGCCGGGCAGGCCGCCATCGGGCAGGCTGGCGCGGACATAGCCGGCCGCGATCTCGATGATCGCGCCGAATGCTTCGAGCGCCTTCAAATGCAGGTCGATCGGGCGGTTGCCGATGGCGCAGCCGCCGGGCAGCGACACTCGCGCTTCGCCGGCGCGGGCGAGCAGCGGGCCGAGCACCAGGATAGAGGCGCGCATCTTGCGCACGATGTCATAGGGCGCTTCGGTCGAGGTGACGCGGCCCGCGCGCATCGTCATCACGCGGCCGAAATCCTCCGGCCGAGCGCCCTCGATCATGGTCGATACGCCCAACTGGTTGAGCAGATGGCCAAAACTGTCGACATCGGCCAGGCGCGGCAGATTGCGCAGCGTCACCGGCTCGTCGGTCAGCAGTGCGCAGGGCAGCAGCGTCAGGGCGGCGTTCTTCGCGCCGGATATGGGGAGGCGGCCGTCAAGCATATTGCCGCCGCGAATGTGAATACGATCCATTGGACAGGGTTCATAGCGCCTCCAGCGCGCCGTGCAAGGCGGCTGACCGTCCTTCGTCATGGTTAAACCGACCCGGACGGCAACATAGGCAACATAAATGCAAAAGCGGCGCACAGGCTTGATCGAGTTTAGTGCGCGTCGCGAAAATGCAGCCAAAAGGCGGATGGGGCGTTCTGCCATCGTAACGATAATGGGAAAAAGGTGTACCGGGTGGCTACGAGCTGTTTCGCGGAAAGGCTGGCAAAACAGGTGCCCCTGTCCGACGCGGAAAAGAAGGCATTGATCCGACTGGAGGAAAATCCGCGCAAGGTGAAGCGCGGCGGGATGATCCAGCGAGTCAATGACACGGTGACGGAATTGTTCGTGCTGCGCGAAGGCCGGGTGATGAGCTTTGTCATCCTGCCCGATGGCAGTCGCCAGATTCTGCGCGTCTATTTCCCCGGCGATTTTATCGGGTCCGCCAGCACCATCTACAGCAAGGCGCCCGAATCGCTGGTCGCCCTGTCCGACGTGGTCGTTTGTCCGTTCGACAAACAGGCGCTGCGCCGGCTGCTGGAGGAATCGCCACGCGTCGCCGCGTTGCTGTTCCTGTTGTCCAACGCCGAGCGGGTCGCAATGACCGACCGGCTCGCCGCGCTGGGCCGCACGTCGGCCAAGGCGCGCGTCGCCGCTTTCCTGCTCGACATGTTCGACCGGCTGCGCGTCACCGACGACAGCATCGTCGATAGTTTCGACCTGAAACTGACGCAGGAGGAGATTGGCGATTCGATCGGGCTGACGTCGGTCCATGTGAACCGGATGATCCGGCAGATGGAGCAGGAAGGTCTCATCAGCCGCTCAGGCGGGCGCATCGTCCTCAACGACATGGCGCGGCTGGAGGAGATCGGCCATTATACCAACCGCATGAAGGACATGGATCTGGACTGGCTGCCGGTGGGCTGAGCTATTGGTCGCCCTTGCGATCGGGCGCGAAACAGCGGTCGCAGCGACGCCAACAGGTGACGCCGGGCATGACCATCGCCGGAGTCAGGCCGCGTTCGGGATAAAGGCCCGCCAGGATCGCGGGCGCCACGCCTTCAGGTGCGGCGCGATTGTGGCACATCAGGCAGTTGCGGATATATTTGGCGCGGGTGAGGCTTGAATGATCCTCCTGCGCGACGGCCGCGCCCGGCAGCAGGAGCAGGAGCGCCGCCAGCGCCGCGTGCCCCCTCACGCCATCAGCTCGACATCCCAGTAGAGCCAGTCGTGCCAGCTTTCGTGCAGATAGCCGGGCGGAAAGGCGCGGCCATGTTCCTGCAAATGCCAACTGGTCGGGCGGATCGGTTCGACATGCAGGCGCATCCCCGCTTCCTTGGGCGTGCGCCCGCCCTTTTTGAGGTTGCACGGCGAACAGGCGGTGGCGACATTTTCCCAAGTGGTGCGCCCGCCCGCGCGGCGCGGGACCACATGGTCGAACGTCAGGTCGTTCGTCGTGCCACAATATTGGCAGGAGAATTTGTCGCGCAGGAACAGGTTGAACCGGGTGAAGGCGGGATGTTCGGACGGGCGCACATATTGTTTGAGCGCGATCACCGACGGAATCTTCATGTCCAGGCTGGGGCTGTGGACCTGCCGCTCATAGCTGGCGATGATGTCCACCCGGTCCAGAAACACCGCCTTGATCGCAGTCTGCCAGGGCCAAAGGCTCAAGGGATAATAGCTGAGCGGCGTGTAATCTGCATTGAGCACAAGCGCCGGGCAGTTTTCCGGGTGCCGTATGAGGTCGGGATGGTACATAGAAACGCTTCTACCCCTTGCCGACGCCGCTGATCCACCAACAACGTGACAAGAGCATGACAGCATTAACGAATATCATTCGTCAAGAGCCTGTATGACACTATCGCCCACACCACTGCATATGGTGACCCGCTTCGCCCCTAGCCCCACTGGGCGGCTGCATGTCGGCCATGGCTGGTCGGCGCTGATGGCAATGGACATGGCGCGCGCGGCCGGTGGGGCCTTCCACCTGCGGATCGAGGATATCGACGGCACCCGGAGTCGGCCCGATCATGTCGCGGGCATCATCGCCGACCTGACATGGCTGGGGGTGGCGTGGGACGGCGATATCGTCTTCCAATCGCAGCGGCTGGATGCCTATGCGGCGGCGCTGGAGCGGCTGCGCGCGCAAGGGCTGCTCTATCCCTGTTTCTGCACGCGCGCCGACATCCAGGCCAGCCTGACCGCGCCCCATGGACCGGAAGGCGCAGTCTATCCGGGGACGTGCCGGGGCCTGAGCCAGGCGGAACGCGCGCGACGGATCGATGCGGGCGACGCCCATGCCTGGCGGATCGACATGGGCAGGGCGGTGGCGCGGGTCGGGGCGGTGGCGTGGACGACCCTGCCCTTCCCGCCCAATCTGGATAGGCGCCACAGCGTCGCGGCCCATCCCCTGACCCATGGCGACGTCGTGCTGGCGCGCAAGGATGCGCCGGCCAGCTATCATCTGTCCTGCACGCTGGACGATGCGGCGATGGGCGTGACCCATGTGCTGCGCGGCAACGACCTGCGCGGCGCGACCGACATCCACCGGCTGCTCCAGGCGCTGCTCGACCTGCCCAGCCCCGCTTATGTCCATCATCCGCTCCTGATCGGCCCGGACGGCAAGCGCCTGGCCAAGCGCAACGGGTCGATCGCGCTGGCCGACCTGCGCGCGCAGGGGATGGCGGCGGACGTGCTGGCGCTACACCTTCGGACAGGGCGCTTTCCCATTGGCATCGGCCTCGCAAGCGCCTAGCATCAGGCCATGAACACCATCCTTGTCATCGCTCTTATCCTTGCCATGATCGCGACGCTGGTCGCGCTGGTCCGGGGTATCATCTCCTTTCTTCAGACGACGAAGGAAGAGCTGAACCTGCCCGAAGGCGTCGTGCGCCCGTCCAGCCTGAAACAGAATAAGATGATGATGAACCGCGTCCTGTTCCAGGCGGCGGCGATCATCATCGTCGCAATCCTGCTGATGGCCAAGGGAAACGGGTGAGGGCGGCAGCGTCACTTTGAACCGGCATTGCGAACGCAGCGAAGTAATCCAAGCCGGATGACATCAGGCTGAATGAGGTCGGTTTGCCCCAAGTGATCGAGAAGCGATGATATTCGATCGAACCACATACGTCCGTTCGTTTGGAGCGAAGTCGGAAAACGATGGCACCGCGCTATCGGCTTTTCGACTTCGCTCGAGGCGAACGGATCAAGGTAAAGCCTTACCGCTCCAACGCCTCGCCAATGGATGGCTTCGCTACGCTCGCTATGACGCAATGGGCAATTTGGCCTCACCCACTCAGCATTTTAAGGGCGGCCAATGGTCAAGTTGAACAAAATCTACACCCGGACCGGGGACGACGGGACGACCGGCCTGGTCGACGGATCGCGCCTGCCCAAATTTGCGCCGCGGATGCAGGCGGTGGGCGATGTCGATGAAACGAACAGCGCGATCGGGCTGGCCATCGTCGCAATGGGCGACCGGCCCGAAGCCGCCTGGCTGACGGTCATCCAGAACGACCTGTTCGACCTGGGCGCCGATCTGGCGACGCCGATCCCGGATGGCGCGGACGAACCCTGGGCCTTGCGCATCGTCGCCAGCCAGGTGGACCGGCTGGAGCAGCAGATCGATGCGATGAACGCAGACCTGGCCCCGCTCGACAGTTTCATCCTGCCAGGCGGTTCGCCTGCCGCCGCCGCCGTTCACCTGGCCCGCGCGATCACCCGCCGGGCCGAGCGCAGCGCGACTGCCGCAGCGGCTGAAATGGCGCTCAACGCGCCGGCGCTGGCCTATCTCAACCGATTGTCGGACCTGCTGTTCGTGCTGGCGCGGCGGCTGAACGACAATGGCGCGGGCGACGTCAAATGGGTGCCGGGCGCGTCGCGCTGACTCCGCCCGACTCGCCCGCCGCACGGGCCAGCCGGTAATGACGGCTTAACCCTGTTTCTTCAGGCGGCCTTTAGACGCGTTTCCGACGGTGCATGTCGATTGCGCCATTCGGGAACAGCCATGCATTTCTACCTCGCCACCTCCTTCATCTTTCCGCGCTCGCTGCGCCTGCGCCTGTTCACCCTGTGCTTCATCGCCACCCATCTGCCGCTCCTGTCCTACCTCGGCTGGGGCTTCGCCAGCGGCAGGATCGCGCTGGCCGAATTCGTCCTGCTGACGCTCGCCACGGTCGTCGGTACCGGCATTGCCCTGCTGGGCATTGGCGCGCTGCTCAATCCGATCCACGCGTTGGCGCAAACGCTGCACCGCGACGGCGAAGCGCCCGACCTCCCGCAAGTGGGCGATGTCATCCATACCCTCTATGCCGGGGTCCAACGCGCCGCCAGCGTGACGCGCGAGCGGATGGACGACCTGCACCAGGCCGCGCATGAAGACCCGTTGACCGGCATTGCCAACCGGCGCGGTTTTTTGGCGCATATCGACGCGTTGCCGGACGACCGGCGCAAGGGCTGTATCGCCATCATCGACATCGACTATTTCAAGCGGGTCAACGACCTGCTGGGCCATGAGGAGGGCGACCGGGTGCTGGCCAGCTTTGCCACCCGCCTGTCCGCGCTGGTCCGTCGCGTCGATATGGTCGCGCGCTGGGGCGGGGAAGAATTCGCCATCTTCTTTCAGGATTGTATCGAGGATGAGGCCAGTTGGTCGCTGGCGCGGATCGCCAGCCGGATGCGCAACGAGCCGATCGGGCGGGTGCAGGACCGGCCGATCAGCTTTTCCGCGGGCGTGTGCCGCTGGACTGGCGGCGATCTCGACGCCACGCTCCGCCGCGCCGACGATGCGCTCTATGATGCGAAACAGTCGGGCCGCGACCGCATCTGCCGCGCCGCGCCCATCCTGCAGGAACTATGATCTGATCTGCACGACGTTGCCCTAAAGGTCACTGGCCGGAACCGCATGCCGCCTTATGCGCTTTTCCCTGGAGAGAGCGGCGCAACCGTATCGGAAAGGGGCTAGCATGGGCAAAAGCTGGATGGAGGCCCGTCAGGACGATCTGGAAGAGCGCTATCGCGCGGTGCGGGCGCTGACCGATGCGTTGACCGCGCCCTTGTCCGACGCTGACGCTACGGTTCAATCAATGGCCGATGCATCGCCTGCCAAATGGCATCTGGCGCATGTGACCTGGTTTTTCGAAACATTCGTGCTCCGCGACCATGTGGCGGGCTATATGCCATTCGATCCGCGCTACGCGTTTCTGTTCAACAGCTATTATGAGGCGGAGGGCGCCCGCCACGCCCGGCAGATGCGCGGCATGCTGACTCGCCCGACGCTCGGCGACCTGCGCGCCTATCGCGCCCATGTCGATGCGGCGCTGACCAGCGCGCTGGGGATGCTGCCGCAATCGGCGCGGGCGCTGGTGACGTTGGGGTTGCAGCATGAGCAGCAGCATCAGGAATTGCTGCTGACCGACCTGCTGCACCTCTTTTCGCTCAATCCGCTGGAGCCGGCGCTGTTTAGCGCCCCCAGCGCAGCGCCGGTCGCCCTGCCCGGCCCGCTCCACTGGATCGAGGGCCGCGAAGGGCTGGTCGAGATCGGCGAGGACGGGCGCGGCGGCTTTGCGTTCGATTGCGAAGGGCCGCGCCACAAGACCGTGCTGCACCCCCATGCGCTCGCGCACCGGCCGGTCACCAATGGCGAATGGATCGCCTTCATCGAGGATGGCGGCTATCGCACGGCCGCCCACTGGCTGTCGGATGGTTGGGCCTGGGTGCAGGGCGAAGGCATCGATGCGCCGCTTTACTGGAAACAGGGCGAACAGGGTTGGACCCGCTTTGGCCTCGACGGGCGCCAGCCGGTCAATCCGGCTGCCCCCGTGACCCATATCAGCCTGTACGAAGCCGACGCCTATGCGAGTTGGGCCGAGGCGCGACTGCCGACCGAGGCGGAATGGGAAAGCGCCGCGCAAAATGTCGCGGCGGTGAGCGGCAACCAGCTCGACAGCCCCACCTGCCCACGGCCCAAACCGGCTGACGACGGGTCGGCGTTGACGCAGATGTTCGGCGACGTGTGGGAATGGACCGGCAGCGCCTATCGCCCCCACCCCGGCTTTCGCACCGCGCCGGGCGCGGTCGGTGAATATAATGGTAAGTTCATGTCCGGCCAGTTCGTGCTGAAGGGCGGCAGTTGCGCCACCCCGCGCGGCCATGCGCGCGGCAGCTATCGCAATTTCTTCTACCCCCACCAGCGCTGGCAGTTCACCGGACTGCGGCTGGCCAAGGATCTCTGACCGCCATGCTGCTGACCCAAGACGCCGCCAATATCGCCGGTTCGATCGATCCAGCCTTCCGCCATGATATCGTCACAGGCCTGTCGCGCAGTCCCAAGGCGACGCCGCCAATATGGTTCTACGACCGGCGCGGGTCGGAGCTGTTCGAGGCGATCACTGACCTGCCGGAATATTATCCTACCCGCACTGAAACCGCGTTGCTGGCGCGCCACGGCGCGGATTTCTCGGCGGCGGTGGGCGAAGGGCGGGCAGTAGTCGAGTTCGGCGCGGGCAGCTCGCGCAAGACCCCGCATCTGCTGCGCGCGATTGCGCCTGGGGCCTATGTGCCGATCGATATCAGCGGGGACTTCCTGCACGCGAGCAGCGCAGCGCTGGCCGAAGCCTTTCCGGGCCTGCCGGTGCTTCCGGTCGTGGGCGATTTCAATCGGCCCTTGGCCCTGCCCAACGCGATCGCGGGGATGCCGCGGCTGGGCTTTTTCCCCGGATCGACGATCGGCAATATGGAACCGGATGCCGCGGTCGACCTGTTGCGGGCGATGCGCCGGCTGCTGGGGCCGGACGCCATGCTGCTGATCGGCATGGACCGGATCAAGGATCGCGACCGGCTGATCGCCGCCTATGACGATGCGCAGGGCGTGACCGCGGCGTTCAACATGAACCTGATCGAGCGGATCAATCGCGAGTTGGAGGGCGACCTGCCGATCGAGGGCTTTGCCCACCGCGCGGTCTGGAACGACGACAAGGCGCGAATCGAAATGCATCTGGAGGCGCAGCGGGCGCTGCATTTCCATGTCGCGGGCCAGGCTTTCGAGATGGATGCGGGCGAGACGATCCATACCGAAAGCAGCCACAAATATGGCGCGCGCGACCAGCGCCTGTTGCTGCGCGCGGGCGGCTGGGAACCAACGGGGGAATGGACAGACGACGAAGGGCTGTTCGCGCTGGTGCTGGCCGAGGCGGGTTAGGCCGTCGCCAGCAACAGGTCGCGCAGGTCGTTGAGGCTGGGCAATATGTGGGCGCAGGCGAGGACCAGTTCCTCGGTCGGGGGCAGCAGGTCGGGGACCATCACCGTCGCAATCCCAGCTGAAGTGGCGGAGCGGACGCCGGCATAGCTGTCCTCCACCGCGACGCACTGCGCTGGGTCGACTCCCAACAGGCGGGCGGCGAGCAGATAGGGTTCGGGGTGCGGCTTGGGCCGGTCAACGTCCGTGCGGGTGACGATCACATCGAAATAAGGGAGCAGCCCGCTCCTCTCCAGCCGCTGCTGCGCATAGGGCGCGGCGGTCGAGGTGGCGAGCGCCATGGGAATGGCCGCCTGCGCCAGATGATCGAGGATCAGCTTCGCACCGGGGCGTAGCGCAATGCCGGCGTCCACCGCCGCTTCGAACAGCGCGTCGCTGTCGGCGTAGAAGCGGGCGAGCGGGAAGTCCGGCCCCATATGCGCCGCTAACATCCGCTCATTTTCGTCGCGGTGGATGCCAACCATCGACAGTAGAAGATCATCGGCCATCGGCCAGCCGATCGCTTCGCCGGTCTGCGCAAAGGCGCGGCGATGCGCCGCCTCGGTATCGAGCAGCGTGCCGTCCATGTCGAAGATGACGGCGCGAACGGGGTCCGGCAGGCTGGAGGCGGAAGTCTTGGTGGTGGATTGGCGTAACGGCTGGCTCATGGGGTCAATATGGCTGCGTCCTGTTCCAATTCCATTGCAAAGCGCGACGCGGCGGTTGCGTGAAGCCGCTTCTCGACTTCGCTAGAAGCGAACGGCGCTTGAACGGAGCCTATTCCGCCACCTGCGCCGACCATGTCCTGATCCAGTGCCACGCGCCGCGACATTCGCCCATGCTGGTGGCTTCGATCAGGCGGAAGCGGGTGCCGTCCCAGACATAGGCTTCGCTGCCGCCGCAATCGCCGATGCCGCGGCCTTTGGCGAAACTGTCGAGCCGCAGCTTGCCTGCGGTCCAGCCGACATTGACCAGCATCGGCCGGGCTTCCTCCTCGCTCCAGCCCGGCTTCAGGTCGAAGCTGGCGA
This sequence comes from Sphingobium sp. Z007, assembly GCF_900013425.1. Lineage (GTDB taxonomy): Bacteria > Pseudomonadota > Alphaproteobacteria > Sphingomonadales > Sphingomonadaceae > Sphingobium. Next base: position 2,329,820 of record NZ_FBXK01000005.1, read on the forward strand.
GGCGGAAGGCGCGGCGGCCGGCGTCGCCGGTCGCGATCACCGGGACCGACGTGAAATTATAGGCGCCGCTGCCGCAGGGGACCAGGATCAGCGTTTCGGTGCGCGACAGGCGGTAGAGTTGGGGCGGCTCCGCGCCCTTCATCTCGTCGGTGCAACGAGTGAATTTGCCGAGCGCGGTCAGTTCCTCCCGCCACAGCGCGGCAGGCGCGGTCGTGGCGGGCAAGGGCGCGCGGCGGATGATCGGCGCGGGCGGGGCGGCACGCACGGCGAGCGGGCCGAGCGGTCCGGTGGCGACCAGCGCGGTGCTTGTCCCCGCCCGCCCCTGCCGCGCATCCATATAGCGCAGCGCCGCCCCGGCCCCGGCCAGCGACGGCTTGCCCAGCGACCGATTGCCCAGCCGCAGTTCCAGCCCATTGCCACGCGCCATGGCGATGGCCAGCGCGGCGGCCTGCGGTCCTCTGATGGTGGCGTCGCCGTCCCGGCTCATCGCGCTGGCGATCCGACGGCCATCGACATGGAAGCTGATCTCGCCCCCGCCTTTGGCGTCGCGGCTGACCCACACGTCCGTCGCAGCGTCCGGTCCAGCTTCGCGCACGATGCCCACCATCACCGGGCTGTCCGGCCACTCGCCGCCTTCGGGCAATAGCGACACGGTTTCGCAGCGGTTGCGATTGTCGCAGCCGATGGTCCAGTCCTTATAGGTTTCCAATGCGCCGGGCTTGGGTGCTTGCGCAGCCCCTATCCCCGACCAGCCAAGGGCCGCCAGAGCGACCATGAAATAATGTTTTGCCCCCATGGGTTAACCATAACTGATTTGAAGGGCCGATGGTAGCGTTTCCGTTACGGAGCCGACTTGATCTAAATCACAGGCTGAGCATCAATCCCGCCAGCGCCGCGCTCATCAAATTGGCGAGGCTGCCAGCGACCAGCGCCTTCAACCCCAGCTTCGCGATCATCGGCCGCTGATTGGGGGCAAGGTTGCCGGTCACCGCCATCTGGATCGCGATCGAGCTGAAATTGGCGAAACCGCATAGGGCAAAGGTGACGATGGCGATGGTCGCGGGCGACAGCGCGCCCTGCACCTGGCCCAGATTGATATAGGCGACGAATTCGTTGAGCACGACCTTCGTCCCGAACAGGCCGCCCGCCACCTGCGCTTCGGCCCAGGGGATGTTGAGCAGATACATGACCGGCTGGAACACATAGCCCAGCAGCATCTGGAAGCTGAGCGTGGGGTAGCCGAACCATGCGCCGATGCCGCCCAATATGCCGTTGGCGAGCGCCACCAGCGCGACGAAGGCCAGCACCATGGCGCCGACTGCGACGGCGAGTTTGACACCTGTCTGCGCCCCCTGCGCCGCAGCCATGATGAGGTTGGCGGGCTTTTCCTCGTCATGGCTGGCCTGCGGCATGGGTTCGCCTGGCGTGCCTTCGGGCAGCAGCGCGGCGGGGCCTGCGCCGCTGATCCGGGTTTCGGGCAGCAGCAGGTCGGGATGGTCGCCCAGTGGCAATTCGCCCTGCACCGGCACGCGCGGGTCGGGCATCATGATCTTGGCCATCAACAGCCCACCGGGGGCCGCCATGAAGCTGGCCGCAAGCAGATAGTCGATCTTGATCCCCATCGACGCATAGGCCGCCAATATGGTGCCCGCCACGCCCGCCATGCCGCTGGTCATCACCGCGAACAATTGGGGTGGGGTCAGGCCGGCAAGGTAAGGGCGGATGACGAGAGGGCTTTCGCTCTGCCCGACGAAGATGTTCGCCGCCGCGCACAGGCTTTCCACCTTCGACACGCCCGTCACCCATTCGATCGCACCGCCGACCCAGCGGACGATGAACTGCATGATCCCCAGATAATAGAGGATCGACACCAGGCTGGCGAAGAAGATGATGACCGGCAGCGCGGCGATGGCGAAGCTGGCCCCGCCGATTTCGGGCCTGGCCAGCGGGCCGAAGATGAAGTCGGTGCCCGCCTGCGCATAGCCGAGCAGGTTGGCGACCCCGCGCGACATGCCCGCGATGATGCCGCGTCCCGCGGGCACATAGAGCACCAACAGCGCAATCCCCGCCTGCAGCAGGAAGGCCGCGCCCACCACCCGCGGCTTGATGGCGCGACGATCCGACGAAAGAGCGAAAGCGATGGCGAGGATCAGAAGAATGCCAGCTAGGCCGATGAGAAGATGCATGAAGCGCTTTCGCGTGGGAAGGACAAACCCTGCGACTATATGGGCCATGTCGCGGAGAGGCCAGCCCGTTCGACGGCTACAAAGTCGCAACATTGCGCAATTAGCCGGAGACATGCCGCTTATAGGGACGATCCTGAGGGTCTTGTTACGATAAGACGAGAGGGACAAGGGTAGATGGCCGGACATGACGACGCGCACGACCATGGGTTGCTGCACGACCTGGAACAGATGCGTACGCTGGCGCGGGAGGGCATTGGGCGGCGGCGCACCTTGCGGCTGCTGTTTTCGGCGAGCGGCGCGGCGCTGATCGGGGCATGCGGCGGCGGATCGGGATCGTCGAGCGGATCGACCGCGACGCCCACCCCCACGCCTACGCCCGCACCAACCCCGACGCCGACACCCACGCCGACACCCACCGGCACCTGCGTCGCCGACCCGGAGGAGACCAACGGCCCCTATCCGGCCGACGGGTCCAACAGCAGCAACGGCAGCGTGGTCAATGTGCTGGACGACAGCGGCATCGTGCGCACCGACATCCGGTCCAGCTTCGGGTCATCCAGCGGCACGGCGGCCGGCATCACGATGGAACTGACCATCACCGTCGTCAACGTCAACGGCAGTTGCGCCGCGCTGGCGGGCTATGCCGTCTATATCTGGCACTGCACCCGCGATGGTCTCTATTCGCTCTATACCGTGCCGGGCGAAAATTATCTGCGCGGCGTGGGCATGACTGACGCCAACGGGCAGGTGACCTTCACCAGCATCTTCCCCGGCTGTTATGACGGGCGCTACCCGCATATCCATTTCGAGGTCTATCCGAGCCTGGCCCGCGCCACCAGCTACGCCAATCGCGTGCTGACGTCGCAATTCGCCATGCCGGCCGACGCCTGCACCAGCGTCTATGCGACCAGCGGCTATGCCAGCAGCAAAAGCAATTTCGCCAGCATATCGACCAGCAGCGACAATGTGTTCGGCGACAATACAGCAGCGCAGGCGACGGCGATGACGCCGGTCATGACCGGCGACATCACCAACGGCTATATTGGCGCGGTGACGGTCGGCCTGGCGATTTGATCGGAGCAGCGTGCAGATGACTTTGCAGGAGGCGCATTCCGCCGATATGCTGCCGCCCATGGACGGTTCGCGCATATTGGTGGTCGACGATGATGCGGACATCCGCACGCTGCTGTCGGATTTTCTGGAGCAGCATGGTTTCGCCGTGACCGCGGTGGCGGACGGCGCGGCGATGGATCAAGCCTTGGCCGCAGAGGATTTCGACATTGCGGTGCTGGACGTGATGATGCCGGGCGAGGACGGGCTGTCGATCCTGCGGCGGCTGTCGGCACGCGGCGGCCTGCCGGTCATCATGCTGTCGGCGATCGGCAGCGACATCGACCGGATCGTCGGGCTGGAAATGGGGGCGGAAGATTATCTGCCCAAACCGTGCAACCCGCGCGAGTTGCTGGCCCGAGTCCGCACCGTCCTGCGCCGCCATCGGCGACAGGTGACACAGACGGCGCAGGTGGGCGGCAGGAAGCTGCGCTTCGCCGGCTGGCAGGTCGATATGACCGGGCGGCTGCTGACCGATCCCGACAATGTGGTCGTCACCCTGACCGACGGCGAGTTTCGGCTGCTGCGGGCCTTCATTGACCATCCCCGTCGAGTCCTGAGCCGCGACCAGTTGCTCGACTATTCGGCGGGCAATGACAGCGAAAGCTATGATCGCGCGATCGACGTGCAGGTCAGCCGGCTGCGGCGCAAGCTGGAGCGCGGCGCGCGGCATGAGGGGGCCGACGAACTGGTCCGCACTATCCGTAACGAAGGCTATATGTTCACCGCCGAAGTCCGCCCGGCGTGAACCCGTCGATCCTGACGCGGATCGTCGCGCTGGTCGCCGCCACCCTGCTGCTGGCGCTGGGGGCGATGATGCTGGTGGCCTTTCGCGGGCCGCCACCGCATAGCCGGCCGATGATGCTGGGCGAGGCGGCCGCGCTGTTGCAGGGGGCCGCTGCCCCGGCCGGTAGCTGGACGGTGGCGCGCTATCAGTCCGATCCCGCGCCGCTGGCCGAACCCGGACAGATGGAGGACCGGCGCGCCGCCGCACAGGTCGCCGCGCTGCTGGGTGGGCGCCCCGCCGATGTGCGTCTTGTGCGCGAGCTGCCGCCGGTGCGCATGGCCGATCCCGATCGAAAGGTCTGGCCGCGGCCCAATTTCGGTCCCGACGGCACGATGCTGCACGGTGCCTTCCTGCTGGCGCGACGAACTGAGGGCGGCTGGCAGGTCGTGCAGGCGCGGCAGGGGGCGAACGAGCGCTGGTACGCCATCACCCTGTCGCTGATGGCGGGCATCTTTATCCTGCTGCTGCTGCCCGCTTATTGGGTGGCGCGGCGCATTACCCAGCCGATCCGGCGGCTGGCCGACGGCGCGGCAACCGAACGGCCCGAACGCGCCGACCCGCTGCCGCTGACCGGTCCGCCGGAGGTGCGGGCGGTGGGCGCGGCCTATAATCATATGCGCGCGCGGATCGCAGACTATCTGAACGAACGCACGGCGATGCTGGTCGCCATCGCGCATGACCTGCGCACGCCCATGACCCGTTTGTCCTTCCGTCTGGAGGCGCTGCCCGATGGACCCCGCGCCAAGGCGCAGGCGGATGTGCAGGAAATGCGCGCGATGGTCACCGACCTGCTCGATTTCATGCGCGGCGAGGGCGATGGGGCGGCGCAGGTGCGGATCGACCTGTCCGCTATCGTCGAGACGCTGGCCGACGATCTGGCCGATATGGGGCAGGATGTGGCGGTGACGCACGGCAGCCGCGCGGTGGTGCGCGGCGACGCGGTGGCGCTGCGCCGCTGTATCGCCAATCTGGTCGAAAATGCGGTCCGTTACGGCGGGTTGGCGCGGATCGCGCTAACGGTCGCCAACGGGCGCGTGACCGTGGCGGTGGAGGATGACGGACCGGGCGTGCCAGACGCCGCGATCGAGCGATTATGCGAGCCCTTTTATCGTGGCGAAGCATCCCGCAACCGGGAAACGGGCGGCGTGGGCCTGGGCCTCTCCATCGCCCGGCGGATCGCCGACAGCCATGGCGGACGGCTGTCCTTCGCCAACCGCGTCGGCGGCGCCAGCGGATTACGGGCCAGCGTCACGCTGCCCTTGGACCGCTGAACGACCTGCGGTTCAGTCGCCCCCGTCGAAGGCGAGCGAGGTCCAGGAGGCCATGGCGTCGACCGCCAATGGCGACAGGCGGATGGCGCGGCGTCGCCGACTGCTGGGCGAGGTGCGATGTTCATCCAGCAGGCCGCGCCGTTCCATCACGCCCACTTGGCCGACGACGACGCTGAGCGACAGGCGCAGCGTTTCGCTCAACTGCTCCAGCGTCAGCCCGCCGCCGTCCAATTCAGCCTGATAAAGCAGCAGCAATATGTCCCAGGCCGGGTCGGCGAAAAGATCATGGCCAAACAGCGTCGATCGCATCCGCCGCGCTTCGACATAACGGGCAAGGGCAAGGCGCTGGTCGCCCCCGTCACCGTCCAGTATCGCCGGCTCTTCCTGCCGGGCATGGAAATTGGTCAGGCAGCGTTGCAGCGCGACCACCAGGTCGACCGCTTCCTGACTAGGCATATGACGGTCAGGCGGAATAGGCGCGGTCATGCGACGCCTTCCGGTCGAGTTCGATGCCGATGATGGCGAACAGCATGAGCGGAATGACCCAGACCGTGCTGAGGCCCGCATAGATCATGTCTGGAAAATCGGGCCGCAATAGGGTGACGACATGGGTCAGCACCGTCATCAACTGGCAGGCGGCGACCCAGATCGGCCAGTAGCGCTCGCTGCGCAGCATCAGCCAGAGCAACGCCGCAAAGGTGGCCAGGTCCACGACCAGAAGCCAGAATTGGGTGGCGTGCCATGATCCGGCGAGTTGCGCGGGGATGCTGAGCAGCGCCGCCGTGACCGAGATCACGACCAGCAGCCGCCCGTCGCGCCCGCCGAAACAGACGGCAAAGGCGCAGGTCATAAGCATCAGGAGCCAGAAGAAAGCCGCCAGCATCTGCATTTCCGATTGAGAGGGAGAACAATGGTTATGCCGATGCCGGCGACTTTCGCCCCGTTCAGGCGACCAGGGTCAGGTGACGCGCGGTTTCGCGCTGCTCCAGCTCCAGGCCGATGGGGCAACCAAAGGCGGTGACGTCATGCTGGCTGCGTTCGATGCAGCGGGTCAGCAGCGCGGTCGCGCGAACCATGTCGCTGCGGCCTTCAATGATCTTGGTCGCGCTGTCGTGAATTTGCTTGAGGATGCGCTGGCTTTCGCTGGCGGTCAGGCCCGACCCCTGCGACGCGGTCAGGAAAGCGGTGGTCAGCTGCGCGGCATCGACCAGGGCGGTGTCCAGCGCGGCGAAGGCCTGGCGGGTCTGGTCGGCGACGGCCTGAGTCTTGGCAGGATCGAGGTTGAGCACAAGTCATCTCCTTCGCACGGCGCCCCTTTCACCGGGCGGTGCGCTTTTCAGCATGGCGATTTGGGAAAGATCAGCCCAGGACCGTAAAGGCCCCGCGAATGAGTAGCAGCAAAGCGACGACACCAACCCCGGTCAGGACAGCGGCCCGGATCATCGCCAATATGCGGCCGTCGATACTCAGTTCATTGGTCGATCCCCCTAGCGGCGGGCCGAAGGCGAGGATGCGGCGCAGGAGCGTCTTGTGCTCCTTCTGCGCATCCGGCCTGTTCGGCTGAGCAAGGGATGACGCAGGTTCGGGATCGGTGGCAAGCGGCGCCGATTGATATATCAAGGGCTGATATGTGTCACTTTGGGGCGATCGTTGCTCAACCGAAATGAATAGCCGGGCTGCTTCCTTGCGCGATGGCACGCCAAACTTGCGCAGGCTGGTGCGGACGCGCTGATCGACCGTATGCTCCGACACGCGAAGCTGCCGTGCGATTTCCTTGGAATTGAAGCCCTGCGCCACCAAGCGCAGACACTGCTTTTCCCCCTCGCTCAAGGCCGGAAGGGTATCCGCCACTGCATCATTCCTCCTGCGTGAACCACCATATGATCAACAAACGACCACAGGGGAAGGCTCAGCCACCTACACTTCATCCACCATCTAAAGGTTGCGATTCGGTTTGCGTCGCGCGCTTAAGTGACACGACAGGGCGCAAGGACGCAATGCGAATGGGCGGCGGGATTGTCCCCCGCCGCCCATTTGGATAGCATCGGTCCGACGATTCCCGGCCGGGGCCGGGGCCGATTCAGCTGAAGATATCGCCTACGTCCGCCGCCGTCTGCTTGGGATCGGGACCGAAGCGATTCTCGCCCCTCGTGCCTTCCAGACACATGAAGACCAGCACGATGATGCCGCCAACATAGGGCACGAAATTCAGCAGCACGAACCAGCCGCTCTTGTCCTGGTCATGGAAGCGGCGGACCTGCACCGCGAGCGAGGGAATGATGAGCAGCAGGACCAGCAGCCCCAGCAGGATCATCATGATCGATGCGCCGCCCGACGCCTGGCCGTTCGGGAAGCCGCCCAGGATGACGCCCACTATGCCCAGCAGGATCGCCGCGAGCATATAGCCAAGGAAAAACATCCAATATTCCTTGCGCCGCGAGCGCCCGGAAAAGTCGGCGTACCGCTTGAGCGGCAAGAGCATATAGTCCATCTGCGTGTCCCCCGTTTCGAGAAACAACAGGATAGGAAGCGTTTCTGCGTCTGTCGCGCAAAAAGCACCCCGCGCGATCAGGCGGCCGGCTTGCCGTCCTGCTTCGCCTTGTGCGCGGCCAGCAGCGCGTCGATCTCGACGATGCGCTGGCGCTGGACGCTGTCCTTGGCCAGCCCTTTAAGGCGACATTCGGCCCAGAGGGCGCGGCGCTCGGAGGTCAGCGCCTTGAGATAGAGGTCGGCCATGTGCGGGCTCCTGTAAACTGATTGGGGGCGGTGCGTTGCCGCCCGCCCCCTCCATCGGGCCTTCGGCCCGCCACCGCCCCGTGCCGGGGAGGAACTATATGGCTTACGCCGCCTTGGAACGGCTCATGCGCTTGCGCTCGTTCGGATCGAGGTAGCGCTTGCGCAGGCGAATGGTCTTGGGCGTCACTTCGACCAGTTCATCATCGTCGATATAGGCGATCGCCTGTTCCAGCGTCAGCTTCCACGGCGGGGTCAGGCGCACGGCGTCGTCCTTGCCGCTGGCGCGGAAGTTGGTGAGCGCCTTGCTCTTCATCGGGTTGACTTCCAGATCGTCGGGCTTGGCGTTCTGGCCGATGATCATGCCTTCATAGAGCGCTTCGCCCACGCCGACCATCAGGATGCCGCGTTCTTCCAGCGGACCCAGCGCATAGGCATTCGCCTCGCCCGCGCCGTTGGAGATCAGCACGCCGTTCTTGCGGCCTTCGATCGTGCCCTTATGCGGGCCGTACTTCTCGAACAAGCGGTTCATGATGCCGGTGCCGCGCGTGTCGGACAGGAATTCGCCATGATAGCCGATCAGGCCGCGCGACGGCGCGGAGAAGGTGATGCGGGTCTTGCCGCCACCCGAAGGCCGCATGTCGGTCATTTCCGCCTTGCGCAGGTTCATCTTCTCGACAACCGTGCCGGAAAATTCATCGTCCACGTCGATCATGACGGTTTCATAGGGCTCGGTCTTGCCGCCATTCTCGTCCTCGCCAAACAGCACGCGTGGGCGGCTGATGGAGAGTTCGAACCCTTCACGGCGCATGGTTTCGATGAGCACGCCTAGCTGAAGCTCGCCGCGCCCGGCGACTTCGAAGCTGTCCTTGTCGGCGCTCTCGGTGACCTTCACGGCGACGTTCGATTCGGCTTCGCGGGCCAGACGGTCGCGGATCATGCGGCTGGTCACCTTGGTGCCTTCGCGGCCGGCCATGGGCGAATCGTTGACGGCGAAACGCATCGAGAGCGTTGGCGGATCGATCGGCTGGGCCTGGATCGGTTCGGTCACCGAAATGTCGCAGATGGTGTTGGCCACGGTCGCGACCGCGAGACCGGCCAGCGAAATGATGTCGCCCGCCTTGGCTTCCTCCACCGGCACGCGGTCCAGGCCGTGGAAGGCCATGATCTTCGACGCGCGACCGGTTTCGATCACCTTGCCGTCCATGTCGAGCGCGTGGATCGCCTGGTTCACCTTCACCGAACCGCTGGTCACGCGGCCGGTCAGGATGCGACCCAGGAAATTGTCGCGATCGAGCAGCGTCACCAGGAAGGTGAAGGGCACGCCCTCTACTTCCACGGCGGGCGCAGGCACATGATCGACGATCTTCTGGAACAGCGGGGTCAGCGTCCCCGAACGCAGCGTCGAATCCTCATTGGCGTAGCCGTTGCGGCCCGACGCGTAGAGGACGGGGAAGTCGAGTTGCTCATCGGTCGCGTCCAGCGACACAAACAGGTCGAACACTTCGTCCAGCACTTCCTGGATACGCTCGTCGGGACGGTCGACCTTATTGACGACGACGATCGGCTTCAGACCCAGCGCCAGCGCCTTGCCGGTCACGAACTTCGTCTGCGGCATCGCGCCTTCCGACGAATCGACCAGCAGGACGACGCCATCGACCATCGAGAGGATGCGCTCGACTTCACCGCCGAAGTCGGCGTGGCCAGGGGTATCGACGATGTTGATGCGGACGGGTTCGCCGCCTTCGGGCGTCCATTCGACGGAGGTCGGCTTCGCCAGGATGGTGATGCCGCGCTCCTTTTCCAGGTCATTGCTGTCCATCGCACGCTCTTCGACGCGCTGATTGTCGCGGAAGGTGCCGGACTGGCGGAAAAGCTGGTCGACGAGGGTGGTCTTGCCGTGATCGACGTGCGCGATGATGGCGATATTACGCAGGGACATGTCTTGCCTTCGGGATATAGGTTCGCCCAAGCCGACACAGGGTCGCACAGAGGCTTCCGGCGCGCCCCTACAGGAAATGCCGCGATGCGGCAAGGGCAGGCGCGTCGAGCGGGTTGGAACATGGGCGCGATCCGCCCGACAGTCTGAATGGGCAGCATATCTCCCCGCTTCTGCGGACTAACCTGTTGCTTTACATCCGCGCAAAAGCCCCTTGCCCGCCGCGGCTGGCTTTCTATGGTGCCGCCCGTCGCCAATATATAACCTGTCCCTGCCAAGGAGCCTTCCTCGATGCGGTCTGCCGCCACCTTCGCCTTTGCTTCCCTGATCGCCCTCGCCACCCCTGCGCTGGCGCAGAAGGAAGCGCCCGACGCTGCCAAGCAACATGCCGACAAGGTGGCCGAAGAAGTCGCGGCCAATTGGGCCAGCGCGCCGGTCGAGGAAGTGACGCAAAGCAGCAAGGGCACCGCCCGCGTTGATGGCAAGGCTATCCCCTACACCCAGACCGCCGGCACGCTCACTATCCGCGACGAAAAGGGCAAACCGGTCGCGAGCATGTTCTACACCGCCTATACGGCGGCGGGTAAGAACCGCCCGGTGACCTTCCTTTACAATGGCGGCCCCGGTTCCTCTTCACTGTGGCTGCGCATGGGCAGTTTCGCGCCGGAGCATGTCCGCACCAGCAACCCGGAAGCGGTCAAGCCCGCCCCGTTCGACGTCGGCCCCAATAATGACAGCCTGATCGGCAGCACGGACATGGTGTTCCTCGACACGATCGGTTCGGGCTATTCGCGCATATTGGGCGACGCCAAGCCATCCGACTTCTATAGCGTCGATGGGGATGTGGACGCCTTTGCCAAGGCGATCATCCGCTACACGACGAAAAATGGACGCTGGGCGTCGCCCAAATATATTTTCGGCGAAAGCTATGGCACGACCCGGTCGGGGGCGCTCGCCTTTCAGCTGGAGGATCGCGGGCTGGCGCTCAATGGCGTGGTGCTGCTGTCGTCGATCATGAATTATGGCGTGCGCCAGTCGGGCTTCGACACCATCCATATCGGCTATATCCCCAGCTACGCCGCGACCGCGTGGTATCATAACCGCGTGCCCGGCGGCCGCCCAGAAAGTCTGGAAGCCTTCGTCGAGGAGGCGCGCCAGTTCGCCAACGGCCCCTATGCCACCGCGCTGCTCAAGGGGTCCGACATCAGCGTGCAGGAAACCGACCAGATTGCTCAACAGCTAAGCCGCTTCACAGGCCTGTCGGTCGATTATCTCAAGCGCGCCAACCTGCGCGTCAGCCTGTCGCGCTTCCGCAAGGAATTGCTGCGTGAAGGGCATGAAACGGTCGGCCGCTTCGACAGCCGCTACAAAGGCATAGACGCCGACGCGGCGGGCGAGGAACCGGAATTTGATCCGTCCAGCACCGGCATCACCGGCCTTTATGTGGGCAGTTTCCTGGACCAGGTGACGCGGCAGATCGGCTACAAGACCGACCTCAACTACCGCCTGAGCGCGCGCGAGGGCGGCGATTTCAAATGGGACTGGAGCCATCAGGCGCCCGAAGGCGGCAAGCAGAATGTCGCGGACGTGACCGCGGACCTGAGCGCTGCGATGCGCACAAACCCGCATCTGCGCGTGCTGTCCCTGAACGGCTGGTACGATATGGCGACGCCCTTCTTCTCGACCGAGCGCGATTTGAAGCACATGATGCTGGAGCCGCAGCTACGCCAGAACCTTCAGTTCAAATATTATCCGGCGGGCCACATGGTCTATCTGAACCCGGAAGCACTGCACCAGATGCGGCTCGACATGGAGCGCTATTACGCGGAGGGCGCGCGCTGATTGCATCGGGCGCGGGACCGGGCCATATTCGCCATTGAAGCGCCACTGTTATAGTCACATATGACAGCTGGTTCGCAATGCCGTTGGGAGACGATATGGCCACGACCGCGCCCACCACGACCGTTACTGCCGACCCGCTGAACCTGACCGCGCCCGATCCGGTGCCCGTGGTCGCGCCTGAAAGGGCGGCGGGTCTGGTCCCGATCGAGGACGAAAAAAAGTCCAAGCTGGACGAGAAGGTCGACGCCTTCGTCGCGGACCTGATCGCGCAGGACGCCAATTCGCCCGAGTTCGGTGCGCGCGTCGATCAGCTGACCAATATGGGGCGCAAGGAAATCGCGGAGGCCGCAGGCCACTCCAACCGATTCCTTGATCGCCCAGTGCGGGCAATGGACAGCGACACCAAGGTCGGCGCCGACCTGGCCGAACTGCGCCGCACGGTGGAGGATCTCGATCCGGGCAAGCGCGGCAACCTGCTCGCGCCCAAGAAGCTGTTCGGCATCATCCCCTTCGGCAATAAGATGCGCGACTATTTCGACGGTTATAAGAGCGCGCAGGGTCATATCAATTCCATCCTGGGGTCGCTGGCCAGCGGCAAGGACGTCCTTATCAAGGACAATGCCGCGATCGACGTCGAGCGGCAGAATATGTGGCAAACCATGGGCCGTCTGGAACAGATGATCCATATCAGCAAGACCATGGACGCGCGGCTGGAGGCCAAGGCGCTGGAACTGGATGCGACTGATCCGACCAAGGCGAAGGCAATCCGCGAAAGCGCGCTGTTCTACATCCGCCAGCGCACGCAGGATCTGCTGACGCAAATGGCGGTGACGGTGCAGGGCTATCTGGCGCTGGACCTGGTGAAGAAGAACAATGTCGAACTGGTCAAGGGCGTGGACCGCGCCAGCACCACGACGGTCGCGGCGCTGCGGACGGCGGTGACGGTCGCGCAGGCGCTGGCCGGGCAGCGGCTGGTGCTGGAACAGATCAGTGCGCTCAACACTACGACTGCCAATATGATCGACCGGACCGGCGAATTGCTCAAAAGCCAGACCGCGCAAATCCACGAACAGGCCGCGGCGAGCACGATCCCGATCGAAACGCTCCAGCGCGCCTTCCAGAATATCTACGACACGATGGACAATATCGATGCCTTCAAGCTCAAGGCGCTGGAGAATATGAAGATGACGGTGAACACCCTGTCGGGCGAGGTCGAAAAGTCCAAGGGCTATATCGCCCGCGCGCAGGGCCAGGCGCAGGCGGCACAGCAAGTACGCGCCGACAATCCGCTGCTGAGCGCGATCGAGGGGTGATGCGCTTGTCCCATCCAACGCCGTTCGGTTCGAGCTTGTCGAGAACCCGGCCCACGACGTTTTCGACAAGCGCGAACCGAACGGAGAAACAGGAAGGATGAGCCGGTCCGACCGTGTCCTGGCCGATGCCGAGGCCGTGCTGCGCCGCCACAGCGATCGCGGGCAGAGCCTGTCCGCCCGTGCGCGGCAGCGGCGCAATGCGGGGCTGATGCGCAAGGTCAAATATGCCTTTTGGGCGGTCTTGGCGGTGGTGCTGGCGAGCGCGGTGGCGGGCTTCATCCTGCCGCTGGGCGTGACCGGGGTGATGATCGCGCTGGGGGTGATGATCGCCGCGCTGCTGCTGATCGCCCTGATGCCTGCCGAAAGCCGGGTGAAGACGGAAGCACTGGCCGCGACAGAATTGACCGCGCTGCCGCTCAAGACAGAAATCTGGCTGGAAAACCAGCGCAAGGCCCTGCCCGCCCCGGCGATCACCCTGGTCGACAGCATTGGCGTGAAGCTGGAGATATTGGCGCCGCAACTGGAGCGGCTGAACGATCAGGAACCGGCCGCGCAGGAAATCCGCCGCCTGCTGGCCGATCATCTGCCCGAACTGGTCACCGGCTATCAGTCGATCCCGCAGCCGCTGCGCCGTGAGGAACGCAATGGCCGCGTGCCCGAAAAGCAATTGATCGACGGGCTGTCCGTCATCGACGCTGAAATCGGGCGGATGAGCGAGAGCCTGGCCAGCGGCGACCTGGACAAGCTGGCGACGCAGAACCGTTTTCTGGAACTGAAATATCAGGAAGCCAAGGAACTCGGCCAGTAGCGCCGTCTGGTTCCTGACATGATCCACCTCACCCTTATCATAGTCGATTTCCTGACGGGCCTGCTGGCGGCTGGCGCCTGGGCGCTGGCGTCGGCCGGCGGCGCGATCGCGGCGGCGGTCGGTGGCGGCGTGCTGGGCGTGTCGCTGTTCCGGCGGTGGCGGCGCAAACCTTAGAGCGCGATGACGATAGGTCGACCCATCTCGTTCCGTTCGTTTCGAGCGAAGTCGAGAAACGCATAGGCAGCGCTTCCCGCTTCTCGACTTCGCTCGAAGCGAACGGGTCAATGTAAAGTTATCAGACTCTAAATCTCCAGCTGCGATCCCAGTTCGACCACGCGATTCACCGGCAGCTTGAAGGATTCCATCGGGCTTTCCGCATTGCGGATCATCCAGGCGAACAGTTTTTCGCGCCAGATCGCCATGCCGGGCCGGGCCGACGGGATCAGCGTCTGGCGGCTGAGGAAATAGCTGCTGTCCTTGACCGTGATCGGCCCGCCGCAATCCTGCACTGATTTAAGTGCGGCGGGGATGTCCACTTCCTCCATGAAGCCATGGTTGAGCACGACACGGTAGAAGCCCTGACCGTTATCGGTCACGGCTATCCGGTTCTCCTCGCGCAGATGGGGCACGCCCTGCGTCCGCACCGTCAGGATGATGTTGCGGTCGTGCAGGATGCGATTGTGCTTCACATTGTGGAGCAGCGCGGGCGGCACCCCGTCGGTGCTGGACGACAGGAAGATCGCGGTGCCGGGCACGCGTTTCAATGATCCGCTGGTCGAGCGGATGAACAGGTCCAGCTCCATCGCGCCGTCGCGCAGCCGTTCGCGCATGATCCGTCGCCCGGTCGCCCAGGTGGTCAGGCCGACAAAGGCGATCGCCGCTACCAGCAGCGGGAACCAGCCGCCATCGGGAATCTTGGTCGCGTTGGACGCGAAATAGGCGCCGTCCACGATCAGGAAGGCTAGCGTCACGCCGCCCGCGACTAGCGGGTGCCAGCGCCATACGCTGAACGTCAGCACGCCGACCATGCAAGCGGTAATCAGCATCGTGCCGGTGACGGCGATGCCATAGGCCGCGGCCAGATCGGTCGAACTGCCAAAGCCCAGCACCAGCAGGATGACGAAGATCAGCAGCGCGACATTGACCAGCGGCACATAAATCTGCCCGGCCGCCGACGCGCTGGTGTGGAGGATACGCAGGCGCGGCAGGAAGCCCAGTTGCACCGCCTGCTGCGTGACCGAAAAAGCGCCCGAAATCACCGCCTGGCTGGCGATGATCGTCGCCATCGTGGCGAGAATCACCAGCGGCAGGCGCGCCCATTCCGGCGCCATCAGGAAGAAGGGATTGGCAGCAGCAGCAGGTTCGTCGAGCAGTAGCGCCCCCTGCCCTAGATAGTTGAGCAGCAGGCAGGGAAATGCGGCGTAGAGCCAGGCGATGCTGATCGCCTTGCGCCCGAAATGGCCCATGTCGGCATAAAGCGCCTCCGCCCCCGTCACCGCCAGCACGACCGATCCCAGCGCAAGGAAGGCCAGTTGGGGGTCATAGGCGAAGAATCGCACCGCCCAGACCGGGTTGACGATGGCGATGATGTCAGGATGGCGCAGGATGTTGAGGATGCCCAATGCGGCCAGCACGAGGAAATAGACCACCATGACCGGACCGAACAGCGCGCCAACCTTGGCTGTGCCATGGCGCTGGATCAGGAACAGCCCGACCAGGATGACGATCGCGATCGGCAGCACCAGTGGGGTCAGGCTGGCCTGCACCACGGTCAGCCCCTCCACCGCCGACAGCACCGATATGGCAGGCGTGATGATCGCGTCGCCATAGAAAAGCGCGGTCGCCAGCACGCCCAGCATGGCGATCCACGGCGTCCAGCGCGATGGCCCCAGCCGCCGCCCGATCAGCGCCAGCAACGCCATGCTGCCGCCTTCGCCATGATTGTCCGCGCGCATGACGATGAACACATATTTGACCGTGACGATCAGCGTCATCGTCCAGAAGATCAGCGACAGCACGCCATAGATATGTAGCATGTCCACGGTCAGGGGATGATGACCGACGAAACTTTCTTTGAGCGCATAGAGCGGCGAGGTGCCGATATCGCCGAAGACGACGCCCAGCGCGCCCAGCGCCAGCGGCGCCAGCGGCTGCCCCGCGCCGGCATCGTGGGGCCGCGCGTCGTCGGTCGGGGAATACATTGTCGAAGTCCTTGCCTGCGTCGGTCCGTCCGCGATGCCATGAACCGGCATAGCATTTCCATAGGGATAAGGGGGCAGGCGCATAGTATTTTCGTATAATTCGGAGCTGGGCCGTTGTCGGCAGCCGTCAATTCCTACGCGATTTCAACGGCCAGCGGGATTTTGCGCTCTCGCATTGCTACGCGCCTGTGGGTAGATGAAGCGCCCCCCCTGCGATGGAGGTTGCATCATGTCCCATTGGCGTCCCCGCCCCGCCGCACATATCGGGCTGCGGTTGATCGGGTTGGCGCTGCTCGCCAGCCTGCGCCTGCAAGCCGCGTGGCTGCACATGCTGGTGCGGCAGTCGCCGTCGGTCACGCCGCTGCAATTGATGGTAGCGGCGTCCTGCTTCGTCAGCGCCGCGGCGGGAATCGCGCTGTTGCTGATGGGGCCGGACCTGTGGAAGCCGGTGCGCGTGGCCAGCCGCTGGCAGGGCTGAGGCGCTTGTCGCATGGGCGGGGGAAAATCGCCCCGGACGGCCGATGATGCGTGCAGTTCATCAAGGGACCGTCCGGGATCGCAACGTCATCGTACTTTGGAGAGGTAATGACAACGCTGTCCTGACGCTCTAGATGATTCGCGCAATCGACGCAACTGGCTTTGGTAAAATTGGAAAGAGCGCGGCCATCCGTCCGATGACCGCGCCCCGATCGGCGTGCGTTGGCGGGGCTCAGCCCGCGTAAAGATGGGTCGGCAAACCGCGCACGCCGCTCTCCACTTCGAAAAAGCCGCCGTCATATTCTGTCGGATCGTCCATCCCCACGCTCGCCGAACTGACGAACATGCGGTCGAGATTCCCCCCGGCGAATGTGATGTTGGTCACCTGCCGCGCCGGCAGGGCGATGGCGCGGTCCAGCCTGCCGTCCGGCGTAAAGCGGCTGATCCGGCTGCCGCCCCAATGGGCCACCCAGATATGCCCCTCCGCGTCCACGGTCATGCCGTCGGGATAGCCATCCTCTTCGCTAAAGCGGATGAACGGCTCGCGATCGGTCGCGCCCTCTTCGGTGCGACGGAAGCGGTACATCTGCTGTTTGGCCGTGTCGCTATGATAGAGCCACGTCCCGCAGGGCGAAAAGGTGGGGCCGTTGGGCACGCGATAGTCGCTATCGATGACGCGCCAACTGCGATCGGGCGCCAGGCGGTAGAGCACGCCGCGATCATGCTCTTCGGCCATGTCCATCGTGCCGCACCAGATATGGCCCTGCGCGTCCGCCTTGCCATCGTTCATCCGGTTGCCCGGAAAATGCGGCTCCGGGTCGGCGAACGCAGTGATGACTAGCGGGTCGAGGCTGATCTCGGCAAAGCCGCTCTGCAAGCCGCCGATAAAGCCGCCCGCCTGACGCTCCGCCACCCAGCC
This sequence comes from Sphingobium sp. Z007, assembly GCF_900013425.1. Classification (GTDB taxonomy): domain Bacteria; phylum Pseudomonadota; class Alphaproteobacteria; order Sphingomonadales; family Sphingomonadaceae; genus Sphingobium. The sequence continues at coordinate 2,347,406 of NZ_FBXK01000005.1, forward strand.
CAATGGCTCCGGCATGGCGAACCGATCGACCGCGCCGCTTGCCAAAGACAAGCGATTGAGCGCCGGGGCGAGGATATCGACCCAATAGACGGCATTATCACGCGCCGACCAGAGAGTCCCCTCCCCCAGCGTGTCCGCAACACCGCGGTCGATCAGCCGCCATTCCTGCATCAGCGCGCCACCGACAGGCGATAGACCATTTCATGATGATAGGGCTTGCCGGGATCGACGCGCGCCGACACGAAGCCGGGCTGGTTGGGCGCATCGGGGAATTTCTGCGGCTCCAGCGCGATGCCGTCGCCCATGCGATAGACATGTTGGTTCTTGCCGATGAAGGTGCCGTCCAGGAAATTGCCGGTATAGAATTGCACGCCCGGTTCGGTCGTCAGCACTTCGAGCACGCGGCCCGACACCGGATCTTCCAGCCGCGCGGCCAGTTCCGGCGTCTTGGTCGCGCCCTTGTCCAGCGCGAAATTATGGTCGTAGCCGCGCCCGGCGATGATCTGCGCATCGCGGCCGTCACGCAGGCCATCGGCCACACGGCGCGGCGCACGGAAATCGAACACCCCGCCTTCGACCGGCTTCAATGCGCCGGTCGGGATCAGATTGGCGTCGACCGGCGTATAGGCCTTGGCCGGGATCGTCAGCATATGGCCCATCGCGCCATCAGGCGAGCCTTCGCCCGCCAGGTTGAAGATGGCGTGATTAGTCATGTTGACGATGGTCGGCTTGTCGGTCTTCGCATCGAAGGCGATGCCGAGGTTGCCGCTCTCGTCCAGCGTATAGGTGACGGTCACGTCCAACTTGCCGGGATAGCCCGCATCGCCGTCCCGGCTGGCCAGGCCCAGCACCAGCGACGCCTTCGGGCCGCTCTTGAGCGAAACGACCTTCCACACCTGCTTGTCAAAGCCTTTGCCGCCGCCATGCAGCGAATTGACCTTGTCGTTCAGCGGCAATTGATAGGCCTTGCCGTCGAGGCTGAATTTGCCGCCGGCGATGCGATTGGCATAGCGGCCCACGGTAACGCCGAAATAATTGGGGAAATCGACATAGGATTTGAGGTCATCATAGCCCAGCAGCACGTCGGCAATCTGACCATCTTTGCCGGGGCCGGACAGCGACTGGAGCGTCGCGCCATAGGTCAGGATTTTCGCAGAGACGCCCGCGCCATTCTTCAACGTGATCGTTTCCACCGCCGCACCATTAGCGGTGCCGGCGGGCGCGCGGCTGGCGTCCGCAGCCATCGCCGTACCGCTTGCGAGCGTGACAGCAAGCGCATACAGACCGACAGCAGGTGACAACGCTGTTTTCAAATCGACGACCTTTCGCATGGACTTCCTCCCTGACAGTTGCGCCCATTGACGGGCGGTTAAGGGGGATATACTCCGACAAAATAAGTGCATGCAAGCCCAGATCGGTTTGCCGCGCTACTGGAACTGCAGTGGAGAAGGATGAATGGCAGGACCGATCTCATCAGGCGCGGGCGTGACCGCGACGCACAATCCCGGCACGCGCTACGGCCCTGCCCTGGCTTTGCTCGCCAGCCTCTTCTTCATGTGGGGCTTCATCACGGTCATCAACAACACGCTGCTGCCGCATCTGCGCAGCGTGTTCGAACTGAGCTACACCCAGACGACGCTGATCGAATCGGTCTGGTTCATCGCCTATTTCGTCGCTTCCATACCGTCGGCCAAGCTGATCGAGCGGGTCGGCTATCAGAAATCGCTGGTGATCGGCCTGCTCGTCATGGCGGCCGGTGCGCTGGGCATGACCGTGGCGGCGTCGATCCCCTCCTATGGCGTGACCCTGGTCATGCTGTTCGTGATCGCCAGTGGCATCACATTGCTACAGGTCGCGGCCAATCCCTATGTCGCGATCGTCGGCAAGCCGGAAACCGCCTCCTCGCGTCTCAATCTGGTGCAGGCGATGAACTCGGCCGGGACGATGCTCGCCCCATTGTTCGGCGCCTATCTGATTCTGGGCCGGTCGAAGGGCGGCACGGCGCAGGGCGACGTCGTCCTGACGCAGGCCGAACGGCTGGCCGATGCCCAATCCGTCATCCTGCCCTACGTGATCGTGGCGGCCGTGCTGGCGGTGCTGGCCATCGTTATCGCCCGCTTCCCGCTGCCCGCCATGGGCAATGCGACCCAGCGCCACAGCAAGGAAGAGCGGAAGAAATACTCGCTCTGGAACCATCGCAATCTGGTGTTCGGCATCCCGGCGATCTTCATCTACCTGATCGCGGAAATCGGCGTCGCCAATCTGTTCGTCAATTTCGTCAGCCAGCCTGACATCGCCAACCTGACCCATGAGCAGGCGGGCCGCTACCTGACCTTCCTGTGGGGCGGGATGATGATCGGCCGATTCGCAGGGTCTGCGATCATGCAGAAGTTCGACGCGGGCCATGTCCTCGCCGCCTTCTCGATCGGCGCGTTCGTCGTCATGCTGGTCACGGTGTTCACCACCGGGCCGGTCGCCATGTGGTCGCTGATCCTGGTCGGCCTGTTCCATTCGATCATGTTCCCGACCATCTTCACGCTCGGCATCAAGGGGCTTGGCCCGTTGACCGAGGAAGGGTCGGGCCTGCTCATCATGGCGATCGCTGGAGGCGCGCTGGTGGTGGTGCAGGGTTGGCTGGCGGATCATTATGGGTTGCAGACCAGCTTCCTGCTGACCGCGATCTGCGAACTCTACATCCTCTTCTATGCGCTGTGGGGATCGAAGACGACCCATGCGCTGCCCGACCAACAGGTCGCGGCCGAATAAGCCGAGGGTCGCACCTGTGGCGCGATAAAGGCCGGAGCGGGATATCCGCTCCGGCCTTTTTTATTCATCCACCACAACATCCGTTCGTTTCGAGCGAAGTCGAGAAACTAAGCGCTTAGTTTCTCGACTTCGCTCGAAACGAACGGGACTCACTGCTATCCTGCCATTGCGCTCGCCGTATCCTCCAGCGCCAGATCGACCAGCAACCCCATCGCCTCCGCCGCCGCCGCAGGGTCACCCGCGGCGATCGCATCATAGACGCGGACATGGTCGGGAATCGGGTTGCGCGGCAGGGCGCGCGCGCGCTGCTTATATTGCGTCGTCCAGTTGACCGCCGCGCCGATGCTGGCGGTCAGCACCAGCAGCGCGTCGTTGCGGGTCGCGTGCAATATCGCATTGTGAAAATCGCGGTCCGCCGCCCGCCCCGCTTCCGTCGCCAGCGTATGGCGGCGCATCGCGGCCAACGCGTCCTTCATGATCCGCAAATCTTCTTTGTCGCGGCGCTGCGCCGCCAGCCGCGCGGCGGCCGGTTCCACGATGGCGCGCAGTTCGAACAGGTCGCGGATGAACTGAATGTCCGGCTCCCCGGCAAAGGCCCAGGCGAGCACTTCGGGGTCGAGCAGGTTCCAGCGGTTGCGCGGCAGGACGCGGGTGCCCGCCTTGGGCCGACTTTCGACCAGCCCCTTGGCGGTCAGCACCTGGATCGCCTCGCGATAGGCGCTGCGGGAGACTTCCAGTTCCTCGGCGAAGGCGACTTCGCCCGACAGCACGTCGCCGGGCGCATAATGGCCGGACAAGATCGCCATGCCCAGCTTGTGCGCGATGGCGCCATGCAGCCGCCGTCCAGGGCCGCGAACCGCCTTAGCCGCGCCGCCATTTTCCGCCTCAATATTCTGCAAAGACGGATCTTCCTTCGCCATTTCCGCTCCTCTCGCCTTCCCCCAATCAGGCATATCCCGCCCTATAATACAAGCATTGCCATTACCATCATCCTGTAATATGTCGGAGTAATTAGCAGATTCACCGCCGCCGCTTCGTCCTCCCGGACGATTTCAAGGCGCGCGGCAAAAGGCTTGTGGTTTGGATTGAGCGCCGTTTCCAGGCGCGCGGGAGGAGAGTTTTCATGACATTGCGCCTGTTGCAGCACCGTTCGGACAGTGGCGAGCGGACGGTCATCGCCGCGCAGGGCGACGCGGCCTATGTCGTGCCCGGCTTCGCCACCATCCGCGCGCTGGCGCTCCATGCGATCGCGCGGAAGATCAGCCTCGCCGCCGCAGTCGAGGCCGCCGGCCAAGGTCCCGCCGTCGATATCGCCGCCGCGTTCGAGGCGGGTCGCCTGCTCGCCCCGATCGATCATGACGATGATGCGCATGTCCAACTGACTGGCACCGGCCTCACCCACCTTGGTTCTGCCGAAGGTCGCGACAAGATGCACCGCGAAGCCGCCGCCGCCGAAAAGCAGACCGATTCGATGCGCATGTTCCTGGAAGGGCTGGAGGGCGGCAAGCCCGCCGCCGGCGCAGTCGGCCAGCAGCCCGAATGGTTCTACAAGGGCGACGGGTCGCAGCTGGTTGGCCCTACCGATCCGCTGACCATGCCCGCCTTCGCCCAGGATGGCGGCGAAGAGCCGGAACTGGCCGGCATCTACATCATCGGCGAGGACGGCACGCCCTATCGCATCGGCCTCGCGCTCGCCAACGAGTTCAGCGACCATGTGACTGAGCGGCACAATTATCTGTGGCTCGCCCACTCCAAGTTGCGCCAGGCCGCGCTTGGCCCGGAACTGCTGGTCGGCACGCCGCCGGAGCATATCGAAGGGTCCAGCCGCATCCTGCGCGATGGCAAGGTCATCTGGGAAAAGCCGTTCCTGTCGGGCGAAGGCAATATGTCGCACAGCTTCGCGAACCTGGAACATCATCATTTCAAATATGATCTGTTCCGCCGCGCGGGCGACGTGCATGTCCACTTCTTCGGCACCGCGACCCTGTCGTTCAGCGACGGCATCGTGCCGGAAGAAGGCGATGTGTTCGAAATCATCGCCGCGCCCTTCACCCTGCCGGTGCGCAATCCGCTGCAACGCGCGCCAGCTGTCCAGGTCGCTGTCCAGGCGCTCTGACAACTCATGGATCCGATCCGTATCGCGATCGTGGGCATAGGCAAGATCGCGCGCGATCAGCATGTGCCGGCGATCCGGGGCAACAGCGCCTTCAGCCTGGCGGCCACCGTCAGCCCGCATGATGCGGGCCTTGACGGCGTGCCGCATCATGCCAGCCTGGACGACCTGCTGGCGCAAGGCCCGGCGGTGGACGCGATCGCGCTCTGCACGCCGCCGCAGGTGCGTTACGACCTGGCGACGCAGGCGCTGGGCAAGGGCATCCACCTGTTCCTGGAAAAGCCGCCCGGCGCGACGCTGGCGGAGGTCGACGCCTTGCAGGCGCAGGCCGACAAGGTCGGCGTCAGCCTGTTCGCCGCCTGGCACAGCCGCTTCGCGGCAGGCGTCGCCCCGGCGCGCGCTTGGCTGGCCGAACGGCGCATCGATAAGGTGTCGATCGTCTGGCGGGAGGATGTGCGCGTCTGGCATCCAGGCCAGGCCTGGATCTGGCAGCCCGGCGGGCTTGGCGTGTTCGATCCCGGCATCAATGCGCTGTCGATCGTCACCCACATCCTGCCGCGCCCCTTCTTCCTGAAGGACGCGACCTTGGTGCTGCCCGAAAACCGCGCTGCGCCGATCGCCGCCGACCTGGCCTTCCGCGACACGGCCGGTGCGCCGATCCACATGGATCTCGATTGGCGCCAGACCGGCCCGCAAAGCTGGGACGTCATCGTCGAAACCGACGCCGGCACGCTGAAACTGGCACAGGGCGGCGCGGTGCTGACCCTGCCCAGCGGCACAGACCATGGCGAAGATGTCGAATATGCCGGCCTCTACGCCCGTTTCGCCACGCTGATCCGGGGCGGCCGATCGGATGTCGACACCAGCCCGCTGCGGCTGGTCGCCGACGCCTTTCTGCGCGGCAAGCGCGAAACGACCCAAGCATTTCACGACTGACTATCAACAGGAGAGGATGGATATGACAAAAACCCTGCGCCGCACCGCCAGCGCGCTGATGCTGTGCGCCAGCGCACTGATCTGGCAGCCGGCCGCCGCCGACACCGGCGGCAAGCCTACCACCGCCACGATCGACGCCGCCAAGCCCGGCCCGGTCTATGACAAGCGCATCTTCACCCAGTTTGCCGAACATCTGGGCAATGGCATCTATGGTGGCCTTTGGGTCGGCAACGACAAGTCGATCCCCAACACCAACGGCTTTCGCAACGATGTGATTTCGGCGCTCAAAAACCTGGCCGTTCCCGTCGTGCGCTGGCCGGGCGGCTGCTTCGCCGACGAATATCATTGGCGTGAGGGCATTGGCGGCAAGGCCAAGCGCCCGGTCAAGATCAACACCCATTGGGGCGGCGTGACCGAACCCAATACGGTCGGCACCCATGAATTTTTCGAACTGATCCGCCAGATCGGCGCGGAAGCCTATGTCGCGGGCAATGTCGGCAACGGCACGCCGCAGGAAATGGCGGAATGGGTCGAATATATGACTTCACCCGCTGGCACGCTGGCCGACGAACGCGCCAGGAACGGCCATAAGGAGCCCTGGGCCGTGCCGTATTTCGGCGTGGGTAACGAACTATGGGGCTGCGGCGGCAATATGCGCGCCGAATATGCCGCCGACGTCACCCGCCGCTACGCCACCTTCATCAAGGCGCCGCGCGGCACCAAGATCCTGAAGATCGCAGCGGGTGCCAATGTCGACGACTATAACTGGACCGAAGTGATGATGCGGGACGCCGGCGCGCAGCTCGACGCCGTGTCGCTCCATTATTACACCCTGCCCCAGGGCGGCTGGCCGCCCAAGGCGGACCCGGTCAATTTCGACGAGACGCTCTGGGCCGACACGCTGGCCAAGGCGGTCCATATGGACGAGCTGATCACCAAGCATGTCGCGATCATGGACAAATATGATCCGGCCAAGCGCGTCTTCCTGGCGGTGGACGAATGGGGCACCTGGTATGCCCAGGATCCCGGCACCCATCCCGGCTTCCTGCGCCAGCAGAACACGATGCGCGACGCGCTGGTCGCCTCCATCCATCTCGACATCTTCGCCAAACATGCCGACCGGGTGAAGATGAGCGCGATCGCGCAGATGGTGAACGTCCTCCAGGCGATGATCCTGACCGATGGCAAGAAGATGGTGCTGACCCCCACCTATCATGTCTTCGAAATGTACAAGCCGTGGCAGGACGCCACCGTGCTGCCGATCAGCATCGACACGCCCTGGTACAACAAGGACCAGTTCGTGATGCCGGCCGTCAGCGGCTCTGCGGTGCGGAGCAAGGATGGGAAGGTCCATGTCGGCCTGTCCAACCTCGATCCCAATCAGGCCAACACGGTCACGGTCAAGCTGGGCGGCCTCAATGCCGCCAGCGTCACTGGCCGCATCCTGACCGCTGGCGCGATGAACGCCCACAACACGTTCGACGCGCCCGAAACCGTCAAGCCCGCCGCCTTCACCGGCGCGCAGGTCAGCAACGGCACATTGACCGTGACGCTGCCGGCCAAGTCGGTGGTGGTGCTGGAACTGCAATAACGGCCTGGCAGCAACAGTTTGGAGCGGGCGGCGGGTGGAATCACCGTCCGCTCCAATCCCTTGGATATGATGATGAATGGAGAGGCCCGCATGAAGCGGCATACGCTTGTGACATTGCTGGGCCTCGCCCTCCTGGCTGGCCACGCCCGTGCGCAGCCGACGGCGCAACCCGCCGTGCCGACGCTCGACAGCCGCCTGACCGGCGATTTGACGCCCACCCACGACCCGGTGATCGCGCGTGAAGGCGACGCCTATCATGTGTTCAGCACCGGCCATGGCAAGCGGCTGATCGAAACCCGCACCTCGCCGGACCTTGTGACCTGGACCGCGGGCGACCCGATCTTCACCGCCCTGCCCGCTTGGGCGAAGGAGGCGATCCCCGGCAGCGACGGCATGTGGGCGCCCGACATCAGCTATGTGAACGGCCGCTATCGCCTTTATTATTCCGTCTCGACCTTCGGCTCCAACCGTTCCGCCATTGGCCTCGCCACCAGCCCGACGCTGGACCCCAAGGCGAAAAATTACGGCTGGCGCGACGAGGGGCTGGTGGTCATGTCCACCAAGGACGACGACTATAACGCCATCGACCCCAATTTCATCATCGATCGGGAAGGCCGCCACTGGCTGTCGCTCGGCAGTTTCTGGACCGGCATCAAGCTGTTCGAACTGGACCCGAAAAGCGGCAAGCCAAAAGATCCCAAGGCCAAGCCCGTCAGCATCGCCCGCCGCCCCGCCCCCGCCGGCGGCCCTGCCCCGGTGGAGGCCCCCTTCATCGTCGACCATGGCGGCTATTACTGGCTGATGGTCAGCTACGACTATTGCTGCAAGGGCGTGAACAGCACGTACTACACCGTCATCGGTCGATCGAAGGCCATCACCGGGCCCTATCTGGGCAAGGATGGCAGTCCTCTCATGCAAGGCGGCGGCACCATCTTCCTGCGCGCTGATCTTCAGGAACAGCAGCGCTTCCGTGGCCCAGGCCATGCCGGTTGGCTGCATGATCGCGATGGCAAAGACTATGTCGTTTATCATGCCTATGACAAGCAGGCGAACGGTGCCCCGACATTGCGCATCGCGCCGGTCACCTGGGGCGCGGACGGTTGGCCGAAAGCGCAATATTAATCTATTAGTCCGACTAACATCTTCGGAGAGACACGCATGTCCCTATCTCTATCCCGCCGCGGCTTCATCGGCAGCGCCGCCGCTTTGTCGGCTACACCGGCCATCGCCCGCGCCGCATCCGGTGCGGCCGTCGCGCCCGGCCCGGTCAACCCGCTGGTCAAGCAACGCGCCGATGCCCAGGTCTTCCGCCATGACGACGGCTTTTACTATCTTACCGGCTCCGTCCCCGAATATGACCGGCTGGTGCTGCGCCGATCCAAGACGATCGCGGGCCTTGCCACCGCGACCGAAGCGGTGCTGTGGCGCCACGAAGCCAGCGGCCCGCGCTCGGGCTTCCTCTGGGCGCCCGAACTGCACCAGATCGACGGCAAGTGGATCATGTATTTCGCGGCCGGCCCCAGCGGCGGCGGCGATGACGTGTTCCGCATCCGCACCTATGCCGTCATCTGCGACGGCGCCGATCCCATGACAGGCAAATGGAGCGTGCTGGGCGAACTGCAGACGCCCTGGGACAGTTTCAACCTCGATTCCACCGTCTTCACGCACAAGGGCGTCCGCTACATGGTGTGGGCGCAGCGCGAGCCGGGGATCGAAACCAACAGCAATCTCTACATCGCCAAGCTGGAATCGCCATTGAAGTTGGGCAGCCAGGTCACGCGCATCGCGGTGCCGACGCTCGACTGGGAGATACGCGGCTATAAGGTGGCCGAAGCCCCCGCTGTCCTGCACCGTAACGGCCGCCTGTTCATGACCTATTCGGCCAGCGCCACCGACGCGCGCTATTGCCTGGGCCTGCTGAGCGCCGACGAAAATGCCGACCTGCTCGACGCCAAAAGCTGGGCCAAGTCGCCGCAGCCCGTCTTCGTCACCAACAGCGCCACCAGCGTCTTTGGCCCCGGCCACAACAGCTTCACCGTGGACGAACAGGGCCGCGACATCCTCGTCTATCATGGCCGCGATTATGAGGCGATCCAGGGCGATCCGCTGTTCAATCCGGACCGCCACACCCGCGTCCAGCGGCTCTATTACACCGCCGACGGCACCCCCGATTTCGGCGTGCCGGTGGGCAATGGCCCGCTGCCCGAACGCTTCATTTCGTCCACCGACCCCAAGCGGCTGATGGCGCATGACGGCAAGCAACTGGTCGCGGGCAACCCGTCACTGGCGCAGACGCAGTTCCGCCAGCTGCCCGGCCGCGCCGGCGCCCGCAGCATCATGCTGTCGCCGATATTGCTGCCGGACCATTATCTGGTCGCGGGCCAGGATGGATCGCTGACCCTGCAACCGGACAGCAAGAGCGCCGATTTCGCCCTGCGCAGCCAGTTCGTCCGCTTCGATGAAAAGACGCTGCACGCCGCGCGGTTCGTGTCCATCGCTGTGCCGGGCAAAGCCATCGGCCTGTCCGCGGACCAGTTGACGCTGGTGGCCAGCCGCGATCCCAGCGCTTGGTGGCATATCGACTGAAATAATAACTCTGACAATTTGATATTGTATGGGCGTCCAGCGATCCACTGGGCGCCCTTTTTCCATCTGTCACCTCGCAGCACCCTAGCCAAAAGGCCGGTTATCCCTGCGTGCGGCAATAATATCACATCGCTGAAATTTCCCTGCAATGCCCTGCAAAATTCCGCTTGCGATTCATTTGTCGGAGCAATAATTAGTCCGAGTAATTCACGCATGGCCGAGGGCCAGCTCCAGGGGAGGATTTTCGATATGGCGATCAAGCCGATTGCACTGGGTTCCGCATCGTTGCTCGCGCTGATGCTCGCGGGCGCCGCCCAGGCCCAGACCGTTCCAGCCGCGCCGCAGGCTAGCCCGCAGGACGAAGCCGCCGATATCGTCGTCACCGGCGTCCGCGCCTCGATCGTCGGCGCCCTCAACGTCCGCAAGAATTCGACCCAGATCGTCGATTCGATCGTCTCGGAAGACGTCGGCAAGCTGCCCGACAACAATGTGGTCGAAGCGCTCCAGCGCGTGACCGGCATCCAGGTCACCGACCGCGCTGGTGGCGAAACCGCCGGCATCACCATTCGCGGCCTGACCGATCCGCTGACCACGCTCAACGGCCGCAACATCTTCACCGCCGCCGGTACGTCCTTCGCGTTGCAGGACATCTCGGCCAACCTCGTCAAGCAGATCGACGTTTACAAGACCCGCTCGCCCGACCAGCTGGAAACCGGCCTTGCCGGCCAGATCGACGTCCAGACCCGTCGCCCGCTCGATTTCGACGGCTTCACCATTTCCGGCCTGGCGCGCGGCGTCTATTCGGAACTGGCGGACAAATATAATCCCAACGTCGCCCTTCTGGTCAGCAACCGCTGGGAAACCGGCATCGGCGACATCGGCTTCCTGGTGAACGCCAGCTACACCAAGGCCCAGTATCGCAACCAGAATCTCCAGGCCGGGGCCATGATCCCGTTCGCCACCGAAACCCCGCCCGCCGGTTCGGGCCTGACCCCGTTGCAGCGCATCTTCCCTGGCGGCCAGAATGAAAACTGGACGCCGGGCCTCGACGCCGGTCTGCCGACCGCTCCGGGATCGACGCTCAATATCAATGGCGTCGAAACCCCCTATTATCTGTCGCGCGACGCGGTCATCGCGTCGGACCTCTACGGCAAGCGGGAACGTCCCTCGATCAATGCCGCGCTGCAGTGGGCCCCCAATGACAGCTCGGTCTATACGGCCGAAGTCTTCTACACCGGCTTCCGGGGCGAAACCTTCAACAGCCTGCACTTCAGCTTTGCCGACTGGTGGGGCGACCTGCCGGCCGACGTCGCCAACAGCTTTGAACTCTATGAAGGCACGAACATCATCAAGTCGCGGCAGATGGGGTCCGTAGCGGGCTTCAACAGCGGCGACAGGGCCACCAATAAGACCGACAGCTATGTCTATGCCCTCAATGCCAAGTGGGATGTGGGCAGCAACGGCAAGATTTCGGCCGACGTCGCCTATCAGGACAGCAAGAACGAGACGAGCTTCTTCGCCATCCGCACCGATCGCGGGCCGCTCGACATCGATGTCGATTTCAACGCCGGTGGCGGCCTGCCTGCTTACAGCTTCGGCAACCAGGAAGTGCTGACCGACGCCAGCAAATGGACCGTGGGCAACCTGTTCGACAGCGGCACGAAGACGGCCGGCAGCGCGCTGACCCTGATGCTGGACGGCGAATATAAGTGGGACGACGGCTTCCTGCGCCGCATCAAGGCGGGCTTCCGCTATGACAACCGCGATGCCGACTCCTCTGTGCGCGACCAGGGCGCCGGTGGCCTGGGCATCACGCTAGACGCGCTTGGCGAAGGCACACCCTTCACCAACAGCGGCTTCTTCGATGGCCGCGCCGACGTTCCGACCAGCTGGGTGCTGGCCGATCCGCGCAGCATGGACAAGGACGCCATCCGCCAACTGTACCGCGCCGTCGCGCCCGGCCTGCTGCTGTCGGACCAGCTGACCTTCGGCCGCGTGTTCAGCATCAACGAAAGCAATCTGGCCGCCTATATCGTCGCCGATGGCGAGCTGGAAATCTTCGGCCGTCCGCTCCAGTTGCAGGGCGGCGTGCGCTTCGTCGCGATCGACACCCTCTACGACTATTTCGATCGCGGGAATAATTTCGCGCAGACCACGGTGTCCACCGGTTCGGAGAAATTCCTGCCGTCCTTCACCGCGCGCTACAACATCACCGACAATCTGCGCATCCGCTTCAACTATGGCGAAACGCTGCGCCGTCCGGCCTTTGGCGATCTCAATCCCAATCTGGCGCTCGGCGGCGATCTGTCGCGCGTCGGCTTCGGCACGGGCTCGTCGGGCAACCCCAATTTGCGGGCGACCCATTCGAAGAATATCGACCTTGCGGTCGAATGGTATTTCGAACGCAACAGCGCCATCTATGCGACGGCTTTCCAGCGCAAGATCAACGGCCTGGTCGTGCCGCTGACCGTGCGGGAATTCATCCCCAACAACTATCTGCCGCGTAACGAAACCTACACCGAGTTCTTCAACATCACCCGCCCGGCCAATGCGTCGAACGGCACGCTCAAGGGGCTGGAACTGGGACTGACCTACTTCCCCTCCTACCTGCCCTCGGTCCTCGACGGCCTCGGCTTCACCGGCAGCGCGACGATCCTGGACTCCGAACAGACGATCCCCGTCGTCAACAATGCAGGCGAGATCACCGGCACCGCCAAGTCCGCCTTCTTCGGCGTGTCGAAGCTGTCCTACAACGCTACGCTGGCTTATGACAAAGGCCCGGTCGGCGCCCGCCTGTCCTATATCTGGCGCAAGGGGTTCCTGAACAACAATGAAGCCCGTGCCTTCGCCAACCCGATCGGCATGTGGCGCGCCCCTGAAAAGAGCCTGGACTTCCAGCTCACCCTGAACGTGAACGAGGATATCGGCATCACCTTCGACGCAGTGAACATCACCAAGGCGAAGCAGCAGAATTATTACAAGTTCGGCGATGTCGGCAACCCGACCGAGTTCAACTCCAGCACGCTGCTGATCGACCGCACTTTCGCGCTGGGCGTCCGTTTCAAGTTCGACTAAGCGCCCCATGGGATGCGGCGTCTCCTCGCCGCGTCCCATGATTGGCGGCCGTATCGGGACACTCTCCAGTCCCGGACGGCCGCCATATTTGTTTGTGGATCACAGGGAGGATGCGATGCGCGCCATGAAGATGCTGTTGCTGGCCGGGGCCGCGATGGTCGGGATCGGCGCAGCGCAGCCGCCCGCCGCGATGGACACGACCGCCATCGCCGCCCGACGCTTCGGCAATGACGCACCCTGGTATCGCGACCGCATCCCCTTCTTCGAATCGGCCGACCCGACGATCGACGCCGTTTATTATTATCGCTGGCAGGTGTATCGCGCACATCAGCGCGATCTGGGCGCCGAAGGCTATATCACCACCGAATTTGCCGACGATGTGGATTGGCAACGCCATCCCTATGCCAGCCTGAACGATGCCAGTGGATTCCATATCGGCGAAGGGCGCTGGCTGAACGACCGGCGCTTCGCCGACGATTATATCCATTTCATGTATGCCAGCGGCGGCAACGACCGTCACTTCACCGATCATATGGCCGATTCGGTGTGGGGCCGTTATCTGGTCGACGGCGACCGCGACGGCGCGCTGCGCCATCTGCCGGTCATGAACCATATCTACCGCCTGTGGGACGACAAGTTCGACTTCGACAAGGGCCTTTATTTCGTCGAGCCGCTACTGGACGCCACTGAATATACCGTCTCTTCGATCGATGCGTCGGGCGGCAAGGACGGGTTCCGAGGCGGCGACGCCTTCCGCCCGTCGGTCAACGCCTATATGTTCGCCAATGCCCGCGCGCTGGCGAACATGGCGGCGATGGCCGGGAACGCTAGCATGGCCGCCGACTACACCGCCCGCGCCGACGCCCTGCAACAACGCGTGCTGGCCCACCTGTGGAGCGAGAAGCTCACCCATTTCATCGACCGGCACCAGTCGCGCAAGAACGAGTTCGTCCGCTATTGGGAGCCGATCCGCAATCGCGAACTGGTCGGCTACCTCCCCTGGATGTTCGAGCTCGTCCCCGACGACCCGAAATATGCCGCCGCCTGGACGCACCTGCTCGACCCCGCCTCGCTCGCCGGCAAGGCGGGGATGCGTACGGTGGAGGCCAGTTACGAATATTATATGCGCCAATATCGCTATCTGGGCACCGCCCCGGAATGTCAGTGGAACGGCCCGATCTGGCCCTATCAGACGACCCAGATACTCCATGGCATGGCCAACCTGCTCGATCATGCCAGGGCGACCGGCCCTGTCACCCGCAGCATCTATATGCGCCTGCTGCGCCAATATGCCGCGCTCCATTATCAGGGCGAAAGGCTGGATATCGAGGAGGATTATCACCCCGAAACCGGCAAGCCGATCGTCGGCCTCGACCGCAGCCACCATTATTTCCATTCCGGCTTCAACGATCTTGTGTTGACCGGCCTGGTCGGCATCCGTCCCCGCGCCGACGATGTGTTGGAGGTGAACCCGCTGCTGCCCGACGCCGCCGATCCGCAATCGCTCGCCTGGTTCCGGGCGCAGGACGTCCCCTATCATGGCCACAAGATCGCGGTGACATGGGACGCGGACGGCAGCCATTACGGGCGCGGCCAGGGGCTTTCGATCGAAGTGGATGGCAAAGAAGTCGCCCGTCGCGACACGCTGGGCCGCGTCGAAATCCCGGTCGCGCGCGTCGCGACGCCCGCGATCGCCCGTCCGATCAACCGCGCGGTGCAACTGGTGCGGGGGCAGTTTCCGATCGGGTCAGCCTCCAGCAACAGCGACCCGGAAAATATCCATGACGCGATAGACGGGCGGACATGGTTCTTCCCCGAATTGCCCAACGGCTGGTCGTCCGCCCCCTCTCCGACGCCGCAATGGTACGCAATCGATTTAGGCAAGCCGGTCGATCTCGCCCGCGCCGAACTGGCCTTCTTTGCCGATGGCAAGGGCTTCGCCGTGCCGCAAAGCTATAGGCTCCAGGCCTGGTTCGATGGTGCCTGGCACGACATCGCGACGCCCAAGCGCAGCCCGGTCGCCAACGGTATCACGGACATCCGCTGGCCGCGACTCCAAATCAGCAAAGTGCGCCTGCACTTCACCCAGTCGAGGGGTAAAGCGACTCGCCTGGCCGAATTTAAATTATTTGGAGAGTGAGATACGAACGACGGGTCGAAACCCTCCATTGCCGGTCCATCTTTTCTGGCCAGCGCAGGAAAGGAATGATACAGCCCGACATAAGTTAAATGACGCAGTTACGCCCCCCTTCCCGTCCCGGCATTTATGCCAAAGGCACCGAAACGGTCGACGCCATCTTGAAGGCGGCTATGGACGTGCTGATTGACGAGGGGGCGGACGCCTTCACCATCCGCCGCATCGCCGCGCGTTGCGACATGAAGGTGGGCAATGTCAGCTATCATTTTCCGCGCAAGGACATGCTGATCCAGGTGCTCCTGGACGAACTGGTCGACAGCTATGGCAAGCTGCTCGACGAAGTCGTGCGCAAGCCCGGCCTGAACGCCGAAGAGCGGCTGAAGCTGGTCATCATCCTGTGCCTTGACGATATCGGGTCAAAGCGGACTACCCATCTTTTCACCGAATTATGGGCGCTGGCCAATCACAACCCCTTCGTCGCAGAGCGGGTCAAGGCCTTCTACGATCGGGTCCATGGCGTGATCGGCGACCATGTCGCCGCGATCAATCCGGCGCTGTCCGCCGAAGATGTCCGCACCGTCGCCCTGTTCATCAGTGCCACGATGGAGGGCGCCACGCCGTTCCTGGGGCATGGCAAGCCCTGGGCCGACAAGATGCCTGCTTTCACCGCGCTTGCCGTCCAGTCGCTGGTAGCGCTGGCCCGCAATGCGTCCTCGGCGGACATCACTGCCCTCGCCCCCGCGCGCGAACCCGAACTGGCCTGACACCAAAACGCTGCGCCGCAACATTTATTTGTTGCTATGGCGTTTCGCCCTCTTGACCAAATCTGGACAGCTGTCAAACCTTGTCCCTGACGCCGCAGGGATCAGGGGGATCAGCCAGCATGTCGAAGACCAGTTCCAGGATATTCGCCGCAGCCCTGTGCGGATCGCTGCTCGCCAGCGCCGCACTGGCGCAGGCCGCACCGGCCGATAGCAAGGCCTCGGTCGAACCCGAAGAATCCGATACGCTGACCATCGATCCGCCCAAGCCGACATGGTTCTTTGTCGATGGCGGGTGGGACATGCCCGGCACCAGCATCTTCGACAGCGAAAGCGGCAAGATGAAGGGCATGGTGGAGACCCGCCGCCTGGCCGACATGGCGATCGATCCGCTGGGCCGATATTATTATGTCGCCGAGACTATTTGGTCGAAAAACGATCGCGGCACGCGACAAGACATGGTGACCGTCTATGACAGCAAGACGCTGAACCTGGTCACGGAAATTGCGATGCCGGGCCGCCTGTTGATCGGATCGCGCAAGAATAATTTCATCATCAGCGACGATGGCAAGACTGGCTATGTCTATGATTTCAGCCCGACATCAGGCGTCAACATCGTCGATCTGGTCAAGCGCAAGCTGGTCACCGCGATCGAATTGCCCGGCTGCGCCAGCCTGATGCCCAATCCGGGCGTCGGCTTCTCCGCGCTCTGCTCCGACGGGTCGATCGCCACCGTGGCGATCAAGGGGACGAAGGCGGACATCACCCACACCGCCTCCTTCTTCGCCGCCAGCGACGATCCGATCTTCGACAATTTCGCCTATGACCGGATCAAGAAGCAGACGACCTTCCTGACCTATACCGGCCAGATCTACACCGCCAAGATCAGCGCGACGCCCACCGTGTCCGCGCCCTTCTCGATCCAGGCGGCGGCCGGCATCCGCGTCGGCGACGCCAAGCCGCTCGACGTCAACTGGTATCCCGGCGGACGCCAGCCGATGGCGCTGCACCGCGCGACCGGCATGCTGTTCGTGCTGATGCACAAGGGCGAATATTGGTCGCACAAGGCATCTGGCGACGAAGTGTGGCAGGTCGATGTTGCCGCGCAGAAGGTGGTGAAGCGCTTC
The DNA here is from genome assembly GCF_900013425.1 of Sphingobium sp. Z007. Lineage (GTDB taxonomy): Bacteria > Pseudomonadota > Alphaproteobacteria > Sphingomonadales > Sphingomonadaceae > Sphingobium. The sequence goes on from NZ_FBXK01000005.1 coordinate 2,364,498, forward strand.
GTACTCAAGGAGCCTATGAACAATATCGAAGTGTCCCAGACCGACAAGCCCCTGCTCTACATGAACGGCGAAAAGGGCGAAGTGCTGGTGCTGGACATCGCCACCGGCGAGGAAAAGCACAACATCGAAAAGGCCGGCGGCGGCATTATCACCGTGCTGGAGCCGTCCTGACCATGGTGTTGGGGGAGCAGTTGCTGGCCCTGTCAGGCCTCGCCGCCTCGATCGCCGTCGGCCTGCTCTTCCTGGTCGCGGGTATCGACCAGTGGCGGCATCGCGCACTGCTGCCCGGCGTCATTGCCAATTATCGCCTGCTGCCCCGGCGGCTGATCGTCCCCGCCGCGCGATTGCTGCCTGTGGTGGAGGTCGCCACCGGTGCCGCGCTGCTGATCGGGTTGCGCCCGTTGCCGCAGTTGCTGGGCATAGCGCTGCTGCTGTTGTTCGCCGCGGCCATGGCGATCAATATCGCGCGCGGGCGCGGCCATATCGATTGCGGCTGCGGCCATGGCGCGCTGCGCCATGCGATAGGCTGGCCGCTGGCGATCCGCAACGCCGCGCTGGCCGCACTACTGGCGCTCCGCCTGCCCACGCCGCCCGCCTTCGGCGCGATCGACATCGCCACGGCGCTTGCCGCCGGTGTCGCCATCGCGCTGCTGTGCCTGCTCTTCCAGTCGCTGGCCGCGCTCGCCGCGTCGCCCGCTCATCGGAGATAACCATGCTAACCTCGCTGATCGTCTCCCAGATCCTGTCCTGGATCGTCATCATCGGCCTCGTCGTCGCGCTGCTCGCGCTGGCGCGGCAGGTCGGCGTGCTGCACATCCGCGTCGCGCCAGCGGGCGCGCTCGCCACCAGCGGCGGCCCGGCGGTGGGCGGCACGATCGGCGCGATCCCAGCCACCACGCTCGACGGCCAATCGGTCAGCGTCGGCGGCCATGCCCATGGCGTGCCGCTGCGGCTCCTCCTCTTCGTGTCGGCGCAATGCCCGCTGTGCAAGGCGGTGATCCCGATGGCGACCAGCTTCGCCCGCGCCGAGCGCGTGGCTCTGACCTTCGTGGGCGATGACGATGTCGCCGCCCAGCGCGCGATGATCGCGCAGCATGGGCTGGAGGGCCATGCCTTCCTCAACGGCCCCGAAGTGGGCCAGGCCTACCAGGTCGCCAAGCTGCCCTTCGCGGTGCTGCTGGACGAAGAGGGCACGATCCTGTCGAAGGGGCTGGTCAACAGCCGCGAGCATCTGGAGAGCCTGGTCGTGGCGCATGAAATGGGCATCGCCACGGTGCAGGATTATATCGGCGGGTTGAAGGCGCAGGCGGCCTGACGGCAAAAATGGGGGCAAGGTCATGAAAAAATTCGACGCCGATAGCATGGGCGAAAAACTGCTGCGCAAGTTCGCGGGCGCCAGTTCGCGCCGCTCGATGCTCTCGCGCCTCGGCGCCGTTCTGGTCGCCGCCCCCGCCTTTCCGCTGCTGCCGGTCAGCCGCGCGGAAGCCGCCAAGCCCGATCGCTCGCCCGAAACCAAGACCTTCTTCGCCCGCACCGCGCAGACGAAGGACGACACGAAATGCGATTATTGGCGCTATTGCGCGATCGACGGGGCGCTCTGCACCTGCTGCGGCGGCGGCATTCACAGCTGTCCGCCGGGCGCGGAGCCTTCGCCTGTCTCCTGGGTCGGCACCTGCATCAACCCGGACGACGGCAAGGCGTATCTGATCGCCTATCGCGACTGTTGCGGCAAACCCGCCTGCGGCCAATGCGGCTGCGACAATACCGATCGCGAAACCCAGCTATACGTGCCGCAACTCAACAATGACGTGATCTGGTGCTTCGGCACCAGCAGCATGGATTATCATTGCTCCACCGCGGTACTGGTGGGCGCGGCAAGCTAAGACTACTTATGGCGTATCTTCCAAGTCACCGTTCGCTTCGAGCGAAGTCGAGCAGCCTTTGCGCTTCCGTTTCTCGACTACGCTCGAAACGAACGGGTGGCGGTGCGGCATTGTGCTAATGGTCGTCCTGTCTCCAAAAACTCCTATCGCCGCGCTATGCACCGCCCTCCTCCTGCTTGGCACAGCGATAAGCGTTCGCGCCGCACTGCCGCCGATGGGCCTGCTCCCCGCCGCGATCACCGACCCCGACATGGCGCGCGCCGACTATGTCGAACAATGCGCCGGCTGCCATGGCGTGGCTGGCAGCGTCGCACCCGCGCGCCTGCCCGAACTGCGCGGCCGGGTCGGCTGGTTTCTCTGCACGCCGAAAGCGCGCGCCTATCTCATCCGCCTGCCCAATGTCGCGCACAGCCGGATCAAGGATAATCAGCAACTGGCCGACATGATGAATTTCGTCGTCTTCGGCCTGGGCGGCGCCAGCACGCCGCCGGGCACGGCCCCCTTCACCGCCGACGAAGTCGCGCGCGAACGGCTGCACGCCTTGTCCACCACCGCGCTCAAGGCCGAACGCGCCCGCCATGTGGACGCCGCGATCCGCCAGTGCAAGGCGCCCGCGTCACTGCGGCTGCTCTATCCGGGCGACAAGGGATAGGCGCATACATTCCCCGGCGAAGGCCGGGGTCCAGGAGGCCCATTCGCTGCGCCCAGAGCTCTGGCCCCCGGCCTGCGCCGGGGCACAGCGTCGGTTACTCGCCCACATCCCCCACGCCCGCGTTCAGGAAGGGCTGTACCCGCAGCCGCGGAAACACCTCTTCCAACGGCTTACTGTCGGGCAGGATATAGACATAGCCGCCCTTCTTGCGAAAGCGCGGGCTGACGCTCTGATTATAGAAGATTTTGGGCACGTTGATGCAGCCGAAGGTGATCCGGTTATCGTCGATCGCGGGCGAGAGCATCCGGTCCTTGCGCTTGTCCTTCGGATTGCCCGGCGGGATCGTATGCAGCGCCACCGAGGTCGCATAATCGACCCACAACACCCGTTGCTTGCCCGCGGCCACGCCGAATTTCGCCAGGAAACGCCCTGCCGGCGTCGTCTTTTCCGCCGGACCGATCTCGGAAAGATTCTTGCTGCCGATGCCCGGCGTCGCCTCGTCACCCGGCGCAATGCCGATCAACACCGGCGCATGGGCCAGCATCCTGCCCTTCGCATCGAACAGATAGGCGGCGGCGCCCGGCTTATCGATGATGATATAGGGCAGCGCGTGATTGTCCTGCGCCCCGGCGACCCAGTCCGCAACGCGCGTGGCACCGTCCGATAGGATCACCGGCGCGTCGGTCAAAGGCGCTTGGGCGGCGGTCTTTTCCGCCTCGGCGGCGCGCACTGGTCCGGCCGCGGCCACGCCCTGCACGGCAACGACCAGCAATAACGCAAAGTTCATGGGATAACCTCGAAGGGGGTTCGGCAAAAAGGGCCGGCGCCAAGGGAAGCGCCGACCCTATAACAATCGGTGCGGCCAGGCCGCCCCGTATCAGTTGCGCGCGCGCTTGCGCTGGGCTTCCTGCATCCGCTGCTCGACGCCATCGACGCGGCCGTTCAGCTGATCGAGCCGCTGGCTGTTCTGCTGCGACTGGCCCGATGCGGCGCGGGCCTCTGCCAGTGCCTGTTGCGCGGTGCCGTCGGTCGTCTGCAACCGCGCGTCGAGCGCATCGACGCGCTGATTCACGGTGGCGACCTGTTCGCGCACAAACCCTTTGGTAGCGCAGCCCGTCAGGCCGATCGAGCCTGCCAAAACCGCGGTCAGGGCCCCTATTTTCGTCAAAGAGGGCGACATATTATTCTCCTGATAGTCGAAATGACTGCGTCTTTGGAGGCCGCCCAGGACCGTTCCGGCAACGTGATTATGACCGGACGTGCGTCTGGCCGGTTGAATGGAGCGATCCATAAAAGCGCGCTATTGCGCTGAAAAGCTGGATGAATTCTGGATGAACCCGGCGCAAGGTGTCGTCTTCCGCTGGCCCGATACGATGCCCGCTTCATCGCTGCGCGGCAAAACGCTAATCGCCGCCGAATCCTGCGATTCGGCGGCGACGCAATCCTTGTTCGCTAGGGTCAGGCCGTCAGTATTTCTGCCCGAAGCGAATGCCGAAAAATTGCGGCTTGATGGTGAAGGTGCGCGACGATCCCGAACAGAAGTCGATCGAGCAGAAGGTGTTGCGCGTCAACTGTCCCCGCTTGTCGAAGGCGTTCTGAAGGAACAGGGTCAGGCTCCAATTATCCTTCTTGATACCGCCTGAAAAATCGAAGCTGACGAATCCCTTGGTATTGCCCAGCAGCGCATTGTTATCGACGTTGAGATCCTGCGTCGCACCGGTCTGATAAAGCGCCGCACCCTGAAGGTAGGCGCTGTAATCGCCCATGTAAGTGTCGAAGCGGATCGACGACGTGCCCTTGAACTTGGGCTGGCGCGGCAGGCGGGTGCCGTCGGCGGCGGCGACGGACGGGATCGGCGGATTTGCGCCGACATCGACACCCGGCGCGCAACTGCTTAGCTGGCCGATCGCGGTGCCCGCGTCGTTCAGCGCAAAGTTGCAGAAATCGCCCTTCAACTTGCCGTCATTATAGGCGCCGGAGGTCGAGAAGGTGAACTTGCCCAGTTTCAGGTCGGCATCATATTCGATGCCCTTGACCACCGCCTTGCCCGCATTGCCGGTCATGCCCGCACCCTGCGCGCCCGCAACCACGACGCTATACTGGATATTGTTCCACTTCTCATAATAGACCGAGGCATTGAACCGGAAGATGTTGTTCCAAGTGGTCTTCACACCCATCTCGAAATTGGTCAGTTTTTCAGACTCGAATGGGGCCACATCCACGATCTTGCCCAGACTGCGGATACGCAGCGGCCGGTTATAACCGCCGGGGCGGAAGCCCGTCGAATAGTTGGCATAGACCATCTTGTCGGTCTGGAACTGCCAATCGAGCGCGATCTTATGGGTTTCGCCATCCTCCTTGTAACGGCCGGTCCCGTCCGCTGCGTTGGTGTTGGTGTTGATACAGGTCAGGCGCTCGTCGACCGGCAGGGGTGTCGCACAGCCCACGCCTGCCGCAGACCCAGCGACGCCCGCAAAGCCCTTGACCGTATAATCTGTCCAGAAATAGCGGATGCCGCCGGTCAGCTTCAGCGTCGGCGTGATGTTATAATGGCCTTCGGCGAAGATCGCCTTGTCATGATAAAGCTGGTTCTGCTCGGTGATGTAGAAGCCGTCGCCCTTTACCGCCTGCGTGCCCAGTAACATCGTGCCCAGCGGATTGCCGTTGGGGTTGATGACATCGCTGGTGTCGAAGAAGGGATTGCCGTCGTCGTCATAGCCGATGCCATACATCGCCGGCACGCCGATCAGGCCGCCCGCCACATCGCCACCGCCGGTCGCGGTATAGCCGGTGATCGTGTCCAACCCGCGAATGGCGTAAAAGGTGTTCGTCTCATTCTTCTGCCGCTGGTAAAAGCCGCCGAGCGTGACGTCGAACGGCCAGTCCTTGGGCGTGGAGATGCGCAATTCCTGAGTGAATTTGTTACGGTGGGTATCGGCGTGATAATATTGCGTCGGGTCGATCAGCGAACATTGCTGTGACGCGCCCGATCCGGTGCAATTGTCGAAAAATTGCAGATAGCTTTCATAGCCCGCGCCGAAACCGTCATAGGTGACGGTATAATAGGTATAGTCGTTGAGCGTCTTGGTCCGGCGCTTGAAGAATCCGGTCGCGGAAACGACGTCCCAATCGCCGATATGGCCGTGGATGCTCAGCGCCGCCTGATACCAGCGGTCGTCATTCTTGGTCTGGTCATAATCATGGACCTCCAGATCGCCGACGCGCGGGTCATAGCCGAAATAGCCCTTGGCGACCTGGCGCTGGCCAGTGAATTGCGGCGTGATTTCCCAATCGTCGGCCGGCTGCCACAATATCTGGATGCGGCCGCCAAATTCCTTGATCGTGTTATAATCGTCCTTCGCGATGTCGCTATTGTCGAGCGCGAAATTGGTGTTCGGATTATTGTCGCCCAGCGTATAGACGGCCGGGCTGCCATTGTTGAGCAGGCCATTGTTGGGCGTATTGTCGATATAACCGCCATCGCGCCGATAATAGCCCATCACGCGCAGCGCCAGATTGTCGCCCTGCGGAATGTTGATGTAGGATTCGATCTGGCCGCCGAAATCGCCCTTGCCATATTTATTGGCTTCGACGTCGTACCCGAATTCGAACTTGTCGAGATTGGGCTTGTTGGTGATCAGGCGGATGGTGCCCGCCAGCGACCCTGCGCCATAGAGCGTGCCCTGCGGCCCGGCCAGCGCCTCGACCCGCTCCATGTCATAGGCATGGATGTCGGGGACTTCGGTGCCGGTGATCGGAATGTCATCCAGATAATAGCCGACCGAGGCATAGGCGCCGCCCGCCGGCACGATGCCGCGGAAGAAAGCCGTGTTGCGGCCCGGCCCGATCCCCTCGAACGACACGGACGGCAGCAGCGCCGCGAAATCACTGAGGCCCTTGACCTGCCGCTGCGCCAGCGTCTCGGCCCCCAGCGCCTGCATCGAGATCGGCACTTTCTGGATCGACTGCGCGCTGCGCGTCGCGGTAACGACGATTTCGGTAAGGCCGCCCCCGGCCTCCGCCGCGGCATCGGCGGCGACCGGGTCCGGCGCGACCTGCTCCGCGGCCTCGGCAGCGAACGCGACCATCGGCGCGGCAAGCCCCGCCAATATGGTGCTGACCCCCAAAATCTTCATCAATTGCGACCGGCGACGCGACGGGACTTTCATCTTGTTCTGACTCCCCCTTGGATAAACCGCGCCTTCCGCCTCGCTCTCCCTGTCTCGCGGTTTGCCCGCGTGGTTATGACGCACTGCACCCTGCCCTTGGCGGGCATATTCTTCCCTGGCGCTCGCAAAGACACATGTCCCCGCGATCGGAAACCAAGTGGTTTCCAGACCAGTCGCGCCAGTGCGCAACATTCAAAATTATATGACTACCCCTTGGACTTTCGCCATTCCATGACGCTTGTCCAGCTTTGATAATGCGGCAATGAAAGCAGGAGTCAACAGCTTAGTTGCTGATGGCGCAACAGATTGTTGCGCTGCCGCAAAATCGCGGTCATGCTGCAAGGCCGAAAGGAAATAGGACAGACGATGACCGCTGCTTCTACCGTCACCGCCCGACCGCCTCTCTCTTCCTTGGCATCGGCGCAGGCCGCCATTGCGGCCGGCGATCACGCCAGAGCCATCCCACTGCTGGAAAGCCTGTTGCGGCAACAGCCCGCCCTGGCCCCCGGCTGGTTCCTGCTCGCCGCGCAGTTGCGCAAGGCCGGGCGGGACGAAGACGCCTGGCGCGCCGACCTGTCCGGCGTCCACGCCTCATCCCGCGACCGCAACTTGCTCGAAGCGGCGATGGCGATGCACGCAGGCGATCTCGACGCCGCCGACGCGCGGCTGGCGGCGCGCGACGATGCCCCCGCCATCCGCATGGCCGGCGAAATCCAGTGGCGGCGCGGCGACATGAGCGCGGCGCTGGCGCTGGTCGAACGCGCCGTCGCCCTCGCCCCCGGCTTCGACCTGGCGCGCGATTTCCTCATCCGCCTGCTGCTCCAGAACAACCGGCTGACCGAGGCGCTGGCCCATGCCGACATCCTCGCCGCCTCGCCGATGAAGCATCCCGGCTACGACCTGATCCGCGCCTCCGTGCTGGTGCGGCTGGGCGATCAGGACGGCGCGCGGGCGATCTACGAACATCTGCTCGCCCTCAAGCCAGACCAGCCGCAAGTCTGGCAAAATCTGGGGCATGCGCTCAAGACTTTGGGGCGACAGGCCGACGCCGTCCATGCCTATCGCCAGGCGGTGGCGCATCAACCGACCATGGGCGAAGCCTGGTGGAGCCTGGCCAACCTCAAGACCGTCAAGTTGGACGCCGCCGACATCGCGACGATGGACCGCGCGCTCGCCACCCTCGCGCCCGACGTCGCGACCCGGCAGGAGGATATCTTCCACCTCCATTTCTCGCTGGGCAAGGCGCTGGAGGATGCGGGCGAAGACGCAGCCGCCTTTGACCATTACGACCAGGGTAACCGCCTGCGCCGCACGATGATCCGCCACGACGCCGCCGAATTTTCCGCCGAAGTCTCGGCGGCGCGCGGCACCTTCACCAGCGCCTTCATCGCCGTCCAGGGCGCAGGCGGCTGCTTGGCCCCCGATCCGATCTTCATCGTGGGCCTGCCGCGCGCGGGATCGACGCTGGTCGAACAGATCCTCTCCAGCCACAGCAGGATCGAAGGCACGATGGAACTGCCGGAGATGATGATGATCGCCGGCCGCCTGCAATCGCGCGTGGACGATGGCGAATTTCCCGATTTCGCCGCGATGATCGCGGCCCTCACCCCCGCCGACCGGCTGCGCTTGGGCGAGGAATATATCGATCGCACGCGCGTCCATCGGCAGACCGACCGGCCGCATTTCATCGATAAGATGCCCAATAATTGGCAGCATGTCGGCCTGATCCGGCTGATCCTGCCCAACGCCCGTATCATCGACGCGCGCCGCCATCCGATGGCCTGCGGCTTTTCAGCCTGGAAACAGCATTTCGCCCGCGGCCAGGCGTTTAGCTACGACCTGACCGACATCGGCCTCTATTATCGCGATTATGTGGAATTGATGGCCGCCTTCGACGCCGCCGCGCCCGGCCAGGTCCATCGCGTTCTCTACGAACATATGGTCGCCGACACGCCGGGCGAAGTTGCGCGCCTGCTCGCCTATCTGGATCTGCCGTTCGAGGATGCCTGCCTCGCTTTCTGGACCAACAAGCGCGCGGTGCGGACCGCCAGCAGCGAACAGGTGCGCCAGCCCATCTTCACGGACGGGGTCGATCACTGGCAGCGCTTCGCCCCCTGGTTGGGGCCGCTGGAAACGGCGCTGGGACCGGCGCTGACCGACTGGGACAGCTAATTTTCCCCTTGCCCCAACGCCAATCCCATGCACAAAGCTTGCCAACCGCCCTACGCGTTCCGAAATTTAAGGAAAGCTTAGTCGAACGGCTGCAAGGACAAGATGCATGGACGACCTGATGACCCCGGAACGGACGAAGCAACGTCCGCAAATCCCGCAGGAAGTAAGCGACGGCCTGTCGGTCATTTCGATCGCCAAAAGCTATGACAAGCGCGTCGTCCTGTCCGACGTGTCGCTGACCGTGGGCAAGGGCGAGGTCGTCGGCCTGCTCGGCCCCAATGGCGCGGGCAAGACCACCTGCTTCTATTCGGTCATGGGCCTTGTCCGCCCCGACCATGGCCGCATCGTGCTGGACGGGCAGGATATCACCAACCTGCCCATGTATCGCCGCGCGATCCTGGGGCTGGGCTATCTGCCGCAGGAAACGTCGATCTTCCGCGGCATGACCGTAGCGCAGAATATCAGCGCGGTGCTGGAGCAGGCCGAGCCGGACAAGGCCGCGCGCGCCGCCCGGCTGGAACAGTTGCTCAGCGAGTTCGGCCTCATCCGCCTGCGCGATTCGGCTGCGATGGCGCTGTCGGGCGGCGAACGCCGTCGCTGCGAAATCGCCCGCGCGCTGGCCGCCAACCCCTCGATCGTACTGCTGGACGAGCCGTTCGCGGGCATCGATCCGCTTTCGATCGCCGACATTCGCGATCTGGTGAAGGATTTGAAGACGCGCGGCATCGGCGTGCTCATCACCGACCATAATGTGCGCGAGACGCTGGAAATCGTCGACCGCGCCTGTATCATCTATGACGGCCAGGTGCTGTTCGCGGGCAATCCCACCGAACTGGTCGCCAATGCCGACGTCCGCCGCCTCTATCTGGGCGAGAATTTCCAGCTTTGACATGAAGACAGGGCGCACTCTCCTTTATGATCGGGGAGCGCGATAATGGCGCTCGGCCCGCGCCTCGACATTCGGCAGAGCCAGTCGCTCGTCATGACGCCCCAGCTCCAGCAGGCGATCAAGCTGCTGGCGCTGTCCAATCTGGAAATCGAAGCCTTCGTCGCGGGCGAACTGGAAAAGAACCCGCTGCTCGAACATGCAAGCGGCGACGACGGCCCGACCGCCCCCGACGGCATCGACCGGACGATCGACACCCCCACCCTCTCCGCCGAAACCGGCGCCAGCGACTCGCTGATCGCGCAAGGACTGGGCGGCGCAGACAGCCCGCTCGACGTCGATCATGGCGCAGGCAGCTTCATCGATGACGGCCCTGGCGATCGCATGGCCGACGCCCATGGCACCGGCGGCGGCGGCATGGACGCGCTGTCGGGCAGCTATAGCGAGGACGCGCCCGATTTCGACAGTTTCGCCGCCCCCGACATCGGCCTTCAGGAACATCTGATGGGGCAGGCCCGCGCCGCGTGCACAGGCATGGACCTGTTCATCGCCACCCAACTCATCGGCCAGATCAGCGAGGCCGGCTATCTGGAAGCGAACCTGCTCCAGACCGCCCATGGCCTCGGCGTCCCCCTGTTCGACGTCGAGCGGGTACTGGGCGTCATACACACATTCGATCCCACCGGCGTCGGGGCGCGCTCACTGGCCGAATGTCTCGCGCTCCAGGCGAAGGAGGCCGACCGCCACGATCCCTGCATGGCGAGGCTGCTCGCCAATCTCGACCTGCTGGCCAAGGGCGCGCTGCCCCAGTTGCGCCGTATCTGCGGCGTGGACGAGGAGGATATGGCAGACATGATCGCCGAATTGCGCGGTTATGATCCCAAACCCGGCCTGCGCTTCGCCAATGACCGCGCCGCGCCGGTCACGCCCGACCTTTTCGTGCGGCCGACCCATGACGGCTGGGCGATCGAGATCAACAGCGCCACCCTGCCCCGCGTCCTCATCAACCGCAGCTATTATGTCGAACTGTCCACCGGGCCGCAGGACAAGAGCGCCAAGGCCTGGCTCGCCGACTGCCTCGCCAGCGCCAACTGGCTGGTCAAGGCGCTGGACCAGCGGCAAAAGACAATCATCAAGGTGGCGAGCGAGATCGTGCGCACGCAGGAGGCCTTTTTCCAGCAGGGCGTCGCGCATTTGAAGCCCCTGACGCTGCGCGCGGTGGCCGACACGATCGGGATGCACGAAAGCACCGTCAGCCGCGTGACCTCCAACAAATATCTGTCCTGCCCGCGCGGCCTCTACGAACTCAAATATTTCTTCACCAGCGGCGTGTCGTCATCGGGCGGCGATGGCGGCTCGGTCTCGGCGGAAGCGGTCAAGAGCCACATCAAGGCGCTGATCGGTGCCGAAGACCCGCAGGCGATCCTGTCCGACGACACGCTGGTCGACCTGCTCCGCGCCAAAGGCATGGACATAGCCCGCCGCACCGTCGCCAAATATCGCGAGGCGCTGGGGATCGGCTCGTCGGTGCAAAGGCGGCGGCAGAAGGCGTTGAAGGGGAAGGCGGCGTAGAGCTGGAAGCTGTTCGCTGCGAGTTAAGCGACGACGCTGGTTGGCGGCTGACTTGGGTGATGGGGTGGACGCCCCCCGACGGTATCGATGTGCCAAAGTGGAGGTGTTGAACACCACTTGAGGGAGGCGTCCATGTCAGAAGTTAGCATAATCGGGTTGGATATCGCCAAGCATGTTTTTCATGCGCACGGTGTAGATGTGTCGGGCCATGTGCTTCTTCGCAAGAAGATCAGCCGAGCGAAGCTGTTGCCGTTTTTCGCAGCACAGCCGCGTTGCCAGGTAGTTCTGGAAGCATGCGGCGGCGCGCATCACTGGGCGCGCGAGTTGCTCAAGCTGGGCCATGATGTGCGGTTGATTGCGCCGGCCTATGTGAAGCCGTTCGTGAAGCGTCAGAAGAACGATGCGGCCGATGCCGAGGCGATCTGCGAGGCGGCCCAGCGACCAAGCATGCGGTTCGTGCCGGTGAAGACAGAGGAGCAGCAGGCGGCGGCAATGGTGTTCCGGGGCCGTGACCTGTTGGTGCGGCAGCGGACCCAGATCAGCAATGCCCTGCGCGGCCATATGACCGAGTATGGCTGGATCGCGCCCAAGGGGCTGGCCCATCTGGAAAAGCTTGCCGCGCTGCTCGCCGATCCATTGGCTGTTCCCCAGGGCGTGCGATCGGTCTGCATGCTTCTGCTCGACAGCCTGGCGATGCTCGACCGGCAGATCGCCGCACTCGACAAGGAGATTGTGCGCCGTTCGCGCGAAGATGCTCTCGCACGCCGGCTCATGACGATCCCGGGCATCGGTCCGATCACGGCAACTGCCATCCTGGCGCTTGCGCCGCCGTCGGGCACCTTCGCCAAGGGACGTGACTTTGCCGCATGGGTCGGCCTCACGCCGCGGCAGCACTCGACGGGCGGCAAGCAGAAGCTGGGTTCGATCTCAAAGATGGGCGAGCGAACGCTCAGGCGGTTGCTGATCATCGGCAGCAGCGCCGTGGTGTTGCAGGCGAGCAAGCGGGGCGCGCCCAAGGGATCATGGCTGGAGCAGATGATGGCGCGCAAGCCACGCATGCTCGTAACAGTGGCGCTCGCTAACAAGACAGCGCGCATCGTCTGGGCGCTCATGATGAAGAATGAGGATTACACTGCTCCGGTCGCAGCGGCGGCGTAAGCCAAAGCGGACCAGAGGTCGTCGGGGCGTAAGTCGGTCGAAGGAGGGTATGGCACAACAGTCGGCGAGACGGGGTCGGAAGAACCAGGGCTAACCACCGTGCTTCATCAGCACGCTTAGGGTGATGTGGTTCCGATCCGCGAACTCCCATACGGGCCCGCAGCCTTCATCGCTGCATCAGAGGCCGGACAGATGGCAGCATCCGACTACGCGCCAAATACTCCAAATTACCGCTTGCGTCGCGCGGGGCGTCCACAGATGGGTAGCGGACTGTCGGGTTCACGAGTGCAGGTGCCGTAAAGCGGACATAAAATTCACCGTCACCCCAGCGAAGGCTGGGGTCTCAGGCGGCGACGCGCTACGGTAGGACATGGCGCGAGGCGGCTACACCTACATCATGACCAACAAGCCGAGGGGCATTCTCTATATCGGCGGCACAGCCAACATCGCAGCGCGCGCAGAACAACATCGCAATGGCACCGGCTCTACCTTTTGCAAGAAATACGGACTGACGCGCCTTGTTCTGGTCGAACCACATGATGACATCACGCTCGCTATCACCCGAGAGAAGGCGCTCAAAGCCTGGAAACGTGAATGGAAAATCCGGCTTGTAGAAGAAAGCAATCCAGGTTGGCTGGATATGTCAGACGTTATCCTTTGACCGCCTGAGACCCCAGCCTTCGCTGGGGTGACGGTTGGGGGAAATGGCCGCTCTCAGGCAATTCCACGACATATTTCAATGTCCATCTTTGGTCCGTTTGCAGTCAGGCACTGTCAATCGGCAGGGCGTTTTCGTTCAGGCAAAAATATGCCGACGGCGGCGATAACCAACATGAAGCTGAATATACTTCTGTCGTTACCGTATCGGACACGAACGGCCACCGATGCGGCCAAAAGCACAAAACCCACCATCGCACGGATCCAATAGGGATAGTGATTAAGCCCCTTCATCAATCCTACCTCATCCGCTCAGAGAATGCCCGGTATTAGATATCAGAACTACGCTTAGCAACGGTAACCGCGCGCCCTCCCTTCACTTCGATATCCCCCAACCGATACTTCCAATGTAGGATTTTCTCTGATCTACCCCATGGGATGCAACCGCGCCCTGCCTCCTGCTGCCCCAACTCACACCCCGTGACCTACATGGCGCGTCACCGGCGCGTGGACGTGACGCAAGTGACGCACGCCCGATACGTGGGCGTGGCCTGGGAGAGGCCTGACCGTGGCCTTGCCTTCGCCGTCACTCACGGTTTTCCGCCATATTCTCCATCCGTCACCCCCACAAAACCTCTGTAACGGTGTGAACTTCGATGCGTGACCCTGCCGCGACGGTCCTTGCCCTTCACCCCTTGACCCCAAAGACCCGTCCGGCAAAGGCACCCGCAAAACTCACGCCATAAGGATCGCACCCGCCCCATGTCCCCCTCCGCCGCCATCGCCTATCTCAACGGCCGCTTCCTGCCGCTCGAAGACGTCCGTATCTCCCCGCTCGATCGCGGCTTTCTGTTCGCGGACGGTATTTATGAAGTGGCGGCCGTAATCGACGGCAGGCTGGTCGACAGCGCCAGCCATCTCGCCCGGCTGGAGCGCTCCACCGCCGCGATCGGCATCGGCCTGCCGCTTACCCTCGACGCGATCGAGGCGGCGCAGAAGCAACTGGTCGCCCGCAATGGCCTGAGCGAGGGCCTCGTCTATCTCCAGATCACCCGCGGCGCGGACACGACCCGCGACTTCATCGCCCCGACCAGCCTGCAACCGACGCTCTTCATGTTCGTCCAGGACAAGCCTTTCCTGAATGTCCCTGCGGTCGGCACCGGCATCGCGGTCGCCACCATGCCCGACCTGCGCTGGGCGCGGCGCGACATCAAGAGCGTTGGCCTGCTTGCCCAGGCGATGGCGAAACAGGCCGCCAAGGAGGCCGGCGCGCAGGAAGCCTGGATGGTCGAGGACGGCTTTGTCACCGAAGGCGCATCGTCCACCGCCGTCATCGTCACCGACGAAGGCATCGTTACCCGCCCCTACAGCCGATCGGTGCTGGCCGGCTGCACCGGCGCGGCGCTAACCGCGCTGGCGCAGGAAAGCGGCATAGCCGTCATCCGCCGCCCCTTCACCGTCGCCGAAGCCTTGGCCGCGAAGGAGGCCTTCATCACCAGCGCCTCGACCCTGTGCCTGTCGGTGGTGCGGATCGACAGGCAGCCGGTGGGCGACGGCATGCCCGGCCCAGTCGCGATGCGACTGCGCGCGCTCTACATCGATTTCGCCCGCGCGACGGGGGTCTGACGAATGACTCCATAATGGAGGGAGCTTCATCTTTTCCTGGTAGGATAGGAAGATCCCATCATTTCGGTGGCAAAATGGGGGCAAGCTGGATGAAGGAGCGAGCGAACCAGGCGTGGTGCGCGGTCCTATGAGGGGATTGCTCCAGACCCTCTCCAATATGGCCATTTTATGGGGCTGAAACGATCCGTTCTTGCTTTATTCTCAAGAACGAAGGTAGAACAGGATTCGGATCATGATGGAAGATTTCTCGTACGCCCAACCCCTGGCCAGCCAGCCCGTCACGGGCCAGGCCCTGCCGCTGTCGCCGCGCGACGAGCGTGCTAGCCTACTGGTGATCGCGGACCATATGGATGCGGCCGATCTGGCGGCGGTGGCCGCCGCGGCGGGCTTCCGCTTGCTTGGCGTTGCCGCCCTGGCCGACGCCCCGGTCCGGCTCGACCTTCAGGCACAGTGCGACACGGTCCTGTTCTTCTGCCCGACCATGACGCCGCTGCTGGAACGGCTACTGGTGCAACTCGAAACCCAGGCGATCCAGACCGGCATGGCGGTGATCCTGGTCGCCGGGTGGGACACGGTGGAACTCGCCTTCGCCTGCCTGCGCAGTCCGCACACGCAACTGCTCTGCGATCCCGACCGTACCGAACTGGCCGCGGCGCTGGTCGCCGCGGGCGAGCATCGGCCGGTCGTCGGCCATGTCCATGAAGTCGATCGGGAAGGCGCCCGGCTCCAGCAATTGAGCGAGGAGGTCGGCCGCCTCGCCCGCACGCTGGACGCGCTGACGGAGCGGACGCGGATGGCGACGCCCAGCTTCGATCTTGGCCCGCGCATATCTGACCGACCGAGCGACTATATCGGGATGCCCGCCCTGGCCCCGATCGGCGCGCCGTTGCAGCCTGTGGAAAAAGCCGCGCCCGCCATCACTGCGGCCCAGGTCCGCGACCTGCTGCGCGCGCGGCGTCTTCGTGCGGATTTCCTGCCCGGCGACCTGTTCGCCGATCCGGCGTGGGACATGATGCTGGACCTGCTCGCCGCGCGGCTGGAGCATGAGCGGGTATCTGTGTCGAGCCTCTGCATCGCCGCCGCCGTGCCGCCGACCACCGCACTGCGCTGGATTCGCACGCTCACGGACAAGGGCTTGGTGGAGCGGCAGGCCGATCCGCATGACGGCCGCCGCGTCTTTATCGCCCTAGCGCAGGAAGCCGCCGACGCGCTCATTCGCTGGTTCGGCGTCACCCGCCGCCTGCGCAGCGTCTGACTGCGCCTTCCACCCTTGACCGGCGCGCTTTTTGCCGTAGATAGGCGCTCTCCCGAACGGGGGCGATTAGCTCAGTTGGTAGAGCGTCTCGTTTACACCGAGAATGTCGGCGGTTCGAGCCCGTCATCGCCCACCAGTTTCGCCGATAAAGAAGCCATCTTGGGGATGGCTTCCGACGGAACTCCCGGAGCTAAGCGGAGAGCTTCCCGACACCCAACCCGATACGATCCGCAACCGTAATGTTCATCGTGCAGCAAGCATCGATACGCCACCGTTACGGTATGCCATTTGCAGCCTTTTTCAGCGGCACGATCATGCCCCTTTTGCTGATGCTGTCGCCGCTGGCGGTGATGGCCGCCGCATTAACCGCGCCGAGCGACCATATACCCCGCACATGTCATCATCCGCCATTGATGTGATGGCGGATATTGCGGCGCAGCGCAGCCGCTGCTAATCCCGCATCCCATGATCCAACCGCCCGAAATCCTCCGAGTCTCCAAGTCCCGCGTGTCCTGCGACGGTAGTGGCGACATCCCCGCCGCGCTTGGCCATCCGCGCATTTTCCTGGAGATCGACGAACATGGCTATGTCGATTGCGGCTATTGCGATCGGCGCTTCGTGTTGATCGGCGGCGCAGCGGACAATGGTGACGTCGCAAACAAGCCCGACATCGCATCGGGCGCCAGCCTCTAAAATTTCCATTGGGCTTGTCGGCGGGTGCTCCTATATCAAGGGCATGACCGACATCGCTCCCCTGTTCACCGACGCCCGCGGCCTGCTCTATCGTCCCGGCTTGCTCGATCCCGATGGCGCACGCCGCCTGACCGCCGAGGCGTTGAAGGCCTGCGACGACGGCGAACTCTATCTGCAATATCGGGCGAGCGAGAGCTTCGGCCTCGACGACGGTCGCCTCAAGACCGCCGATTATTCAACGGACGCGGGCTTTGGCCTGCGTGGCGTATCGGGCGAGATGACCGGCTTCGCCCACGCCAATGACATTAGCGAGGCGGCGATCCGCAAGGCGGCGCAAACACTTGCGCTGTTGGACCCGGCCAATAGCCCGCCCGCGCCGCCGCCCCAGCGCACCAATCGCCACCTTTACACCGACGCCAATCCGCTGGAGATCGTCCCCTTCGCCGAAAAGGTGCAGCTATGTGCCGAGATCGACGCCGCTGCCCGCGCCTGCGATCCGCGCGTCGCGCAGGTATCGGTCAACCTGGCCGGCAGTTGGTCGGTCGTTGAGATCGTCCGCGCCGACGGCTTCACCGCGACCGACATCCGTCCGCTTGTGCGTCTGAACGTTTCCATCATATTGGAGGAAAATGGCCGCCGCGAAACCGGTGTGTTCGGGGTGGGCGGGCGCTATCTCTATGACGAGGTGATGGACCGCGCCGTGTGGAACCGCGCCATCGACGAAGCGCTGGCCCAGGCACAGGTGAATATGCGATCCATCGCCGCCCCGGCAGGCGAAATGACCGTGTTGCTCGGCCCCGGCTGGCCCGGCGTGCTGGTGCATGAGGCGATCGGCCACGGTCTGGAAGGCGATTTCAATCGCAAGGGCACCAGTGCTTTTTCAGGCCGTGTCGGCCAGCGCGTAGCAGCGCCCGGCGTCACTGTGGTCGATGATGGCAGCATCCTCAATCGCCGCGGCTCGCTCTCCATTGATGACGAAGGCACGCCGACGCAGGAAAATATCCTGATCGAGGACGGCATCCTCAAGGGCTATATGCAGGATCGCCTGAACGCGCGGCTGATGGGCGTCGCGCCCACCGGCAACGGCCGCCGCGAAAGCTATGCCCATGCGCCCATGCCGCGCATGACCAACACTTTCATCAAGGGCGGGCAGGATGATCCGGCCGAACTGCTCAGTCGCATGAAGTCGGGCATCTTCGCCAAGAGCTTCGGCGGCGGACAGGTCGATATCGTGTCGGGCAAGTTCGTCTTCTCCTGCACCGAAGCCTATAAGGTGGAGAATGGCCGGCTTACCGACCCGATCAAGGGCGCGACCCTGATCGGCGACGGGCCGACGGCGCTGACCAAGGTGGTCGGCATCGGTAACGACTGGGCGCTGGACGAAGGCATCGGCATGTGCGGCAAGGGCGGGCAGAGCGTGCCGGCAGGCGTAGGCCAGCCAACGCTGCTGATGGAAGGCCTGACGGTGGGCGGCACGGCGACCTGACAGGCGCGCCCCCGGCCGTCGATGCGGCGGCCGGAGCCTTTCGCGGCCATGAGTGGCCGGAACCGGGACGGCCGTCCGTCATTGGTTCTGTATGAACATGTTGACCGACAGCCATGATGCAGTGACGGCCGATTGGGCCGCGGCGCTGCTTGATTTCTGGTTCAATCAAGTGGGCGAGGCGGGCTGGTGGCGCCATGACCGGTCGCTGGATCGGCAATGCACAATCGGCTATCATCAATTGTGGCAGGACAAGCAAATCCTGTCGGCTGAAACTTTTCTCAACCGGGCCGATGATGCGCTCGCGGCGGTTCTGCTGTTCGACCAGATGCCGCGCAACATGTTTCGCGGCACCGCGCAGGCCTTCGCCACGGACGCATTGGCGCGAGAGGTAGCGCGTGGCGCGATCGCCCAGGGCTATGATATTCAGATCGGCGGCGCGGGTCGGCTGTTCTTCTACATGCCCTTTCAGCATAGCGAAGCGATCGAGGATCAGACATTGTCGCTGAGCTTGTTCGACGGGGCGGGCGATGAACGGTGGCTCGATTTTGCGCGCCAGCACCATGCAACCATCGCCCGCTTCGGCCGTTTTCCGCATCGCAACGCCGCGCTTGGCCGCGAAACGCGGCCTGAAGAGGCAGAGGCGGCGGCAGAAGGTGCGGGCTGGTAAACTGCCCATTTTTTGGGCAGCCATCGTCCGCTGCCCATTTTTTCGGCGCTGCACCATAGTCCGTCGCGACCCAAGCCCGCATTAACGCGCCTTTAGCATATTGGCACGCCTCTTGCTGAGTAGTCCCCGCACACCAATAACAGGGGGCGACATGAAACTTGTCATGGCTATCATCAAGCCGTTCAAGCTTGACGATGTCCGCGAGGCACTCTCCTCGCTCGGCATCGCAGGAATGACGGTCAGCGAAGTGAAGGGCTTCGGCCGCCAAAAGGGGCAGACCGAAATCTACCGCGGCGCCGAATATTCGACGAATATGGTCCCGAAGATCAAGATCGAGGTAGTCTGCGACGACGACCTCGCCCCGCGCGTGGTCGAAGCGACCCAGGCGGCCGCCAATTCGGGCGCCATCGGCGATGGCAAGATCTTCGTCCTCGATGTCGGTCAGGCCGTGCGCATCCGCACCGGCGAGACCGGCGAAACCGCGCTGTAAGAAGGGGGAAATAATGACCTTTTCCAAGAAACTTTGCGGGGTTGCGGGGGCGATAGGCCTGTCCCTGCTCGCCGCGTCTCCGGCGCTTGCCGCCGCTGGCCCGGTCAAGGCGCCGGACGCCGCCGCCATGGCTGGCATGGTCAACAAGGGCGACGTCGCCTGGATGCTGATCTCGGCCGCTCTCGTGCTGATGATGTCTATCCCCGGCCTCGCACTCTTTTATGGCGGCCTGGTCCGCACGAAGAATATGCTGAGCGTCCTGATGCAGGTGTTCATGATCGTTTCGGTGGCCGGCCTGGTCTGGTGCTGCTGGGGCTATTCCATCGCCTTCACCAGCGGTGGCGACAACCACTTCTTCGGTGGCCTGTCCAAGGCGTTCCTGATGGGCGTCGATGGCACCACGTCCGCCGCGACCTTCAGCAACAATGTCTATATCCCCGAACTGGTGTTCGTGGTGTTCCAGATGACCTTCGCCATGATCACCCCGGCCCTCATCGTCGGCGCCTTTGCCGAACGCGTGAAATTCTCGGCGCTGATCGTGTTCGTGGTCGCCTGGCTCACGGTCGTCTATTTCCCGATGGCGCACATGGTATGGTATTGGGCCGGCCCGGACTTCCTGGCTGACGCATCGACCGATTCCGGCTTGCTCTGGGGCTGGGGCGCTCTGGACTTTGCTGGCGGCACTGTCGTTCACATCAACGCGGGCATCGCGGGCCTGGTGGGCTGCCTCATCATCGGCAAACGCATCGGCTTCCCCAAGGAATCGATGGCGCCGCACTCGCTGACCATGACCATGATCGGCGCGAGCCTGCTGTGGGTCGGCTGGTTCGGCTTCAACGCTGGCTCCAACCTGGAAGCCAATGGCGTCACTGGCGTCGCCTTCATCAACACCATGGTCGCCACCTGCGCGGCGGCCGTAAGCTGGGCGCTGGTCGAACAGTTCCATCATGGCAAGGCTTCGCTGCTGGGCGCCGTGACCGGTGCGGTTGCCGGCCTGGTCGCCATCACCCCGGCCGCTGGCCTGGGCGCGCCGATGACCTCGATCGTGCTGGGCTTCGTCGTCTCGCCGATCTGCTATCTGTTCGTGGCCTTCGTGAAGGGCAAGCTGGGCTATGACGACAGCCTGGACGTGTTCGGCGTCCATTGCGTCGGCGGCATCGTTGGCGCTATCGCCACTGGCATCGTCGCATCGCCGGCGCTGGGTGGCCAGGGCGTGTTCGACTACACCGTCTTCCCCGCCGCCTTCGACGCCAGCAGCTACTCGATCGGGAACCAGGTCGTCATCCAGATCAAGGCCGTCCTCTTCACCCTGGTTTACTCCGGCGTGCTGAGCGCGATCCTCTTCTTCGTGATCGACAAGACCATCGGTCTGCGTCCGAGCGCCGACGCCGAGCAGGAGGGTCTCGACCTCTCCAGCCATGGCGAACGCGCCTACAACTACTGAGATCGGCAGGGCGGCCCGCCTGTCGGGCAAGGGCCGCCCGCCTCACCTTGTTCCTCCTGCGAACATGCCTTGGGGTCGGTACGAAAGTACCGGCCCTATTTTTATGCGCGCGCCGGTATGGCCACATCGACCGATGTCGTGCGTCAGGAAAAGTTCGCGCAGAGGCGCAGAGCCAAGGAGCCGCTATCCTCCGAGATTCTGCCGCATGGCCCCCTATTTCAGATCTTGGGGCGGGTCCAAAGGGATGTGGAGCGCGGTGCATCCGCCGGCCAACGCCGGGCGCGGCCGATCACCTGGACCGCCGCCCGCGCTACCCAGCCCAGCTTTTCGCGCTTGGCCGTGACAACACGATGGTCCCACGCCTGCTCGCCGCGGCGCGCGACTTCGCGGGCGATGTCGCCATAGATGCCGGCGGCCGCCAGCACCGCCCAGGCAGCGCGGGACGGCAAGGCGCCGGTGCCGTGGCGCGCACTGTCCTCATAGGCGGCGGCCATGTCCGCCATCCTGCGGGCCAGGATCGCCAGCCGCGGCCGTGCCCATGGCTTCATATGCTCGCCCGGCGGGATATCCATCTCGGCCAGCCACTCCTGGGGAAGATAGCAACGGTCAGCCGCCTCATCCTCACTGATGTCGCGCGCGATATTGGCCAGCTGGAAGGCGAGGCCCAGGTCGCAGGCGCGATCGAGCGTCGCGCGGTCGCCGGGATCGACCCCCATCAGCACCGCCATCATGCAACCGACCGTGCCTGCGACATGATAGCAATAGAGCAGCATGTCGGCTTCGCTCCGCGGACGCCAGTCGCGGGCGTCGAGCGCGAACCCCTCTATCAGATCATGGGCATAGCGCTCGGGGATGGCGCATTCCCGCATCACGACGCCGAAACCGTCAAAGGCTGGATCGCCGGTCGGCTCCCCGCGCAGCGCCATGTCGGTCAGGACACGGATAGTTGAGAGGCGCGCCTGCCCATCGGTCACGCCCTGCAATGTGCCGCCATGATCCTGTCCGTCGGCGATGTCGTCGCACTTGCGGCACCAGGCATAGAGCAGCCAGGCGCGCTCGCGGGTTTGCCGGTCGAACAGCTTGGAGGCCATGGCGAAGGATTTGGAACCGCGCGCTATGCTGTCGCGGGCATGGGCGACTAATTCTCCCCTCCCGCCTGCGTTGGCCGGCGGCACGTAACTCCGGCCAAGGATCGGGGGAAGGTCTGTTAGGTCCATAGGCAGGACATGCCCTCCCCTAACCCCTCCCGCAAGCGGGAGGGGAACTATAATTTCAGAGCCGATCCGCCTTCATCGCGAAGATCGTCTCATGCGGCTGGTAGGCGGCCATGGCGTCGACCAGCGCGTCGATGCCATCGGCATGGATCATGATCCCGGCATGCTGGGCGCGGATGAATCCGGCCTCCACCATCTGCCGGTTGAAGGCGATGAGTTGGTCGTAGAAACCCGCGACGTTGAGCAGGCCGACGGGCTTGCTATGATAGCCGAGCTGCGCCCAGCTGATCGCTTCCCATAATTCGTCCATCGTGCCGACGCCGCCCGGCAGCGTAACGAAGCCGTCGGACAAGTCGGTGAAGAGCTGCTTGCGTTGGTGCATCGTCTGGACGACGTGCAACTCCGTGCAGCCGCGATGGGCGACCTCCGCGCCGACCAGCGCTTCGGGAATAACGCCGATCACCTCACCGCCCGCCTCCAGCGCCGCGTCCGCCACCGCGCCCATCAGGCCCAAGCGCCCCCCACCGTAAACGACGCCGATGCCGCGCTCCGCCAAGGTGCGGCCGACATGGCGCGCCGCGTCGATATAGGTCAGGTCGGCGGGGGTCGCCGATCCGCAATAGACTGCCAGTCTCTTCATTACTTCCGTCCGTGGGCCTAAGCCCCTATTTCAAATCGTCCAGCATCAGCGCCGCGGTCGCCTTGGCGCTGCCCACCACGCCAGGGATGCCCGCGCCGGGATGGGTGCCGGCCCCTACCAGATAGAGATTGGGAATGACATCGTCGCGATTATGCGCACGGAACCAGGCGCTCTGGGTCAACAGCGGCTCCAGGCTGAAGGCGCTGCCCATATGGGCGTTCAAATCCCGGCCGAAGTCGCTTGGCGCATAATGGAACTGGGTGACGATGCGCGATCGGATGTCGGGGATCAGGCGGTGCTGGATTTCGTCCAATATCCGCTCGGCATAGGCCGGGCCGAACTGGTCCCAGTCGATCGGCAGCTTGCCCATATGCGGCACCGGGGCGAGCGCATAGAAGGTCGAATGGCCATCCGGCGCCATCGACGGATCGGTGACGGTCGGGTGATGGAGGTAGAGCGAGAAATCCTGCGGCAGCACGCCATGATCGTAGATGTCGGTGAGCAGCCCTTCATAGCGCGGGCCGAACAGGATCATGTGGTGCGGGATGCCGGGCCAACTGCCCTTGATACCGAAATGGAGGACGAACAGGCTGGGCGACCAGCGCTTATTGGCCAGCTTTTCGCCCTGCTTCTGCCCACGGGGATGATGGCCCAGCAGGTCGCGATAGCTGTGCATCAGGTCCGCATTGGTAGCGATGGCGTCCGCCTCCCCGCGCCAGCCCGATGCGGTGTGGACCGCGGTCGCCTCGTCGCCATAGGTTTCGATCCGGGTGACGGCGTCGCCCAAACGCAACGTGCCGCCCAGCCGCTCGAAATGCGTCGCCATGCCCTGGACCAGCCGATTGGTGCCACCCTTTGCGAACCAGACCCCGCCATCCTTCTCCAGCTTGTGGATCAGGGCGTAGATGGCGCTGGTCTTCATCGGATTGCCGCCGACCAAAAGCGTGTGGAAGGAGAGCGCCTCACGCAGCTTTTCATTCTTCACATAGCTGGAAACGACCGAATAGACCGAGCGCCAGGCCTGATATTTCGCCAGCGACGGCGCGGCTTTAATCATCGAGGCGAAGTCGAGGAAGGCGACCGAGCCGAGCTTGCGATAGCCCTCTTCAAAGACGCCAGCAGCATAGTCGCAGAAACGGTCGTAGCCCGCGACATCGCCCGGATCGAGCTTGGCGATTTCGGCGCGCAGCGCGGGTTCGTCATTGCTGTAATCGAAATTGGTGCCGTCGCGCCAGTTGAGCCGGTAGAAGGGCGATACGGGCATCAGGGTGACGTCCTGCGCCATGTCATGCCCCGAAAGTCGCCATAATTCGTTCAGGCAATCGGGATCGGTAATGACGGTGGGACCGGCGTCAAAAGTGAAGCCGTCTTTCTCCCACATGTAAGCGCGCCCGCCGGGGCGATCGCGTCCTTCGACCAGGGTGGTGTCAATGCCGGCGGATTGCAGGCGGATGGCCAGCGCCAGGCCGCCAAAGCCTGCGCCGATGACGATCGCTGTCCTGTTGGTCATCAGGCGGGCGGGTTCCATAATGTTCGCATGGCGTCCCTTATGGGTACAGGCGGGCGTCCGCACAAGATGCGCAAACGGTCAGTCGGCGAAGAACGGCCGGCGTAGAAGCGCTGGATCAGGTCGGCGCGCAGGCGGTAGAAGCGGGCGAAGATGCGCCAGCGCTGGTCGGGGACCGCGGCGCCGAACAGCATCTTGCCAAGAAGCCGATAATAGCCGCCGCGCCGCCAATGCGCCTTGGCATGGGCGCGGGTCGCCGCGGGCAGGCCATCGAGCGGCTGATCGGCCAGCCAGCGCGCGAATCGCACGGCGTCGGGCAAGGAATAGCCTGTCATCGGCTGGAACAACCCAGCGCGCACGCCGGCGCGGGCGACCGGATCATCCTTGGGCCAATAGCGATCGAAGTCGCCGCCATGGACGACCGGGAGGACGCCCTGTTCGCGATGCACCACCTGGCCCTGCCAGCCCTTCGCCTGCGCATAGGCGGCGATGCGGGCGTCCAGCGTGGCCACATCCAAGTCGGGCGTGTTGCTATAATAGGTATCCTCAATGAAAATGGTGCGATCGTCCCAGGGCAGCAGATAGATAAAACGGTAGCCGTCGATCTGATCGACGGTCGCATCCATGATCACTGGGCGCTCGACACCATGGGGCGCGTCGCACCGCAGCGCGTGGCCGACGAACTTCTGCCAGCCGCAGCGCAGGGCTGACAGGTCCCCTGCCCCGCGAGCATCGATGACGGCGGATGACCGGATTGTGCAGTGGTCAGCTAGTTTGACCGACTGCGGGCCGACCTTTTGCACCGTCGTTCCGGTCAGCAGCCGGTCGCCCAATGTGCGTTCGAGTGCGACGGCGAGTTGGACAGTTGAAACGCTATTATAAGGCGTAGCCAGATCCCGCGCATGCCCGGGAAAGCGCACTGCATGACCCTGCGGCCAGCGATGGGCGACGAGCGGATCGACGAGCCAGCGATCGGCGGGCGCGACGTCGCCGTCGAAGAAGGACCAGATATGGTTGCCGCCGGGCCGCGCGCCCTGTTCGACCAGCAGCAGCCGCACCTCTGGCCGCAACGCGGCGAAGGCGAGCGCGATCAGGCCGCCCGCCAAGCCGCCGCCGATGATCGCCAGGTCGCAGTCCAGATCGCTCGTCATGGCCACGGTGATAGGGGAGCGTCGCATTTTGATCCACCCTTGGTTTTATCGCGAATATAGTATAGGGGAGTACCCTATGCATATTGTTGCGGATCGGGATAAATTGCTGGCGCGGATACGCCGGATCGCAGGACAGGTTGCCGCGGTGGAGCGGCAATTGTCCGGCGATGCGGGCTGTTCCGAGACGTTGCAACTGGTGGCGTCGGTGCGTGGCGCGGTCGGCAGCCTGATGGAGGAACTGATCGAGCAGCATATGCGCGAGCATGTCGCCCGACCGGGCCTGTCCGACGCGGCCCGCCAAGCCGCAACCGAGGAAATGCTGGCACTGATCCGCCGTTATGGGAAGTAGAGATGCACAACGATCACCAGCATAGTGGCCATGGCCATCACGGGCATGATGATGCCGATCATGGCGCGCGCCCCGGTCCAGTCGGCATGTCCGACGACGGCGAGGAAAGCCATTATTTCGACCATATCTATCTGTCGGCCGGGCATGATCAGAATGCCAAGCGGACAATGTGGGTCGTTTGGCTGACCGCGGCGACGATGGTGGTGGAGATTGCCGCCGGCTGGATGACCGGATCGATGGCGCTGCTGGCGGACGGATTCCATATGGCGACCCATGCCGGCGCGCTGGCGGTGGCAGCGGCGGCCTATGGCTATGCCAAGCGCCATGCGCGCAATCCGCGCTATACATTCGGCACCGGCAAGGTAGGCGATCTGTCGGGCTTTGCCTCTGCGCTGCTGCTGGGCGTCACCGCCCTGTTCATCGCGGTCGAATCGGGCATGCGCCTGTTCCAGCCCATTCATGTCGCCTTTGGCGAGGCGACGCTGGTCGCGGTCGTGGGACTAATCATCAACATCATCAGCGCGCTGCTGCTGGGCCATGATCATAGCCATGACCACGAGCATGACGAGCCAGGTCACGATCACAAACATGGCCATGCCGACAATAATCTGCGCGCCGCCTATGTGCATGTGCTGACCGACGCGCTGACGTCGGTACTGGCGATCGGCGCTTTGCTGGCCGGGCGCTATCTGGGCTGGTGGTGGATGGACCCGGCCGTCGGCCTGTTGGGCGCGGTGGTGATCGCGCGCTGGGCCTGGGGCTTGATGAAAGATACCGCCGCGATCCTGCTGGACACCGCGGAACCGGCGCTGATGGCGCTGGTGCAGCGGGAGGCGGAGGCCGAGGGTGCGATCATTCGCGACCTCCACGTTTGGCGCATTGGCCCGCACGCCCACGCCGCGATCCTGAGCCTGGCGCCAGGCGCAGATGGTGCGGCAGTGCGCCATCGGGTGCGCGCCCTGCCCCGCATGGAGCATGTGACGGTAGAGTGCGGCTAAGGCCGTTCATCCCAGCGGACCAGCATCACCGCCCCGCTCCGATCGACGGCCAGTTCGCCAAAGGCGCCGGTGCGCAATTTGAGCGCGCCCATTGGCAGACCGGCGGCGATCAGGGCAAAGCGCGCTGCGCCGTTACTGGTGACGAGCAGGTCGATGCCGGCTCCGCCCTCTGCCAGGAAGGTGCGCCAGGCGGCAATGCGGGCTTCGGCATCCACGATCCAGCCGTCGGGCGCGATGGCGCGTTCGTCCCAGTCGGCGAGCGCCTGCGCGCCAATGCGGGCCAGCACTTCGGCCTCCGGCCGCCCTTCGTCGGGGCCATGGTCGACCTCCCCCAACCAGTCGCGCGTGCCATCGGCGGCATGGCCGGTCGCCGCGGCGATGCGATCGGCCGTTTGACAGGCGCGCAGCAGCGGACTGGTGAGGAGACGATCGATCGGCAACGCCTGACGTGCGAACCAGTCGCCCAGCCGATCCGCCTGGGCATGACCGCTTTCCACCAACGGAATATCGGTACGGGCGCCCACGCGGCAAGCGTCTGCGCTGCTGGCGAAAGTATTGCCGTGGCGGATGATGAACAGGCGACGCATGGCGGCGGCGATCAGAGCGGCGGGGTGGGATCGCCATAAAGGGCGATCAGCGCCTCGACCCGGCTGATGTCGGCCTCCGTATCGATGCCGCTGCTGTCGAAACGCGGCGGATCGACGGCGACGGTCATGACCGGGATGCCCAGTTCGAGCAGGCGCAACTGCTCCAACCCCTCCAGATTTTCCAATAGCGTCGGCGGGCAGGCCTCAAACCGTTGCAGCGCCTCGATCGCATAGCCATAGAGGCCGACATGCCGCCAGACGGGGGATCGGGGATCGGTTTCGCGCAGTTTGTCCTCATGGCGGATCGCCGGAATGATCGTCTTGGAAAACCAGAGCGCGCGGCCATCTGGCGCGCGGGCGCAGGTCGTGCCGCTGAAGGGCGAGCGCGTCTTATGGTCCCGCAGCGCATCGAGCGCGGGCCAATCGAGCGCGATGACCGGGGTGGCGACCGGCGCGCCATTCTGCAGCGCGGCGATCACTGCGCCCAGCGCGCCTTCCGGCTGGAAGGGCGAATCGCCCTGAAGATTGACGACGAAGCGCGGGGACGCGGGTTGCGCCTGCGCGGCGGCGAGCGCACGGCCCGATCCGGTGGCGATCGCACTGTCGGTCATCACCGCATCACAGCCCACAGCGCGGGCATGGTCGGCGATCGCATCATCATCGGTGGCGACGGTCAGGGCGACGTCCGCACGGGCACCGATCGCCGCCCGCGCCATCGCAATCGTGCGATGCAGCAGCGTCCGTCCCGCGATGAGGCGAAGCGGCTTGCGCGGTAGCCGGGACGAACCCGCCCGCGCGGGAATGACGACGAGAAGGCTCAGGCAACCCCGGCGTGGAGCAGGTCATGCATATGGACCGCACCGATCAGGCGACCATTTTCGCAGACGAAGAGTAGCATGATGTTGCGTTCATGCATCAGGCGCATCGCTTCCGACGCAAGTTCGTCGGGACCGACGGCCAGCGGCTTCAGCGTCATGGAGCGGCCCACCGCCTCGGTCAGGTTCTGCTTGCCGGTTACGGTACGGCGCAGGTCGCCATCGGTAAAGGCGCCGATCAGCCGGCCGTTGCGATCGACGATCGCGGTGCCACCCAGGCGGGCGCGCGTCATTTCGATCGTGGCGTCCAGCAGCGAGGCATCTTCCTGCACCATCGGCACGTCGTCGCCGGTGGCCATGAGTTCACGCACCTTGACCAACTGCGCGCCGAGCCGGCCATTGGGGTGGAATTTGTGGAAATCATCGGCGGAGAAACCGCGCATTTCCATCAACGAGATCGCCAGCGCATCGCCCAGCGCCATTTGCACCGTGGTCGATGTGGTGGGGGCGAGCGAATTAGGGCAGGCTTCTTCCACTTCCGGCATCACCACGCACATGTCGGCCGCCATCGCGACGGTGCTGTTGGGCTGGGCGGTGATGGCCACCAGCGGAATGGCGAAGCGCTTGCAATAATGAATGATCGGACCAAGCTCTGTCGATTCGCCCGAATGGGACAGCATCAACACGGCGTCGTCCGGGGTCACCATGCCAAGGTCACCATGACCGGCATCCGCAGGGTGCAGGAAAATGGCGGGCGTGCCGGTAGAGGTGAGGGTGGCTGTCATTTTCCGAGCGACGATGCCGCTCTTGCCGATGCCGGTGACGATGACGCGACCACGCACCTTCATGATGACGCCGATCACGCGCAGGAAAGTGGCGGCGAATTCGCGTTCGGAGAATTTGGCCTCCAACGCATTGAGCCCGAAAGCTGCGATCGAGAGACTGCGGCAGGCAGTCTCCACGATACGGCCGCCGGAGCCGAACGGTACGATCTTTGAAGCTGGTGTCGACACGCGTTTGCCCTTTTATCCGCTTTCTCGCAGCCGGATTGTCCGACCGGATCAACGGCGACGAACCATCGTATTCGATGCGTCGTCTTTCCCTAGTTCCGCGACCCCTAGCTGGTTTTGCAACCAGCATCGGATCATGGCTTACGCTGTTTCAGGCACTTATGGCAATCCATTTTGCAACTGCGAAAGAAAATTCGCAGCACTCCCCGACAGTTAAACCTGTCGGTTACAAGGTGAACTGATGATTTACGGCGACAAGCCGTGGAACCATATCCTATTTCTGATGCGTACCATGCAGGCCGTCATCGGATCATATGATAGTCGCGATACCATTGCACGAATCGCGGCACGCCCGATTCGATTCCCGTTGTGGGAGCGAAACCAATATCCTGCGAGATCGCGCTGATATCTGCATAGGTGGCCGGAACGTCGCCCGGCTGCATCGGCTGGAAGTCGATCTGTGCCTTATGACCCAGCGCATCTTCCAACACGGCGATCAGGTGCATCAGTTCCTCTGGCCGGTTGTTGCCGATATTGTAGAGCCGGTGCGGCGCGCGACTGCCCCCTGCCTTGACCGCGCCGTCATCGGCAGGCGGATGATCCAGGCAGCCTATGATGCCATTGACGATATCGTCGATATAGGTGAAGTCGCGCTGCATCCGGCCATGGTTGAACACCGGGATCGGTTCGCCCGCCAGGATCTTGGCGGTGAAGATCCACATCGCCATGTCGGGGCGGCCCCAGGGGCCGTAAACGGTGAAGAAACGCAGGCCGGTCATGGGAATGCGGAAGAGATGGGCATAGGTTTCGCTCATCAGTTCATCGGCCCGCTTGGTCGCGGCATAGAGCGAGACGGGATGATCGGCGCGGTCCTCGACCCGGAAGGGTAACGTGTCGTTGCCGCCATAGACCGAGGATGAGGACGCGTAGACCAGGTGCCGCACCCGCCGTTCCCGCGCCAGTTCCAGCATGTTGACATGGCCGGCCAGGTTGGAACGGACATAGGCATGGGGATTGATGAGCGAATAGCGCACCCCGGCCTGCGCGCCGAGATGGACGATCGCCTCTATCACCTGATCGGCCAGGGCGGCGTGCAGCGCGTCGAGGTCCGCGAAATCCAGTTCGTGGAAGGTGAAGAGCCGACCATGGGCCGCCCGCAAATGCGCGATCCTGGCGCGTTTCAGCGACACCGGATAATAATCGTTCATATTATCGATGCCGACCACGGCATGGCCCTGCGCCAGCAGCCGGTCGGCGACATGCATGCCGATAAATCCGGCAGCTCCGGTAACGAGGATGGTCATGCATTTCTCTTTCGGCCTGGGTGCGGATACGCGGCCCCTGCCCCGTCTCGGACAATGTGGCACGGCTTGTAAAGCCCTGATCCGCCGCAAGCCGATCGGCCATGCCTAGGCTTTGGCCGATCTTTACCGCCCTATAATCTTTACCGGCTAAGCGAAGGCTATGGACATGGCATCCCATCCCAAGCCCCCGGCCCCGGTTCCCGATCTGGCCGGGCAAGGTCAGCGCGAGCGTTGGCTGGCGTTGGCGCTGGACGCAGCGGAGGCCAATGCCTTCTACGCGCCCGACATGTTGGGTGCCGCGATCGACCATCTGGCCGGTGACGGAGACGTCCAACTGATCGAAGCGCGCGACGGCGACATGGCGATCGGCCTGCTGCCGGTCGTCCGCAAGTCGCGTCATGGCCGCCTGCCGATCGGCTGCGTGGCGAACTGGATGCACGTTCATTGTTTCTTCGGCGCGCCTATCATCCGCAGGGGGTATGAAATCGCGGCGTGGCGCAGCTTTCTGGCGCAACTGGACGCTGCGCCCTGGGCGCGCGGTTTTCTGCATCTCGAAGCGCTGGATGCTGCGGGGGCCAACGCCTCGGCGCTGGAGGCCCTATGCGTGGAGCAGCGGCGCGGGCGGTTGGAAATCCATCGCTACGACCGCGCCATGCTGCGGTCGGCGCTGAGCGCCGACGCCTATTGGGAAACCCAGGTCCGGTCCAAGAAGCGCAAGGAATTGCGCCGCCTGCAAAAAAGGCTGGCGGAGATGGGGGCGGTCGAGACGCGCCTGTTGGACGACGAAAACGATCTGGTGGGCTGGTGCGACGATTTCCTGGCGTTGGAGGCGTCTGGCTGGAAGGGACAGGAAGGCACCGCGCTGGCATGCAAGCCGGCCGATGCCGCCTTCTTCCGCGCCGCCTGCGCCGCTGCGTTCGACGCCGGACGCCTGCATATGCTGCGGATCGACCTGGACGACCGGGCGATCGCGATGCTGGTCAATTTCCGCCATAGCGAAGGGGGTTTCTCCTTCAAGATCGCCTTCGACGAGACGCTGGGTCGCTTTTCGCCCGGCGTGCTGATCGAGATCGCCAATCTGCACGCGGTGCAGGCCGATCCGGCGATCGGCTGGATGGACAGTTGCGCCGCGCCCGATCATCCGATGATCGACAGCCTGTGGGCGGAACGGCGGACCATCGTGCAATATCGCATCGCCCTGCATGGCGCGGGCATGGCCCGAATGCAGCGCAGCGCCGCCTTCGCGCTCGCCAACGGGGTGGAGGCGATCGCCAGACAATTGAAAGGACAGGCATGACCGCCCATAGCCCGATCGCGCCGGCCGTCGACGCGATCTTCCCTGACGCGGCGCGCGCCGCCTTTGCCGCCGCCTATCCCGACCAATCGACCAAGCTGCACCATGGACTGGTCGGCCACAGCCTGCTGACGCTCGATGCGCTGGCGACGCTGGCCGAGCGGATGCCGAGTGCATCGGTCGAATATAATCTGGGCAAGCTGCCGCTGGGCGTGCGGCCGGAGGATACGCCGTCCAACGGGCTGACGCTGGGCGAAACCATCCGCACGATCGACACCAATGGCAGTTGGGCGGTGCTGAAGAATGTCGAGCGCGACCCGGCCTATGCCGCACTGCTGGATGCGGCGCTGGCGGAGCTGGCGCCGATCGTCGCGGAGCGGACCGGGCCAATGCTGCATCGCGAAGCATTCATCTTCCTGTCCTCGCCGGCCAGCGTGACGCCTTTCCATATGGACCCGGAGCATAATATCCTGCTCCAGATCATGGGTGTGAAGACGATGACCGTCTTTCCCGCGCGCGACCAGCAACTGGTGCCGGCGCAGAAGAGCGAGGATTTCCATGGTGGCGGGCATCGCAACCTCGTCTGGCAGGACGGGTTCAAGGCGCATGGTACGGCCGTTCGGCTGGAGCCGGGCGACGCCATCCATGTGCCGGTGAAGGCGCCGCATTTCGTCGAGAATGGCCCGACCGTGTCGGTCAGCCTGTCAGTGACATGGCGCTCGGAACGCAGCGTGGCCGAAGGCGAGTTGCACAGTTTCAACGCCCTGCTGCGCAAAAGGGGACTGCCGGTCGGCACGGTCAGCGCACGCCCCGAAACGCAGGGGATACGCCGCCTAGTCTATCGCATCATGCGGAAGCTGGGCGCTTAAGCAACCGGCGCAGCAGCGCTTCGGCTTCGAGGCGCGGGCTGAACCGTTCCAGCACCCACCATTCAAGCGATTCCTCGCAGGTGGCGAGGCTCTGCTTGTAGCGATCCTTGCCCGCCAGCAGCGAATAGCGGGACCGGCCGCGTGCGGCATAATGGCCGACCGCGGCCGCGTGGCACAGCAGGCCGGGCTTGTCCTTGCCGGTGCGGGGGGTGGCGAAGGCGGACTGGTAGTTCATCGCCACGCCGCGATGGACGAAATTGACCAGTAGCCCGACCACGCCGCCTTCATCGGTGAAGCGCAGCAGTTCCACCGCGCCAGATGGCAGGCCGCGCGCGGCGATGGTGGCGACGAAGCCGCGGAAACCGGCATCGTCCCAGGCATTATCGGCATGGCGGCCGCCGTTAAGCGCCGTCATCTCTTCCAGCCAGGGGGTGACGTCGTCCAGGCCGCCAACCGCGACATCGGGGAGCGGGCCGCCATGATCCTTCATTGCGCGGCGAATCTGGCTGCGCGTATTGGCGCTGAGCAGCGACAGATAATCGCCATCGGCGGCGCGCACAGCGTCGAGATCGACCTGATAGACGGGCGACACATCGACCCGGCTGCGGCGGCGCGCGGGCAGGCCGAGCAGTGGCGAATCGGGCCCGATCCCGCTGAGCGTCAGCGCCCGCCAGTCGCGGCGACGCGTAAGGGCAGCGACCGCGGCGGCGATCGCTTCCGCCTCCCGGCCCGTTTCGACCAGCAGGCCATTATATTCGACATAGGGCCGGTCGGCCTGCGGATCGCCCGATTGGTTGAGGCTGAGCGTCGCCACGCCGCCCAGCAGGCGCGGCTGTATCGCATGGCCAACCAGCGCCAACGCCACATCCCGTCCCGCTGCGTCGGTGACGGCCAGCAGATCGGGCCGGACGCCATAGCTGTCGAGCCATGCCCCGACCCAGGTCCAGCCGAGGAAGAAGCTGCCGTTCGATCGCGCCTCCAGCGCCTGCCAGCGCTCAGCCAGGGTCGCCCGGTCGGGCTGCGAGAAGGTCGCGGATAAAGTCATCGCGCCCTTGTGGCAGAGCGCGGGGGCGGGTCAAGCGGATCGGTCGGCCAAATCCATCAGGCCGAAAGGCGCCGCGCCGGATCGACGGTGCCGTCGGCGCGCACGCCGGCGCGGGCCAAGTCACGGCGCATATGGCCGGTCAGGAAACGATACCACATGACGAAATCGGCGCGCAGCGACCAGAGCGGGTAGCGGAAGGTCGCCGGGCGATTACGTTCGATCATGCTGTGCCCCGCCCAAGCGAAACCATAGCCTACCACAGGCAAGGCGGCCGCCATCCACCATCGCCCGGCAAAGGGGGTTGCGGCGACCAGCGCCACGACCAGGCTGGTGCCGGCATAATGGAGCGCACGAGTGCCCGGACGCGCATGTTCCTGCAAATAATAGGGCCAAAAGTCGCGGAAGCGCTGCATGCGTGTCACGGCCATAAGTCTGACATCCTCTCTTTGGCCATAAGCGTAACGAAGCAGCGGGAGGCTGTTAATTTTTATGCGCCAGACCGTGCGCCCTGTCGGGAGCGTAGAGGAAATAGTCATAGGCCGCCCGCGCCGCTTCCGCGATGATGCGGTCACGCGCGACATGGCCCTTGCCGTCCTTCATCACGAAGACCGCAATCGCGAAGCGGCGACCGTCGGGCAGGCGCACCACGCCGACATCATTGCCGATGCCGTTCAGCGACCCCGTCTTGTGCGCGACCGCCGTGCCGGGCGGCAACATAGCGACGATGCGCTTCTTCCCCGTTTCGCAGTTCGCCATGATGGTGAAGAGCCGCTGAGTGCTGGCCGCCGACAGCGCGCGGCCCGATTCATAGGCGGCGATCAGGTCGAGCATCGCCGCGGGTGTCGATGTATCCTGTATTTCGTTGGCGAAGGCCATATTGGGCAGATCGCGTATGTCGCGCATGACCAGTTGCGGGTCGGCGCGGCGCGCGGCGTCGGCATTCTGGCGAAAGCGGCCCGTCAGCGGATGGATGCCCATGGCGCGATAGAGGAGATGCACGGTGTCGCTGTCGACGCGCAGCCCGGTGACGCCCAGCTTGTTCACAAAGCCAGTGATAGCCTGCGGCCCGCCCGCGCGCGCGACCAGCACATCGGTCGCATTATTGTCGCTCTTTTGCAGCATCAGTTCAAGCAGCCGGTCGATCGACAGGGTCGCGCCGGGGCGGGAGAACATCCAGGCGATGCCGCCCTCGCTCGCCAGAGCCGGATCGAGCGCCAGTTGATCGTCCAGGCGCGCTTCGCCTGCATCGACCAGCGCCAAGATGCGCCCCGCCACCGCGACCTTATAGGCGCTGGCCATCGGGAACAGCGTGTCGCCATTCAGCGCCTGCGTCTCACCCGTTTGCAGGTCGCGCACCCCGATCCCGACCGAACCGTCCGACAGCGCGGCAAAACGGGCAAACTCGCCCAGCAATTTCGCTTCGGCGCTCTGCTGGAGCAGCGGCTTGGGCGGCGGACCGAAGGCATCGGCGCTGGGGAGCGGGGCGAGGAACAGGCCGAAGGCGGCGAATAGGCTGACGGGACGAGCAAGCGACATGATTTCGCCTGTCGCGGATCAGCGCGGGGGAGGCAAGAGGCTTTGCCTCCAAATCAGGCAGGTTGACAGGGCTTTGCGCTCCGCTCCATCAGACGGCATGAGGGATACCATCAAGCTGCACGAAAGCTGGCGCGCGCCGCTGGCCGACCAATTCGCCGCCGCGCATATGCAGGGACTGAAGGATTTCCTGCAGGCGGAGAAAGCCGCGGAGAAACGCATCTTCCCCAAGGGCGGCGAATATTTTCGCGCGCTGGACCTGACCCCGCTGGACCAGGTGAAGGCCGTGATATTGGGGCAAGACCCCTATCATGGCGAAGGGCAGGCGCATGGCCTGTGCTTTTCGGTGCAGCCGGGCGTGCGCACGCCACCGTCACTGGTCAATATTTACAAGGAGATGGAAGCGGACCTGGGCATCGCGCGGGCGAGCCATGGCTTTTTGGAGCATTGGGCGAGGCAGGGCGTGTTGTTGCTCAACAGCGTATTGACGGTCGAGATGGGCCGCGCCGCGTCGCATCAGGGCAAGGGCTGGGAACAGTTCACCGACGCGGTGGTGCGGATCGTCGCACAGAAGGCGGAGCCGGTCGTGTTTCTGCTGTGGGGCGCCTATGCCCAGCGCAAGGCGGGCTTCGTCGACCAGAGCCGCCATCTGGTAATCAAGTCGGCCCACCCTTCCCCCCTGTCCGCGCATAATGGATTCCTGGGTTCGCGGCCCTTTTCCAAGGCCAATGCCTTTCTGGAGGCAAAGGGGCGCGGCGCGATCGACTGGACGTTGCCGGACCTGGCAAAACCGTAAGAGGCGGTTCGACATCGGCTGCACTGCGGTTTGCTGAATGCCGGATAACGAAGCGGTTCAGGAACGAAACAACCTTCTCATGCGATACCCGGATTACAGTCAAAGAATACAGGTCTGAGGAGAAGTCACATGATCATTCGCAAAGCCGCCCTGGCCATCGCTCTTGCCGCCGCATCGCTGAGCGCGGTCGCCCCGTCCATTTCTTACGCGCGCGACCATGATCGTCGTGGTCATCATCGCGAATATCGCGGCGATCATCATCGTGGCGACCGTTATGCGCAGCGTCGCAGCTATCGTGACGATAATCGCTATCGCTGCCGCAAGTCGGGCGGCACCACCGGCCTGCTGGTCGGCGGCGTCGCAGGCGCCCTGCTGGGCCGGGCCGTCGATACCCGCGGCGACCGTGCGCCGGGCACGATCATCGGCGCAGGCGCTGGTGCGCTGGCCGGCCGGGCGATCGACCGCAACGGCAGCTGCTAAAAACGCAAAAGGCGCGTGGGACATGCCGTCCCCCGCGCCTTTTTTTCTACGTCACCAAAAGCGAGGCCCGGTCCTGCTTGCGCAGGCCGGGCCTTCGTTCCTCTCCAAACTTGTCCAACGATCAGCCGTCGTAATCGCCGCCGATATTCTGGTTGCGCGGCGGCGCAGCGGCGGTCAGGCGCAGAGCCTCCGCCGACTGGGCGATCGAGCCAATCTCGTCCGGCGTATCGTCGTCATCGATCTGCACCTTTTGCAGCGACGCGACGACCGAATCATGCAGATCGGCGGGCAAAACGGTTTCTTCGGCGATCTCGCGCAGGGCGACGACCGGGTTCTTGTCCCGGTCGCGGTCGAGCGTCAGCTCGGCGCCGCCGGAAATTTCCCGTGCGCGCTGCGCAGCGAGAAGGACGAGGTCAAAACGGTTGGTAACCTTGTCGACGCAATCTTCGACGGTAACGCGGGCCAAACAGGGCCTCCTGCAAATAACGGAAGGAAAGTCGTGAATTGGCCGCCTAGCAGCGGTCCCTGCAAGAGTCAATGAAAAGGCCACAAAGCCATGGCAGGGTAACCGCAAAATAGGCATGAGGACGATATGGCAACCGTAAAACCCGCCCCCGCCAGCGCACCGGCGGACGATATTCGCCTGGACCTGCACGGCAATCATCTGCGCCTGATCGCCGATGGCGCGGCCCTGCGCGATGCGCTGATCGCCCTGA
The DNA here is from genome assembly GCF_900013425.1 of Sphingobium sp. Z007. Classification (GTDB taxonomy): domain Bacteria; phylum Pseudomonadota; class Alphaproteobacteria; order Sphingomonadales; family Sphingomonadaceae; genus Sphingobium. The sequence continues at coordinate 2,401,616 of NZ_FBXK01000005.1, forward strand.
TCGACGGGGCGCGCCGCAGCCTGAAGCTTTATTATTATATCTTTTCGGACGATGGCAGCGGGACGCTGGTGCGCGACGCGCTGATCGCGGCGCGGCGGCGCGGGGTGGCGGTGACGCTGATGGTCGACGGCTTCGGATCGGCCGCCACGCCCGACGCTTTCTTCGCGCCGTTGACGCAAGCGGGCGCGCATTTCGCGCGATTCGGAACGGGCCGCTCCACCCGCTATCTGATCCGCAACCATCAGAAGATGGCGATCGCCGACGACACGCGCCTCATGATCGGCGGCTTCAATGTGGAGGATGGCTATTTCGGGATTCCCGCCGACGATTGCTGGCGCGATATCGGGTTACTGATCGTCGGCGATCAGGTGGAGGCGATGACGCGCTGGTATGGTCAGCTATGGCGCTGGAGTTTGACGACAAAACATCGGTTCCGCACTTTGCGACGCATGGTGCGGCAATGGCATCCCTCGCTGCATCACGACCCCCTCGACCCGTTCCGCTGGCTGATCGGCGGGCCGACCCGGCGGCTTAGCCCGTGGGCGCAGGTGGTAAAACATGATCTGGAGCAGGCGCAGCGGGTCGATATGATCGCCGCCTATTTCTCGCCGGGACGCGGGATGCTCCAGCGCATCGCCCGCGCGGCGCGGCGCAAAGGCGCGCGCATCATCCTGCCAGCGAAGTCGGACAATGGCGCGACCGTGGCCGCCGCGCGATTGCTGTATGGACCGCTGCTGCGGCGCGGGGTGGAGATTTACGAATATCAGCCGTGCAAATTGCACATGAAGCTGATCGTCATCGACGACGCCGTCTATGTGGGATCGGCGAATTTCGACATGCGCAGCCTGTTCATCAACCTGGAGGTGATGCTGCGAGTAGAGAATACCGGATTTGCGGAGGATGTGCGCCAATTTATCGCGCGCGAAACGATGCGGAGTCGGGCGATCAGCCTGGAGGCGCATCGGTCGAGCCGCAGCGGCCTTACTCTGTTGAAACAGTGGGTCAGCTATCTGCTGGTCGGCGTGCTGGACTATACGGTGACGCGGCGGCTGAATTTCCGCGACCCCGACGCTGATTGAGAGCGAGCGCTGCCCGCCCCTGGGTCAGCCATTAGCGGCCATTGTCGGTCAGCACGCGGACTTCACCGACCGGATAGCCCTTTTCGGCCATTTCCTTGGCATAGTCGCCGCGGGCGTCGGCGAGTTCGGCGCGATATTCTTCCCAGGCGTCGCGATTATCTTCCGCATCGGACGAGCCGCGCAGATCGCTGGTCAGTTCCTTGCGCGCTTCGGCGAGATCGGTCTGATAGTTGAACCAGTAATCATTCTGCACCCCAGCGATGGGCGCCTGATAGACAAGCTGCGTTTCGACCTGGGCCAGTTGCTCTTCGTAGCTGACCGGTCCTTCCTGCGCCATCGCGGCGGCGGGCGCCATGCCCAGCAGGGCGGCGGAGGCGAGAAGCTTTGCGTATATCATGGGTTCTTCTCCTCTTCTGATCTGAACCATGCACTGCACAACGCGCCGATCCCGGCCTTTCGCCTGAACGGATTTGCAGAATGGACGAAGCGAGCAATGGGGGCGACGGATCGATGAGCGACTATGATAGTGAATCCGGCTTTATGGCCTGAAATCGCATGACTAGCGGCCTAGCGGACCACCAGATAGAAAGCAGCCGGAACCGAGCTGCCATTTTCAATCACGATATCGTAGCGATCGGTAAATAGCGGCAACCAGGCACAGTCCGCCTGCGCACCCCCGATCTGCTTGGCGCATAGCGTGTTGCCATCCGCGCCTTGCACCCGTATCGACAGATTGGCCGCACCGCGGGCTGGGGCGACAGATATCTGGGCGCGCTGTCCAGCGAAAAACAGCTGCCGCACGGTCATGCTACCCCGCGCGCCGAGCGATCCGCGCCGATAGGCCGGCCCCAGCGCCCGACCGCGAAAACCGAGCGCCGACCGGGTAACACCATGATCCTGCGCTTCCTGCGTCCATTGCGCGGCCAGATCATCCTGCCCATCGGCCGGGGTGGCGCCCAGCGCCTTGAGGATTTGGGCGGTGTCGAGCAGCGCAGCGTGATTGCCATCGCCCTGCGCTGCGTCGCCCTCCATCAGTGTCCGCAGCACCGGGTCGTCGGGAAGCAGATCGGCGGCCAGCACGGCAGGCCCGGCGGCGAGCAGCAATCCCGACAAAAGCAGCCTAATCATCGCGGTCCTCCGGCTGAAGCACGAACCGCGCACCGGGCGCGGCGTCCTCCACATGCAGCGACAATTCGTGCCGCTCTGCGATCGCCCTGGCGAGCGAGAGGCCAAGGCCATGCCCCCCGCCCCGCGCGCCGTCAAGCCGGACATAGCGTTCGAACACCCGCTCGCGATCGGCCGGCGGGATGCCGGGGCCGTTATCCTGCACCACGATGTGCGGGCCGGGCGCCAGCTCCAGCACGACCGAGCCGCCGCTAGGCACATATTTGAAGGCATTGTCGAGCAGGTTGGACATGAGCCGCGTCATCTGCATCGGGTCGGCGCGCGCGCGCACCCCCGGCGCGATCCGCGCGTGGAAGCCGATGCCCAGATCTTCTGCGCTGGCGCCGTACAGATCGGCCAGGCTTTCGGCGATGTCGCTCAAATCGACTTCGGCCAGGCCGCGCAGGTCGCCGCGCATCGCCTGGGTGCCGGCAATGTCGAGCAGCGAATCGAGCAGCCGCACGACGCCGCGTATTTCGGCGCGCGACTGGTCGAGCGTGCGCAGCAACGCCTCGTCCTGCGTCCCCTCCATCGCCTTGAGGATGCGGGTGTCGAGATGCATCAGTGGGGTGCGAATCTCATGCGCGGTCTGGTCCGACACGGCGCGCTGCGCCTCCACCAGCCGTTCGACCTGGTCGAGCATAGCGTTGGTGTTGGCGGCCAGTTCGGCCAATTCGTCATTGTCGCCCGGCCCCGGCGCGCGGGCGGCGATGCGCCCGGCGCGGACGGCTGCGAAGGTGGCGTTCACCACCTCCACCCGCGCGCGCAGGCGACGGGCGGCGAAATAGCCGGCGATCAGACTGAGCAGCGCGATGCCTGCCCCCGCAATGGCGAAAGCCATAGCCAACCGGGCAAGCAAAGCCTGCCCGCGATAATTACTGCGCCCCACCAGTAGCCGCACACCGGTGCCAAGCCGGGTCGCCCGCGCGAACATGCGGTCGCCGTCGGGCAGGTTGACGTAACGCGCTTCCGACACTTCCGGCGCGATGGCCGGCCAACGATCGAGATTGCCCGCCAGGCGCCGGCCGGCCGGATCGGTCAGCAGATACCAGCTGCGTTCACCATCCTCACGGCTCACGGCGAGCCGGTCGGCTATGCGCGCCTTCAATTCCGTCTCGTCGCTGCTGACATAAATGTCGGCGAGGCCCGCCAGGTCGGTATCGACCTCTCGCGCCAGCATAGCCCGGCCATCATCCTCGACGATCTTCTGCACCACCAGGAACAGCGCCAGCGTGGACAGAAGGCTGACCAGCAGCGCCGACAATGTGACCCGCCCGAAGACCGAACGCAGGAGGCCGAGTCTAGGCACTCCCGGCCCCAGACCCCGCTCCTGCCGCGATCAGCCGGTATCCGGTGCCCCAAACCGTTTCCAGCACCGGGCCGGCAAACCCTTCTTCCAGCTTGCGGCGCAATCGGCCGACATTGACGTCCACGACATTGGTCTGGGGATCAAAGCTCAATTTCCATACCTGGCGCAGCAGCATTTCGCGCGTCACCACTTCGCCGGCATGTTCCATCAGATAGCGGAACAGTTCGAATTCCTTGGGCGAAAGCGGCAAATGCCGGCCCTGGCGAAAGGCCGTGCGCGCCTTCACATGACATTCCAGGTCGCCGAACAGCAGCACCGGTTCATGACTGCGCCGGCTGGCCCGGCGCCAGAGCGCGCGGACGCGGGCGACCAGTTCGTCGGGTTCAAAGGGCTTGGCGAGATAATCGTCGACGCCGCTTTCGAGGCCCTCGACCCGATGCTCGCTTCGGCCGAGCGCCGATAGCATGAGCACCGGCGCGCCGACGCCCGCCACCCGCAGCCGGGTGACGATGTCGATGCCCGACAGGTGGGGCAGCATTCGGTCGAGGATGATGACGTCGTGACTGCCGCCGCCAGCGCGGTTGAGACCTGTGGCGCCGTCGATCGCCTGCTCCACCATCATGCCTGCGGCCGTCAGGATGGCGGCGATATTGGCGCGCGCGGCTTCATCATCCTCCACCAGCAATATCGAAATCGCGTCTGCCTGCGCCATCATGTCCCCCGGCTCGCAGATAACGCGAAACGCCGCCAGTGACAAAGCCTGTTAGGGCGTGTCGCTGGCGGCGCGGGTCAGCCTTCGATAGTGAACCTGCCTTATCCGCGCAGACCGGCGCGGAACATGACGACCGAAATAACGATAAGATATATGCCGAAAATCTTCTTCAGCGGCCCGGCGGGCAGGCTGTGCGCAGCCGCGACGCCCAGAGGCGCCGTTAGCATCGACATGGAGGCGATCGCTAGCGTCGCGGGGATATTGATATAGCCCAGCGAGCCCCAGGGCAGGCCGCCTTCCTTGAACCCGATAATCGCAAAGCCGATAGTGGTGGGAACGGCGATCAGCGTGCCGATGCCCGATGCCGTCGCGATCGCACGGTGGATGGTGCGACCACACAGCGTCATCACCATGATGGCGATCACGCCGCCGCCGATGCCGAGCAGCGAGGAGAAGGTGCCCAGGCCCCCGGCGATGCCCATGCGGACGATGCCTGACGGCATGGTGTCGCTGACGACCTTACCACTGACGCCCGGCAGCAGAAAATTGAGCGACATCAGGCCGACCCCGGTGGCGAAGATCATCTTAAGCGTGTTGCCGTCGACATGCCCGGCAAGCATCACGCCCGCGCCACAGCCCAGGACTATCCAAGGCGCCCAGGCGCGCAACACTTCGAATTCCACCGCCCCGCGCTTGGCATGGGCCAGCAGCGATCGGATGGAGGTGACGATGATGGTCGCCGCCGACGTACCGATCGCGACATGGGCGATCGCGTCATGCGTGCCGCCCAGCAGCGGCAGCACGACCAGCAACGCCGGCACGACGACGAAGCCGCCGCCAATGCCGAAAATGCCCGCGGCGAAGCCCGCCGCCAGTCCGGCGGCCAGCATCGAGACGAGCGGGATCAACCAGGTCATGACATCGCCGTGCATTATAACGCCCCTTCCTGCCCGGTGCGGCCAGCGCGCATGTTGCGGCGTTCGCCTTTGCGGATAAAGGCGGCGAGTGAGGGGAAATCGACCATGACGTTAAACCATGCCTCTCTTCGGCGAAATCAAGCTGCATGGGGGGCATGTGGTCATGTCCCCCTGCCCCGCTAGACGAACCAGGTGTCGGAACCCGCAAGGGCATGGCCTAAAGTGCGGGACGATGCAGAAACAAAAACATGCCGTGGGATCAGGCGATCGCCTCTTCCGCCGGCGTATAGGCTAGGCCCAGATCCTCCGCCACGGCCTGATAGGTGACTTTCCCGTCGCAGACATTGAGGCCGGCGCGCAGATGCGGATCGCGGCGCAACGCGTCCCGCCACCCCAGCTCCGCGATGCGCAGCGCGTGGGGCAAGGTCACATTGTTGAGCGCATAGGTGCTGGTGCGCGCGACCGCGCCGGGCATATTGGCGACGCAGTAATGGACGATGCCATCGACGATATAGGTGGGGTCCGCATGGGTGGTGGCGTGGCTGGTTTCGAAACAGCCGCCTTGGTCGATCGCGACGTCGACCAGCACTGCACCCTTCTTCATCGTTTTAAGCATGGCGGCGCTGACCAGCTTGGGCGCGGCCGCGCCGGGGATCAGCACCGCGCCGATCACCAGGTCCGCGTCCGCCACGCATTCAGCCAGGTTCGTGCGGTTGGAAAAGCGGGTCTTGGCCCGCGCCTCGAAATATATGCCGAGCCTTTCCAGCACTTCGGGGCTGCGATCGAGGATGGTGACATCCGCGCCAAGGCCCGCCGCCATTTGCGCCGCGTTGAAGCCGACCATGCCGCCGCCGATCACCAACACCTTGGCCGGCAACACGCCCGGCACGCCGCCCAGCAAGACGCCGCGCCCACCATGCGCCTTTTCGAGCGCGGTCGCGCCCGCCTGGATCGCCATGCGGCCCGCGACCTGGCTCATCGGCTTGAGCAGCGGCAGGCCGCCATGGACGTCGGTCACCGTTTCATAGGCGATGCAGATTGCTCCCGACGCGATCAGGTCGCGGGTCTGGTCCGGGTCGGGCGCCAGGTGGAGATAGGTGTAGAGGATCTGGCCCGGCCGCAACAGGGCGCGCTCGTGGGGCTGCGGCTCCTTCACTTTCACGATCATTTCGGCGGTGGCGAAAACGTCGGCGGCGGCCGCGGCGATCTCTGCCCCAGCCTTCTCATACACCGCGTCGGTGGCGCCTACGCCCTCGCCCGCGCCGCTCTCCACCAGCACGCGATGCCCGTGGGCGGTCAGTTCATGCACGCTTTCGGGCGTCAGGCCGACGCGATATTCGTGATTTTTGATTTCCTTGACGGTGCCGACGATCATCTGCGCCTCTCCAAAAAATGGGCGCGCGTTGTCGCCGCGCCGCTCTGCGCCATCATAGCGCAGGCGGGATGACGAAGCTTCCCCGTTTTTAAGGTGCGGCCCGAACCGGCACCGGCGCATTGCACAGATCGACGCCGCCGGCGGGGCGATCGTAAAAATCATCTTTCCGGTTGGCGCGCACGCGCAGATAGTCCGCGAAGCTGGGTGACAGCGTGTCCATCACTTCGAAGCGGGGACGTTCTGCGGTGGGCAATGTGCTTGCGAGGCGAACGGTCAGGATCGGCACCTGATGTTCGGTGGGGGTGTAGAAGCCCAGGTCGCCCGATCCGCGCGGCAGGCTAGACAGGTGCGCCACGCCCTCGATCACACGGCCGACGACGGCGATATTGCGGTCAAGCTGACGCGGCGCCTGGCCGATCACGGTATAGAGTTCAGCGCCCGTCCCGGCATCCGGCGACAGGTTACGCCCGACGCCGACATAGCCATAGCAATGCGGCAGCCAGGCCGACGTCCCATCCATCGCCACCGGCCAGCCGCCCACGAAGCCGGTCGAGGGGGCATAGGGATCGGCATAGGGCAAGGGCGTGACCGCAAGCCGTCGCGTCGCCAAGGGCAGCGCATAATCGTCCGGGCTGGTGGCGGACAGGCCGGGCGGCATCGGTTTCTTTTCGGTCGCGTCGCCCCATTGCACGACATAATTGTCCTGCACCCGGTTGATGCTGGTGCCGTCCCACCAATGCGCCTTGGCTAGCGTCGTAATATTGGCGACATGGCGCGGCGAGAAGGCCGGGGCGAGCTGGATGACCACGCGCTTGCCCCCCTCTATGGTCATGACCAGCAGTTCGTCCGCCGATATCGGCCGCCACGCGCCGGCCGGCGCCTGCGCCACAACGGCGGCAGGCGTGGCGGGCGGATCCGCGGCGAGCGCCTGGGTGGCGAGACAGGTGGGAAGGATGGCGGCGGACAGCGCGAGCGCGAGGAGGCGGTTCATGCCGCGATCTGACAGCGGCTGCAGGACAAAGTAAAGCATCCCCTGCCCATACCCCTTGCCTAGCGGCACATCGCGCGATAGGGAGCCGCACTTCCAGTGCAATGCGGAGCGGTGGCCGAGTGGTCGAAGGCGCTCGCCTGGAAAGTGAGTATACGCCAAAAGCGTATCCAGGGTTCGAATCCCTGCCGCTCCGCCACCTAGTCATTCAGTGACAGAGAATTCAGCCATATCGTGGCTGAAAACGCGCAGTTGCGCGCCTTTCAGAATCCAAACCGTAGCGCAGAGAACTTTTCTCACTGAGAAAATTCGCAATTTCTTGGGACTTTCTCCGGGCGAAGTCGTCCTACTACTCTTCAGACGCGGGGCCTGTTTTGCCCCCATCATTTTCCCTGCTTCCGAGCGGTTTACAGGGAAAACGATGTAACTCGAAGCAACTGGCCCGTTTTCTGGCTCCTAAAACCTCGGGTTGCGAAGGCTTTGCCGGGAAATTCCCTGCTCGCGATATCAGGGAATTTACACCGCCAAGGTCATCCGTAACAGTCGCTAAAACAACGGAAAAGAGCCGTTATCAGCCTAAATTCCTCATTAACTATATGTTTACATGACCGTGCTACCTTCGGTTTTGAAACGGGGCCTTTCCCAAAAAGGAAGGTGCGGCAACAGCGGGGCTAAATATCTGACTCACACGCGTGAGCCGGATATTGGCTGTCTGAATGATGCTCGCGCCTCTGACCGATCATGCCTTCATTCTCTCGCGCGTCAGCAATGGAGAATGAAAATGCCTAAGACGCAAAAATCCTCAAATGTAGTCACGCCGCTTCATAACCAGCTCGCCACGCTTGAGCGGCAGCTTGGGCCGATCGAATATCGCGCGCCCGAAACGCTACTGTGTTACGACAATAACCCGCGGCGGCATCCAGAGAAGCAGATCGTCGCCCTGCAGGGTGCTGTTAGTCTAATGCGAACTCGTCTCTACCAGATGCATTTCCGGCGAAGAGGGCAGGGGCCTAGCTTGCGATCAACCGCCACTCTGCCGGAGCGGCAGAGCGTCTTTCCTTGAATGTTTTTCGATCTATGAGATGGCGTTCCAGTGAGAAGTGGTTGTGCAGGTCGGCATGGACGGAGGCGAATTTTTGGAGTGCCTTCATCTGCTTGAAGCGTAGCATTGCGCGCTCTCGTCGTCGGAAGGGGAGGTGGCTGTTCTCCACCCCGTTGTTCGCCCAGCGACCGACCTCCTGCTTCTCGCGATTGCCAAGCTCGTTCATCGCCGCGCCGTAGGATCTCAGCCCGTCGGTGGTGATCGCTTGAGTGTCAATCGGCGTGCAAACGGGACCCCTTATCGGCGCGCAAAAGGGACCCCCTGTCAGGATGGCGGAACGTTGATGTGACGGGCTTCCTTGCGCTGCGCGCGGCGTAGGGAGGGCGTAGCCCGACCGGAGGCGCGCGCAGCGCAAAACATCTTCTAATTGATCGCTGCTGGGGCGGATCAGCTGCGGTTTTTGAAGCGCCAGCTGTCATTTGCCGGTCTCGACAATGTCGCAATGATGGGTGACGCGATCGAGGAGCGCGGTTGTCATCTTGGGATCGCCGAACACGGTGGGCCACTCGCCAAAGGCGAGGTTGGTGGTGATGATGACACTGGTCTGCTCATAGAGTTTGCTGATCAGGTGGAACAGCAACTGGCCGCCCGATCGAGCGAACGGCAGATACCCCAGTTCATCGAGCACGATGAGATCGAGGCGGGATAGCTGGGCGGCGAGAGCGCCACTCTTGCCGATCCTGGCCTCCTCTTCGAGGCGGGTCACCAGATCGACCGTGTTGAAGTAGCGGCCTCGGGCGCCGGAGCGCACTACATTGGCGGTGATGGCGATGGCCAGATGGGTCTTTCCTGTGCCTGTGCCGCCGACCAGGACGATATTGCGCCGTGCGGGCAGGAACGCGCCGCTGTGCAATGAACGCACAAGCCCCTCGTTGATCGGGGTACCCTCGAACCGGAAGGCATCGATGTCCTTCACGACTGGCAGCTTGGCAGCGGCCATCCGGTATCGGATCGACGCGGCATGACGATGCGTCGCCTCCGCTCGCAGGAGATCGGTCAGTATCTCCATGGTGGTGCGCTGGCGCTGAAGGCCGGTGGTGACGGCATCGTCGAACGCGCCCGCCATGCCCTTGAGTCCAAGCCCGCGCATGGCCTCGATCATATCATGCCGCTGCATCGAAGGTCCTCAGCTGGTCGTAACGGGCACAGTCGGCGATCGGGGGATGGCGCAAGGCGCTATCCTCGGATGTGATGATCGTCAGCGGACGCGGAGGCTCCCGGCGTCGTGCCAGGATGTTGAGGATCAGGTCGTCGCTCGCCGTGCCCGTCGCCAGTGCCTCACGCACAGCGGTTTCGACAGGCTCCAGGCCATCGGTCAGTACGGCCGACAGTACACGGACGAACCGGCGATCGGCATCGTCGCCATTACCCAGCTTGCGGCGCAGGCGGGCCAGCGCCGGTGGCAGATCCCAGTCCTGGAAGGGGGCACCGTTCCGCAACGCGCCAGGCTTGCGGGCCAGCACTGGCAGATAATGCCAGGGGTCATAGATCGTGCGGTTGCGCCCAAAGTAGCGAGGATGTTCAGCGACAACCTCTTCGCCGCAGCGAACGACGATGCGGTCGGCATAGGCGCGGACCTGCACCGTGCGTCGTGCCACCGTCGAGAGTACCGAGTAGCGGTTGCGGTCGAAGCTGATCAGGCAGGTGCCGGTCACGGCATGCTCGCTCTCATTGAAGCCCCGGATAGATTTTGGCTCACGGTCCCAGCATCGGCTGCAGCGCAGATCGTTCGATCTCCAGCATCTGCGCCACGGTCAGATCTCCCTGTTCAGGATGGGGCTGCCGTTCCGCCCAGCGCCGACACTCTGCCTCCAGCCAGCCATTGAGCTCTTCGAGACTGGCGAACCGCAACCGGGGCTGGAAGAAGCGACCCCGGATCGTCTGCACCTGGTTCTCGACCTGACCCTTCTCCCATCCCGCCGCAGGCGAGCAGGCCGTGGGCTCGACCATATAATGGTCGGTCATGATCAGGAACCGCCGGTTGAAGACGCGTTCCTTGCCGGTGAACACGCTCGTCACAGCCGTCTTCATATTATCGTAGATGCCGCGCCCTGGCACGCCGCCGAAGAAGGCAAAGCCGCGCGCATGCGCGTCGAACAGCATCTCCTGGCTCTCGCGAGGATAGGCCCGGACATAGACCCCACGTGACGCGCACAGGCGCATATGCGCGACCTTCACCCGCATCGGCGCTCCTGCGATCTCGACATCCTCATGGCTCCAGTCGAACTGGTAGGCCTCGCCTGGCCTGAACATCAGCGGGATGAAGGCGGTGACGCCATCGCCAGCATCCTTGCGCCGCTCGATCTTCCAGCGCGTCGCATAGCGCCGCACCGCATCGTAAGAACCCTCAAAGCCTTCTCGCACCAGCAGGTCATGGATCCGCGTCATCCGCAGCCGGTCACGCCTGCCGCGCAGCTCGTTCTCTTCCAGCAGCGTGTTCAGGCGCTCCTGGAACGGACCGATCCTGGGCAGCGGCTGAACCTTGCGCTGATAATCAAAGGCGCCCTCCGGCGCTCGGACCGCTTTGCGGATGACCTTCCGCGACACATGCAGATCCCGTGCGATCGCCTTGATCGCCTTGCCTCCGGCATACTCGCGCCGGATCCGTAAAACTGTCTCCAAAACCAACATCCCGATCTCGCCGCCTGAAAATCCAGCCGGCTGCTTAAACCATCGAAATGAGGGGTCCCTTTTAGACGCCGATCACCCCGCTAACGGGGTCCTTTTTGCACGCCGATCCACAGGACCGTGGGACATACCGCCGCGCGATGCGTTAATCGTAGCTGTCGAGCAACCCGGCGAAGCGCAAGCCGTCGGTGCACTTGTCCTGGGATTGAATCCCTACCGCCTGCTCGACGAAGCAACTCGTGATTTCGCTAACCTTATTGCCGCGCAGATAGCGGGGGCGCTTGCCACCATCGATGCCGTGTCTGCCCAGCGACGGGACCGCGATCGGCTGTGGTCGCTTAGTCAGGACCTGATGCTGGTTTGCGACTTTGATGGCGTCATTCGCTTGGTGAACCCATCCGCGACCCGGCTCCTGGGGTGGCAAGAGGATGAGATGGTTGGACAGGTCCTGGCCGATTTCGTCCATCCCGACGATTTATCTGCCACAGCCAAGGAAGTCGAGAAGCTGGCTCAGGGCGTTACGACCCTTTTGTTCGAGAACCGCTATCGCTGCCAGGACGGCAGCTATCGATTGCTCGACTGGAACGCTGTGCCGGACGCGGGCCGCATCCACGCCGTGGCGCGCGATATAACCCGGGAGCGCCAACTCGCCCGCGACCGGGAGCGGATTTGGGCGCTCTCTCCGATCGTCAAGGTGGTGGCGACGACCCAAGGCATTATCAATGCCGTCAATCCATCCTGGACGAAGACGCTGGGGTGGAGCGAAGCTGATACGGTCGGCCGCAATATCTTGGAGTTTGTAGCGCAGGAGCAAGAAGCCGCGCAGCAGCGGTTGGCGAAACTTTCCCAATCCAACGCTGCTGTAGTCGAGTCACAAAGCGTTTTTCGCGCAAAGGATGGCAGCCACCGACGCTTCGCTTGGACTACCGTTCCAGAAGCCGGGATGCTCTATCTGTTCGGCCGCGATATCACCGCGGAGACCGAAGCGGCCGATGCCCTTATCGCCACAGAGGAGGCTTTGCGCCAAAGCCAGAAGATGGAGGCGGTTGGGCAGTTAACCGGTGGCATCGCGCATGATTTCAACAATCTGCTGGCCGGGGTTCTGGGCAATCTGGAATTGCTGGAACTGCGTATTTCCCAGGGTCGTCTGGAGGCTATCGGTCGCCATCTCGAAACCGCGCAGGGCGCGGCAAAGCGGGCTGCCGCGTTGACGCAGCGACTGCTTGCCTTTTCCCGCCGACAGACGCTGGATCCCACAGCCGTCAATGTAAACCGGCTAATTTCTGGCTTGGAAGACCTCATACGCCGTACTGTCGGGCCCTCCATAGAGATCGAAGTGGTTGGATCGGGCGGTTTGTGGATGACGTTGGTTGATCGCTACCAGCTTGAAAACGCGCTTTTGAACCTTTGCATCAATGCGCGAGACGCGATGCCGGATGGCGGACGGTTGACGATCGAAACAGCCAATAAGTGGCTAGACAACCGCATGGCCCGCGAACGCGAGCTACCCCCTGGTCAATATGTGTCGCTATGCGTGAGTGACACCGGAACGGGGATGACGCCTGACGTGATCGCCCGCGCCTTTGATCCGTTCTTCACGACCAAGCCTCTGGGCGAAGGCACCGGTCTTGGTCTCTCAATGATCTATGGCTTCGTGCGGCAATCGGGAGGGCAGGTAAGGATTTATTCGGAGGTCGGCGCAGGCACGACCATGTGCCTCTACCTTCCAAGGCATATGGGACCGGTAACTGAGATCGAACAGGAGTTGCGGCCGACGCAGCTTGACGCTGGGGGGCACGGGGAGACCGTGCTGGTCATCGATGACGAGGCTTCCGTTCGCTCGCTCATCGTCGATGTCCTTACCGACGGGGGATATCACGTCATTGAAGCTGCGGATGGTCCCAGCGGCCTAAAGGTGCTTCAGTCGGATCTGCGCATCGACCTTCTCATCACGGATGTGGGTTTGCCCGGCGGAATGAATGGCCGTCAGGTCGCAGACGCCGGCCGAGTGGGACGTCCCAAACTCAAGATTTTGTTCATCACTGGCTATGCGGAAAATGCCGTCATCGGCAACGGATTGCTGGAGCATGATATGCACGTGATCACCAAACCGTTCGGAATCGAGACCATCGTCAGCAAGGTTCGTGAGATGATTGACGAAAATGACAAACTAGGCAGCCGATCAGCGACCGGCCAATCTGATCCTTGAGCGGCCACCTTAGCGCGTCTTCCGGCTTTTCATTTTTGAACCGGACTTTTTGCCGTTGGCGGAACCCGCGACATCGTCACGCCGTTAGCTGCCCACCTGTAGGAGAGCGCATGGTGGAAGAGAAGAGAAAGGGCCAGGAACCGGAAGCGGATCAACGGCCGGCAGCGACGGGCGGCCTCTATGAGCAGGCCGCGCCGACATCCAACGATCCCCCATCCAAGAAAGAACGGACGATGATCGCGACCGCGCGTGCGCGCGCAGATCGCGACCGGGCGGAATTGCGCGCGACAGGTCATGGAGACCATCAGGGTGAAGAAGGCTTTTGAGCTGTTTTACTGTCAGGCCTGACCAGGTCGATTTTCGCGTCCTGGTGGGCAAATGAGCGTTTCCCAGGGAATTGGTGAGACTGCACTCATGCTGCTCGACGCGCTTGACGCGGGCGATCTGCTCTATCTGGCCGATGACGAGCAGGGCGCCGAAGCGGTAGCCAGCGCGCTCATGTCCGTGGCGCCTGACGATCATGTCGTCTTCCTGCCGTCGAGCGACACCTTGCCCGGCGACAGCGCGCCTGCATCGCCCTCGAACATCGGGAAACGGGTCGCCGCCTTGCGGCACCTTCGACGGCTGGCGGCGGAATCCAAGCGCCGCCCTCTTGCCACCATCACGAGCGGTGAAGGGGCTGCGCGGCTTTATGCAGACCCCGCCGCCTTCGACGCCGCGCCGCCCAGCCTGCGCGTTGGCGAACCGATCGATCCGACAAATTTCGCCGCTGACATGGAAAGACTTGGCTATGTCGCCGACGATCGCGTCGATGAACCAGGCGAGGTGGCGGTCCGCGGGGAGGTGATCGACATTTTTCCTGCAGATGCCGGGCTGCCGGCCCGGATCGATGTCGCCGATGGGTGCGTCGTAGGCATCCGCCGCTATGATCCGATCACGCAGCGCACGCAGGCGCCGTGCGAGGTGCTGGAGATCGGCCGCGCGGCCGAACCGGAGCCTGAGCGGAATGTCACCATTCTCGCCCATCTGCGGCCGGGGCGGCTTTATGTTTCGGCAAAGGCCGAGCAGCGCCGCGCGCGTTTCATTCGCTTGGCCACCGAGGCCGCCGGCCATTCGGGTTCGGTGATCGATGCCGCATCCCAGTCGCTATGGGCGAAGGATCTTGCGGCCTGGCGATCCGGCGATCCGGCGGATTTCGCTATATCGCCCATTTCCCGCTTTGCGGAGCAGCGCTCACCCCTATCGGCACTGAAGCGCTTTGCGACGCCGCATGTGCAGGAGGGGAAGCGCGTGCTCCTGGTTGGCAGCGAGCGGGATGTCCGTTTCCTCCGGCCCAAGATAGCCAAGACGTTCAAGGCTACGGTCGAAACCATCGACGCGATCGCGGCTGTCGATACGCTTGCGCCGGGCGCGATAGCTGCGCTGGTTGCGCCGATCGATCGGGGGGCTGTTGGCGCAAGGCTCGTGATGATCGCTGCCGCCGATCTTCTGGGTAGCCGGGCGTTGATTGGCGCGACGCAGGACAGCCTTGCCGCCGGGCTTGCCCAGGCGGGCGGCGACATTCGTGCGGGCGATCTGGTCGTGCATGAGGATCATGGCGTCGCGCGCGTGCTGGGCCTGGAGGCAGCTACCGGCGATGGCGACGCAGAACTGATTGCGCTAGAATATGCCAATAGCGCCCGGCGGCTCGTTCCCTGCCAGGAGGCCGGCCTGTTATGGCGTTATGGCGCCGATGGCGATGCGGTGCGGCTCGACAAGCTTGACGGATCGACCTGGGAAAAGCGGCGCGGGGCGATTGACGAGGCGGTGGCCCAAAGCGCGCGCGATCTTCTTCGATTGGCGCGGGAAAGGGCCAAGGTCAAAGCCGCGATCATCGAACCTGATAGTGCCGCTTATGAACGATTCGTGGCCAGCTTCCCTTTCAACGAAACGGCGGATCAGGCGCGGGCGATTCAGGCGGTACGGGACGACCTGGCCAGCGGACGGCCGATGGATCGCCTGGTTATCGGCGATGTCGGCTATGGCAAGACGGAGGTCGCCCTGCGTGCCGCCGCGCTTGCCGCCCTTGCAGGCTATCAAGTCATTTTGGCCGCGCCCACGACGGTTCTCGTTCGGCAACATATCGAGACGTTCCAGCGCCGCTTTGCCGATACGGGCGTGGTCATCGCTGGCCTCTCGCGCCTTTCGAGTGCGGCGGAGAAGAAGGCGGCGAAGGCCGGGCTGGCCGACGGGTCCATCGGCATCGTCATCGGCACGGCTGCGGTGATGGCGAAGGATGTACGCTATGCCCAATTGGGGCTTGTCATTATCGACGAAGAGCAGCGCTTCGGCGCGGCTGACAAGACAAGGCTGCGGGGACGCACCGACCTTCATCTGCTGGCGATGAGCGCGACGCCCATCCCCCGGACATTGCACCGCGCGATGATCGGCCTGCAACAGATGTCGGTGATCGCAACGCCGCCCGCCCGTCGCCAGCCGATCCGGACAAGTCTTGCCAGCCCCGACGATGCGATGATCAGGACCGCCCTATTGCGTGAGCGGTCGCGTGGCGGACAAAGCTTCGTCGTCGTGCCCCGTATCGAGGATCTCGCGCCGCTGGCCGAGCGGCTGGCGCGGATCGTACCGGACCTCGCGCTGATCCAAGCGCATGGCAAGATGCCGGTGGCCGCCATCGACGATGCCATGGTCCGCTTTGGCGGTGGCGAAGGCGATGTTCTGCTCGCGACCAATATCATCGAGGCAGGGCTGGACGTGCCGCGCGCCAACACGATGATCGTCTGGCGCGCCGACCGCTTTGGCCTCGCCCAGCTTCATCAATTGCGCGGGCGGGTGGGCCGCGGCAATCGCCGGGGTCAGGTCATTTTGCTGACAGAAGCGGGAGAGATTGCCGAACGCACCATGAAGCGGCTGCGCACGCTGGCCACCTATGACCGGCTGGGTGCGGGCTTCGCGATCAGCGCCGCCGATCTTGATCAACGGGGCGCTGGCGATCCGCTGGCTGATACGCAGGCCGGGCATATGAAGCTGATCGGGATCGACCTCTATCAACATCTGTTCGAAGCGGCTTTGAAAGCGGCGCGGGGGGAGGACGCCGGACTGTGGACGCCTGAACTCAATCTGGGCAGCGCGGGCGGCTTGCCATCGGACTGGATACCCGACCCCGACATCCGTCTGGGCCTCTATGTCAGGCTTTCGCGGCTTGTCGATGAGGCTGGGCTCAGCGCACTGGAGGAGGAACTGGCGGATAGATTTGGTCCGCTGCCCCCCGCCGCCGAACGTCTGATCGATGCCAACAGGATTGCTATTCTCGCGCGGGCGGCCGGGATTGCACGCGTCGATGCAGGCCCGGCCGCGATGGCGCTGACGCCGCGCGAACCGGGTCGCGACATGAGCAAATGTGCAGGGCTGTTCGAAAAAGACGGCCGCTGGCTTTTGAAGGCGCAGACCGATGAGGCCGATCGGCTCGCACGGGTGATCGACCTGCTCGAAAGCATTGGCGCTTAGCGGAACTAACGCCCCGACATTGCGTCGATAAATCTGATCTGCGGCACTGGGATTGTCGTGCCATCAAGAGGGCGTGCACCACATGAAGATAGCGGTCGTTACAGGGGGTGCTCAGGGCATCGGCAAAGGCATCACACAGGCCTTGTTAACGCAGGGCTGGAGAGTGGCGGTGTTGGACCAGGATGCCGAAGCGGTTCGCGATCTTTCCGACGAGATGCCGACCGACAGGCTTATGGCGATCCGGGCCAACGTCGCCAGCGAGCGCGACGTCGAAAAAGCGTTCGACAAGATTAAAGCCTGGAACAAGGCGACGGAAGAGGCCGAGGGCATCGATCTGCTCGTATCCAATGCGGGCCTTGCCAACCCGGTCAGCGGTCCGATCGAAAAACTGGCGCTCAAGAAATGGCAGGCGTGGCAGGACAGCCACGTGACCGGCGCTTTTCTGATGGTGCGCACCGCTGTGCCGCTCCTACGCCAACGTAAAGGGGCAATCGTCATCATGGCATCGACCCGTGCGATCCAGTCGGAACCCGATACGGAAGCCTATGCTGCGGCCAAGGGTGCGCTCTGCGCCCTGACCCATGCCCTGGCGATCAGCCTTGGCCCCGACATCCGCGTCAACGCCGTCTTGCCCGGCTGGATAGAAACGCGCCCCTGGGCCAAAGCGCAGGTGCGCGAAGCGGTGGAGCATTGCGCGATCGATCGGGAACAGCATCCGGTGGGCCGCGTCGGCGAACCCTCAGACATCGCGGCTACCGTCTTGTTTCTGGCGTCGGAGGGCGCGGGTTTCATCACGGGCCAGCAGATTGCCGTCGATGGCGGCATAACCCGCAAGATGATCTACGCACATTGACGGGTCGCTATATCCAGCGGCTTCGATCTTGTGCGTCAGCGCGCTGGATGTCGGTCATGCGGGCGGCATCCTCAGGCGTCCCAAGGATCAATGGATGCCGCCATTGCGCCATCTGCGTTAATTGGACGCCAAAGCTGGCGAATGGCTCCCAATTTCCATCATCCTCCTGAAACACCGAAGCGCCCGATGCGTGCGCTAGGGCTATTCCCCCAGCGACATCCCAGATGTTGGGCGTTGCGAACCTGGCGACTTGTAGAAGGCCTGCCGCGACGAACGCGCATTCGATCGCTGCCGACCCTGTCTTGCGCCCATCCCACGGCCCGACGCCAGACTGGCCATGCGGATCGCCCGCAAGCCGTTTGCGAACGGCAGGGTTGGGCATGCGTGAGACCTGTTCGCCTTCAAACCGCAAACCCGCACCGCCTCCGCCATGATAGACGCCAGGTGCCAGCAAATGACTTGTGCTGCACCATAATGCGCCGACGATGGGAACGCCCCGGTACAGGACGCCCACGGATGACGCGAACAACGGGAAGCCGTTGATGAAGTTGCTTGTCCCATCGATCGGATCGACCGCCCAGACGAAATCGCTGACCAGCCCCGGTTGGATGGCCATTTCTTCGCCGATGATGCCATGGTCGGGGAAATGATTTGCCAGATGACTACGGATCATCGCCTCGACCCGGCTGTCGACTTCGCTCACCGGATCGCGCATCAAGGCGATGGCGTCGTCATCCCCCTTATATTGCACGGCCATAAGGCTGCCAAGCGTAGCCAGGATTTCTCGGCCGCCGATCGTGGCCAGTTCCACCGCAACAGCTTCCATGCGGGCATGTAAATCCGGTGTTGGCATCGGCTCAGCAGGTGTCATCGTCATGTTCCGGCCTGCCGCTCGGCACCAATATCGTCACCGGCTCTTCGTCCAGCCGTATTTCGACCGTCCATGCGTCGTCGGGCATGTCGATGGGGCGATCGTCGATCCGGGGGCAAAGCCCGCTGGCTTGAAGCGTGACAACGCAGCCGGTTTCCAATCGGGCCGGTGGCGGGCCCGAGAAATGTTCGGCCCACCCGACCATGGCGTCGCGATCAACCTCGCCAACGAGCAGGATGTCGAGCAGCTTATCCTGTGTGTCCGCCCTTGGCGCGAAGGGGAGCCGTGGGCCGATTGCGCCAATGTTGAGAATTTCTACAAGCAGCCATGGCCCGTCGAAACGGCGTCCATCGACATCAACGGCGCACGCGATCGGCTTGGCCGTGCGCAACGTCTCCCGAAATGCCGCACGGCCGTTTTCGCGCTTCTCCTCAGGGGTGTCGGGCGATTCATCTACAAGTTCGATGGATTGATTGAGCGCACCAAGACCTACCGCTTCCAGAAAGCCTTTCCGTCCGAACGGTCCAGTGACGCTGCCTACGGTCAGCCTCTTTTCGCGCGCATTGTCGAAACCAGCAATGACCGCTTCGGCCGATTGACGAATGCCCAGCGCCCTTGCGACATTATTCGACCCGCCCATCGGCAGGATCGCAATGGGTACAGATCGGTCGGGTATCTCGGTGGCGACCGAAGCTACGGTCCCATCACCGCCAGCGGCGATCGCCATTTCCATGCCGTTCATCCCGGATCGAATATCGTCCTGGCCATGTTCGCAATAGTGGATGGCAAAGCCAGCCTCTTCCAATTGACCAATAAGCGACCGGATCGGCCCGGGCTTTGTTCCCGCATTAGGGCTATGGACCAATAGCGCCTTCACGCGAAATATCTGCCATTCAGCCCATATCGCGTCTCCAACATACTAATCATAGCTGCGCCCCAAATTCTTCCAACGCCGCCGTGACGACTTCGACCTTTGCATCATCCTGCAAATCGATCGACACCGTGATGCCGCCAGCAAGAGGGACATCGTCCCTTTCGTCCTGATCGACCGTCTCGCTATCTGCACCTCCGATTCGATTGCCCGCACTATTGTCCGGTCCAGATGCCGCCACGAAAATATCGGTTCGTTCGATGCCGATTTCCTGGACCAGCCGTTCCACGGCCATGTCCGCCTGGTCCCGGCTATCGAATGTGCCTGTCAATGTGGTGCTCATGGTGATCCTTTCGTCAGGGCTTGGAATCGGCGCGATCGGCCTCTGGATAATCTTCCGGTTTTACCGTGCCGACGGAGGGACGATCCTCGACATCCTCCTGCGACTTGCCGCCCCCTGTGCTGGGATCGGAGTCATCGCCATTGGGTCGAACGTCGCCAGCAGGCCCGCGACGGGGCAATTCGTCCGATTGACCCTGTTCGGGGTCGAGACCATTTTCGTTTCCAGGCATCATCCTGATCCTTCCGCAATACAGGGGTCAGAGATGATGCCCCGCTTTTGTATGAAGCGCCGATCGAGCGATCGGTTGCATGTCTTCTTCTACCTTTATTGCAGGAACCGCATGTCGCACGGAGGGCTGTAATGGAACATATCAAGAACGATGAGACTGTCATGACCGACCATCTCTATAATCCCAAACTCGACGAGCACTCGGCGTCGAACGCGGAAAAAGATCCAGCCAATTGAGTGTCCGGCAATGAACCCATTACCGGCGCACAGGCGTCCTATTTGGCGACTCTGTGCGAACAAGCGGGTGTGGAACTGCCGACCGGCGACCTGGCTAAGCCGGCGAAGCTTGGGCGAGAGTGAGGGCTTTGGGGTGGATCATTTTCGATGGTTCGTGATGGAAGTCGCTTACCATGATCGAACGTGTGCGGACGGCCGCAAAGCCTGCCACATCGTCATGTCCAGTCCAGCTAAACTAATGTCGATCAGCCAGATTTTCCAATAGAGTATTGGACCTATCCGACTTTCAGGTGTTGTCCGCTCATACCCAGAGACAGCCTCCGAACGATCGGACTGCTCTGCGCGGACATCATAAGAATAGCTGGAGGAAATCCATGACGATGGCGACAGACGATGCCCCACCCACGACATCAAAATTAAATGAAGAACGCGCGAGCGGAATCGCGGCAGTGTCTCAGTCTAGGGGTGACGACCTGATCGGGCGCTCGGTCACGATCAACCGCCCTCGCGACGAACTCTTCGCCTATTGGCGCAATTTTTCCAATCTGCCTTCCTTCATGGATAATGTCGAACGGATCGACATATTGTCGAGCACGACATCGCATTGGGTGGTGAAAGCGCCGGCTGGACGCACCGTGGAATGGGACGCGACCATTACGGAGGAGAAGGCTGGCGAATTGATTGCCTGGACCTCTGCCGAAGGCGCCGATGTCCCCAATAGCGGCCGCATCGAATTCCGTGATGCGGGCGCGCGTGGCGCCATCGTCACGGCGACTATCGCCTATGATCCGCCCGCAGGTGTGGTGGGTAAGGTGATCGCCAAGCTCTTTCAGCTCGAACCTGCCATCCAGGCGCGACGCGATCTGCGCCGTTTCAAGCAATTGATGGAAACGGGCGAGATCGCGACCGCGGCCTGGACCCAAAAGCAGCGTGACGAGGAGAAAGCCTGATGCGCGCGCTCACATGGCACGGCAAGCACGACGTCCGTGTAGATACGGTGGACGACCCCGAAATCCTCAACCCGCGCGATGCGATCATCAAGATTACATCGACGGCGATCTGCGGGTCCGACCTGCATCTGTATGACGGCTATATTCCTACCATGCAGGCCGGCGACATCCTCGGCCACGAATTTATGGGCGAAGTGGTCGAAATCGGTCCCAAATCGACCTTGCAAAAGGGACAGCGCGTCGTAGTCCCTTTCACCATTGCCTGCGGCAGTTGCTACCATTGCGGCAAGCATCAATATTCCGCCTGCGACAATGGCAACCCGGCCGACAATCAGGATATCGGCCAGGAAATGTACGGCCAGCCCATGTCCGGGCTGTTTGGCTACAGCCATCTGACCGGCGGCTATGCAGGCGGCCAAGCTGAATATGTCCGCGTCCCGTTCAGCGATGTGGGTCCGATAGTCGTCCCCGACGGGCTCGAAGATGACGAAGTGCTGTTCCTATCCGACATCCTGCCGACCGGCTGGCAGGCGGCAGAGAATGCGGATATCGAACCGGGCGACACGGTGGCGGTGTGGGGTTGCGGGCCGGTCGGACTGTTTGCGGTCCAATCCGCTTTCCTGATGGGCGCGCATCGCGTCATCGCGATCGACCATTTTCCGCATCGGCTGGAACTGGCGAAAAAATTCGGCGCGGAGACGATCAATTTCGAGGAATCCAAAACCTACGAAGCGTTGATGGAGATGACCGGCGGCATCGGGCCTGATGCGGTGATCGACGCAGTGGGTTTGGAAGCCCATGGTTTCTTTGTCGACAATGTGGTCGATCAAATCAAGGCATCGCTGTTCCTGGGGACCGATCGCACCCATTCTATCCGGCAGGCGATCCACGCCTGTCGCAAGGGCGGGCGCGTGTCGATGCCAGCCGTCTACGGCGGCTTCGTGGACAAGTTTCCGCTCGGCGCATTCATGGAAAAGGGCCTGACCCTCAAGACCGGTCAGACGAGCGTGCAGCATTATATGCCCGCCCTGCTCAATGCGATTCTGGAGGGCAAGATCGATACAACCTTCCTGATCTCGCATCGCATGGGCCTGGAAGATGCGCCCAAGGGCTACAAGATGTTCCACGATAACCAGAATGAAGTGACCAAGATCGTGCTGAAGCCCGGTCTTGCCGTCGGCGCGCAATAGGAGAGACAGACATGGCCAATAAATTCGCGATTGTCACCGGTGCCTCCACCGGCATCGGCTTTGAACTTGCCTCCATCGCCGCCGAAAACGGGTATGACCTGCTGGTCGTGGCCGATGAACCGTTGATTGACGCTGCGGCGCAGGATTTCAAGCAGCATGGCGTCGAAGTTATTGCGGTCGAGGCCGATCTTTCGACGCTGCAAGGCGTGGACACGCTCCTCGCCGCGGCTGATGGCCGGCAGGTCGATCTGCTATGCGCCAACGCAGGGCGCGGCCTGGGCCACGCTTTCCTTGACCAGGAGGTGAGCGACTGGCGGCGTGTGATTGACACCAACATCACGGGTACCCTGTATCTTCTCCAACACGTCCTGAAGGCCATGGTGGCGCGTGACAACGGCAAGGTGCTGATCACTGGATCGATCGCCGGCTTTATTCCGGGCAGCTTTCAGGCGGTTTACAATGGCAGCAAGGCGTTCATCGACAGCTTTGCCGATGCGATCCGTAACGAGATCAAGGACAGTGAAGGCGTCACCATCACGACCCTGATGCCAGGGCCGGTGGAGACGGAATTTTTCGATCGCGCAGATATGCTCGATACCAACGTCGGATCTTCCGACAGCAAGAGCGATCCTGCCGACGTCGCGCGTGATGGCTGGGATGCACTGATGAAAGGCGAGGCGCATATCGTGTCCGGTTGGAAGAACAAAGTGCAGGCGGCCGTAGCCCATGTGACGCCCGCGGCGATCCTGGCGGAACAGCATCGCAAGATGGCGGAACCGGGATCGGCCGACGAAGGCTAGGACGCCCTGTGCAAACCTATCGGTTTTGCTCGGGAGACGACCGGGATGAGAAGCTGCGCTCCCTCGTCCGCCTAAGGAAATCGATCTACCATATCGTCGAATTCGGCAAGATGGGTAGGCGGAATTAAAGAGAGGCTGGGCATCCCCACCTTTACTCGCATACTGCTTTAGAAGAGATCTGTTGGGACAGCTCAAATCGATGGGGTCTGCAAACGTCGAATTGCGGTAGCCGGCCTTCGAACCACCGCATCGAACCAAGGTATTTCGGTGGATTGCCGCCAGAACCGGACGTTCCGCAGCCGGGATACAAAAATCCGCTCCTGATGTCGCATTAGGGTCGGCTTCGTGCGGGATCACGAACACCGTCGAGGTAAAGGTGAGCATCACCCGCTCCGTCCTCGACCTGTTCGAGCTTGCGCTGATAGGCGGTGCTCAAAAAGGTAAAATAGCGCTGCAGCTTAAATATGTCAGTCGTCGTCACATCCGCATTGATCTCTGCGATCAACCGTTCCTAGGACCCGAAATGATTGACGTCCAGAAAGAGCATGCGCTCCAACTCATCGCGCAACATCTCGTCGCCTGAAAAGATCGAGAACATCTGCGGCGTTTTCGGCAGCACCAACCGGTAACGCCGCACCGGCTTCTCGACGAGTTCAAGGAAATCGCCCAGCACCTCATGCTCGAACCCTTTGTCGACGAACTCGCGCATCGACAGCACCCTGTCGGCCGCGGGAAGGTGATAGGCCCGGATTGCGACCTGCTGCTCATTCTGCATATAGCCCAGGCGTACCGATGGCTTGATATCGGGATCGATCGAGGCGATGGTGACAGTCTCGCCGATGAGCGTCGCCTTGTCCGCTATCCGTTGTCGCTCCGAAACGTAGAAGACTTGCTGTTCGAACGGGGTATCGACATCTGTCATGAGACAGTGCGCCTGTGGTGGAACAGGTTCGGTCCGTTGTTCGCTTGCGACATCCGCCGGCAGCGGATCAGCCGGATGAGGGGGTTTCGCCGTTGACGCTGGCACTTTGACGAGATGTACGTGAAGATCAACGGCGAGATGGTCTACCTCTGGCGCGCCGTCGATCATGAAGGCGAAATTCTCGAGAGCTATGTCACGAAACCCGCGACAAAATGGCGGCACTGATCTTCATGAAAAGGGCGCTCAAGCGACACGGCGCGCCAGAAGCCATCACCACCGACGGCCTAAGATCCTACGGCGCGGCAATGAACGAACTGGGCAACCGCGATAAGCAGGAGGTCGGACGCTGGGCGAACAACCGGGTCGAGAACAGCCACCTACCCTTCCGACGACGAGAACGCGCAATGCTGCGCTTCAGGCAGATGAAGGCGCTACAGAAGTTCGCGTCGGTCCACGCCAACTTGCACAACCACTTTTCTCTGGAGCGTCATCTCGTCGACCGAAAAACATTTAAGGAAAGACGCTCCGCGGCCCTGGCGGAGTGGCAGACCGTCGCGAGCTAGGCCCCTGCCCTCTCGACTCGAAATGCATCCGGTGGAAACGAGTTCGCATTAGAATGACAGCACCCTCTGCAACGAAAACAGGTGCTTTCGTCGCACGGCCGGGCCGCAACGCAGTTGTCACGGAGCATCCCTAGCAAGAATATCGAAACATATATCAAGGGGCGATTCGATGAGTGCGACTGCTGCTATCGACCAGCCGGGTGCGCGCCCGGACCTGGATAAGGGGTTGGGCGTGGCTGGGAAGGTCGGCTTCGGCGCCGCGATCGTCGCTGCGATCCTTTATGTGGCCTACAGCGTCTATGCCGACGCCAGCGCTGTCGGTGTCAGTACTACGGCTTACCTCCCGTTCATCCTGCTGTTCATCGCCCTGCTGATCGCGCTCGGCTTTGAGTTTGTGAACGGTTTTCACGATACTGCAAATGCGGTCGCAACCGTCATTTATACCAATGCGATGCCCGCCAATGTCGCGGTCGTGTGGTCGGGCTTCTTTAACTTTTTAGGCGTGCTGCTGTCCACCGGCGCGGTCGCCTTTGGCATCGTGTCGCTGCTGCCGGTCGAACTGATCCTGCAGGTCGGATCGAACGCCGGTTTCGCCATGGTGTTTGCGTTGCTGATCGCAGCGATCATGTGGAACCTGGCGACCTGGTGGCTGGGCATTCCATCATCCAGTTCGCATACGCTGATCGGTTCGATCATCGGCGTCGGCGTCGCCAATGCGATGATGCATGGCAAGAGCGGGACGTCCGGGGTCGACTGGAGCAAGGCGACCGAGATCGGGCAGGCACTGATGATATCGCCACTGATCGGCTTCGGCGTTGCGGCGCTACTGTTCCTCGCCATGAAGCTGCTAATCCGCAATCAGGCGCTGTATCAGGAACCCAAGAACGGCGTTCCGCCGCCCTTGTGGATCCGCAGCCTTTTGATCTTCACCTGCACCGGCGTCAGCTTCGCCCATGGGTCGAATGACGGGCAGAAGGGCATGGGTCTCATCATGCTTATCCTCATCGGCACCGTACCGACCGCTTATGCGCTGAACCGTGCCGTGCCGGAAAAATATACCGCCGAATTCCATGTCAACTCGGTCGCCGCGACCGGCGCGCTCGGCACAGGTGCGGTGACCGGCGAAAGCCCCGTGGTCGCCCGCCAGAAGGTCACGACCTATATCGCCGACAAGCGCTTCACGCCGGAGACTCTGCCTGCGCTGGCCGTAATCATCGCCGATGTCGATCGCCAGGTCGGCGAATATGGATCGCTGGCCAAGGTGCCGGCTGCCGCCGTCAGCAACATGCGCAACGACATGTATCTGGCGTCCGAAGCGATCAAACGGCTGGGCAAGGAAAAATCGGCCGGCTTGTCGGAAGCGAAGATGGGGACGCTGACCACCTACAAGAAATCGCTCGATGCCGGCACCCGCTTCATCCCGACCTGGGTGAAGATCGCGGTCGCCTTCGCGCTGGGGCTGGGCACGATGGTCGGCTGGAAGCGGATCGTCGTCACGGTCGGCGAGAAGATCGGTAAGACGCATCTCACCTATGCGCAGGGCGCGTCGGCCGAACTGGTGGCGATGGCGACGATATTCGGCGCGGATCATCTTGGGCTGCCGGTGTCGACGACCCATGTGCTGTCGTCCGGCGTCGCGGGGACGATGGCGGCCAATGGATCCGGGCTCCAGATGAGCACGATCCGCAACATGCTGATGGCCTGGGTGCTGACCCTGCCGGTATCGATCCTGCTGGCGGGCGGGCTGTACATGCTCTTCTCGCAAATCTTCTGACCGCGGGAACCAGCATATAGCCGCGCCCAAAGAACCGATTTTCCAGGTTCCCATGCCCCTGTCGGGCATGGGGCCCGGGCTCATTTGGGGCTTGGACTTTACGGCGCAGGGATCGTCCCCGGTCGAGCTTTGCGACAGCCCGCCGGCCGGATCGTTCCGCTGGCTGCACCTTAACCTGGCTGACCACGGCACGCGGCTCTGGATTGAAAAGCGCGATGCGCTGCCGATCGCCGTGCGCGAGTTGCTGCTGTCAGTCGACACCCACCAGCGCGCGCTCGTCGATCGCGACACGGTGGGATGTGTGCTGCATGATTTTGAGCGGGATTTCGACGTAGCCGATACGGCGCGGGTCGGCGTGTTGCGGATCGCCCTGACGCCGGGACTGATGCTGACCACAAGGCTGCATCCGCTGCGATCGGCGGACATCGCGCGGCAGCGGCTGGAGCGTGGCGCAGCGGATATCGGGGCGGCGCAGGCGCTGGAATTACTGGTCGGCGCGATCACCGATAATATCGCCGAGATCAGCCGGACGCTGAGCGCCGATGTGCAACGTGCGGAAGATGCTTTTCTGGATGGGCATCATCCGCCAACGGCGCGCGACCTGATCGGCATCAGGCGACGACTGGCGCAGTTACACCGCTTGCTGGCGGGCATGCGCAGTGTATTCCTGCGGCTGGAGCAGGACGAGGATCTGGCCGACGCGCTGTTGCCAACGGTGGAAAAGCTGGTTCAGCGGCTGCAATCGCTGGATGCGGACATATTGGGCGTTCAGGGGCAGTTGCGGCTGTTGCGCGAGGAACTGGATATCCAGGAAGCGCAGCGGACCAACCAGAATCTCTATATCCTGTCGATGATCACCGCGCTGATGCTGCCAGCGACACTGGTCACTGGCATATTCGGGATGAACACCGGCGGGCTGCCTTTTGCAAATGGCCCATGGGGCACGCTGCACGCGACGATCCTGGCGAGCGGAGCGGCGGCGGCGACCTATGCGCTACTGCGATGGATGGGGTTTATGCGGCGCTAGGGCTTACCACAGAAATGGGGTCATACAGGCTTAAATGCGCACATTTCCAGTCAGTTTCGACATTCAATTGCTAGACTGCGATCCTATCGGAAAGCGTGCTTATTGGACTGACAATGTGAAAGAGCCGGAGGCTTGTCGCATCAACGGCCGGCAATAGGACAGCGGAGATACGGCCTCTGGACGGCCGATGATCCATTGCCTCCACTCTCGCGCCTCAGTGCCCGTCAGAAGCGATCCGGCACATGCATCTCTGCCGGCACGGGGTTGCGGATATAGTCGTCGTGGCGTTCGCGGTCGGGCAACGTGACCAGGGGTTTGGGCACATCTTCATAGGGAATCTGGTCGAGCAGATGGGCGATGCAGTTGAGGCGGGCGCGTTTCTTATCGACGGCTTCGACCACCCACCAGGGCGCTTCGGGGATGTGGGTGCGTTCCAGCATCGCTTCCTTGGCGCGGGTATAATCCTCCCACCGGCGACGCGATTCTACATCCATCGGCGATAGCTTCCATTGCTTAAGCGGGTCGTGGATGCGCATGTTGAAGCGGAATTGCTGTTCCTCATCTGTGATGGAGAACCAATATTTGAGCAGGATGATACCCGAACGCACCAGCATCCGCTCAAATTCCGGCACGGAACGGAAAAATTCCTCTACATCCTGTTCGGTGCAGAAGCCCATGACCCGCTCCACCCCGGCGCGATTGTACCAGCTGCGGTCGAACAGGACCATCTCGCCCGCCGCGGGCAGATGCGCGGTGTAGCGCTGGAAATACCATTGGCTGCGTTCGCGTTCATTGGGGGCAGGGAGGGCGGCGACGCGGCAGACACGCGGGTTGAGCCGCTGGGTGATGCGCTTGATCGCGCCCCCCTTACCGGCGGAATCGCGACCTTCGAATATCACCACGACCTTGAGCCCGTTGTGCTGGACCCAATCCTGCAGACGGACGAGTTCGTGCTGGAGCCGGAACAATTCGCGGAAATAGGTGCGGCGCTCCAGCTGCTCGCGATCAGGATGGTCGGTGAGGTCGGCCAGCATGTCTTCCAGGCGGCTCTCGTCTATCTCCATCTCCAGTTCCTCGTCGAAACTGTCGGCGATTTCCTGCTTGATACGGTCCATGTCGAAAGGAGGAGAATTCATGGGTGAGGCGCCTCGCCGTAATTGAAGCGTCAAAGATGACAGCGCCGGGTGACATTATGTTGACGCCGGTCGCACCATTCGCCTGTGCGGGTGGGCGCGGTCAAAATCTGTAAGGGGGCGTGCTGTAACGGCGTTCATGCAAGCCACCAGCTATATCGGTGCCGTCAGGGATGGAAGCGACCTGTGGTACACGGGCCGGACATGCAATTCGGCGACTGCGTATCTGGGCGGGACCGCCTACGGCCGCTCCCAAATAGGCCATCGGGAGGCGCCGCGTTTCCCTGCGACCGAATGAGCCAACATGATACGCAATTTCTAGTTAGCCGTATGATTTCGCACATGCAACAGGTTGAAAGGTGAATTTTGTGACACTTTAGTGGTCGGCAGGCGGTCTTTTTGTGACGGCAATGGGCTGCCCTTCGCATCCATGGATTGACCAATATACGGTCAGGGATGGATCGCCGCGATCGTTATTTGCAAATCATCTAACTATTTATAATAGTTTATGTTTATGGCCTAATCAGGCCTTCGATTTGGCCATCTCCTTTGGCCAGTCGTCTACCCTGCACTCCGTCTGACAAGCATGGAAATCTACCAATATTACTTGTCAGGCAAATCGCATAAAACTGTAATCGGGCCGTCTTTCAATCCCCCTATCTGACGGCAAATTCATCGGGGGAATTCGCACATGCAATATACACGCAAACAGGCTCCTATGTGGGCGCTGCTATCATCGCTCAGCGCCATGGCCTGGTCTCTTCCGGCCATGGCTGGGGGGCAGGATGCGGGCCAGACTGCCGCCCCGGCCGCCGAGGTGGAAGGGGCGCAGTCGGACATCATTGTGACGGGATCTGCGCGCAGCCAACGCCGGTTCGATGTGTCCTATGCGGTCAATTCGCTGAGCCAGGACGACGTGCTCAAGATCGCGCCGAAGAGTTTCGCGGATCTGCTGAGCACCGTGCCCGGTATCCAGGTCGAGGCAACCGGCGGCGAAGTCCAGAACATTACCCGCGTGCGCGGCATTCCGACAGATCGTGGCTATCTGATCTTCCAGCAGGACGGCCTGCCGCTCTATCACGAGATCGACGGCGTGTTCTTCAATTCGGGCGAGGGCATGAACCGCTACGACCTCATGACCGAGCGGGTCGAGATCGTGCGTGGCGGTCCGGCGCCCATCTATGCCAGCAGCGCGGCTGCCATCGCTAACAACATCACCGTGTCCGGCGGCCCCGAGGCGCGCGGCAAGGCGCAGATCACTTTGGGCGACACCGGCCTGTACCGGCTGGACGCGATGCAGTCAGGGCCGATCGGCGAAAACACCTATTACGCCATCGGCGGCTTCCTGCGCCAGCATGACGGCTATCGCGACAGCGGCTTTCCCAGCGACAAGGGCGGGCAAATCCGCGCGAACCTGAAGCACGACCTGGGCAATGGTTTCGTCAAGGTGTCGATGCAATATACCAATGACCACAACCTGTTCTACCTGCCGATCCCGGTTGCCGATCCGCGCAATCCATCGGTCTCTCTGGACCCGTATATCGATTATCACACCGGCACGATGAATTCCCCGTCGTTGCGCAACGTCAACATAAAGTATCGCGACGGCGCGGGCGTGGTGCAGGGGTTGAACCGCGATCTGGCCGATGGCCGTCACATGCGCTTTTTCAACGTCGGCCTGCAATATGAGGGCAATTTCAACGACTGGCTGGTGTCGGCCAAGGGTGGTTTCACCAAGGGCAAGAGCAGCTTCGACGCTTTTTATTCGACCACCAATCCGGTCGACGGCAACGTCTTTGCAGCCAATAATCTCGCCGCCGCGCGCACTGCCTTCGGTGCCGATGTGGCGCGCCTTGGATATGCGCTGGCCGGCACCAACAGGGCAACGCCTTACGATCCCTACGCCGCATCGGGGTTGGTCATGTCGGGCCAGTATCGCGCCGTTGAATCGAAATTCTATTCGGGGCAGGCCGATGTCAGCGTCACGCGCAAGTTCGAGACGGGATTTGGTACGCATGACGTGCGCGCGGGCATCTATGGCTCGGCTTATGGCAACACATCCTTCATCGCCTATCAGGACATGCTGATCGAAGTGCAGAGCCAGCCGCGCACGCTCGATCTGGTCGCCTATTCGGCGACGGGCGCGGTGCTCGGATCGGTCACCCAGAATGGCGTGCTGCGCTATACCACGACGCTGAACCAGGGCGAAGCGGACGCAAAGATGATCGCCATCTATGCCAATGATACCTGGGAAGTCACCGATGGGCTGAAGATCGACGGCGGCATCCGCAAGGAATGGTATGATTATGAGGGTTTCGCGCTGGTTTCGGCCAGCGCCAATCTGGGCGATCCGACGACGCTGGCCGACAATGCCACCCGCGCCTTCACCGGAGCGATCGTTTCGAGCACGCTCAAGCCGTCGTCGACAAACTGGACGGTCGGCGCCAATTACGACTTCAACGGCAATCTGGGTGCCTATGCCCGCGTTTCGAACTTGGAAGTGCCGCCGCAGATGGGCGTCGTGAGCAGCATCGCGCCGACCATCCTCAAGACCAAAGCGCGGCAATATGAGCTGGGCGTCAAGGCCAGCTATGGCCCTGCCTATCTTTACGTCACCGGCTTTTACACCAAGTTCGACCCGTTCAACGCATCCTTTATCGCGTTCAATCCGGCCACCGGCCGCAACGATCAATCCGTGCCGTTCATCGGCGAGGCGATCGCCAAGGGTGTCGAGATTGACGGGCGGATCAAGCCGCTGCGCTGGTTCGAACTGGCCGGTTCCGTCACCTGGGCTGATCCGCAATATCGCAACTTGGAAAACTCGTCGGGTGCCGATCCGGCCGCGGTGAACGGTAACCAGATCATCCGCGAGCCCAAATTCTTCGGCAACGTCCGTCCTTCCGTTCGCTTTCCGATCGGGGGCACCGAAATCGAGGTTGCTGGCCGCTACGAATGGGTCGGTCGACGCTATGTCGATCTGTTCAACCTGACCGCGCTGCCCGCCTATCAGACGATCGGGGCGAGTGCGTCGGTCACCTATGGCGACTGGCGCTTCCAGGTGGTCGGGGACAATCTGTCCAACGCCAAGGGATTGACCGAGGGCAACCCGCGCACTGACCAGCTTGGCGGGCAGGGCGCGAGCGACGCCATCTACGGCCGCCCGCTGTTCGGCCGCAACTTCCGCTTCATCCTCAGCCGGAGCTGGTAATGTGCCGATGATGCGCGTCGCAGCCATTACTGCCTGTTGTGCCGCTGGTCTGTGCCTGATGCCAGGGGCAGCGGCGGCGCAGGAGCCGGCAGGGTATCAATCGCCCTTTGCCGACACGTTGCCGACGCGCATCTTTCCGCTGTTCGCAATGATGCGGACAGCGGAAGGTTGGGCGCAGGCGTTGCGCGACGATAATGCCCTGCAAAGCCTTGTCGCTGATCGTGCGGCGCGGATACCGCAGGCGACGTGTATGCCTTCGCCACAATGCCTGGCCGATGCCTGGATCTGGACCGATGCGGACATCGCGCTGGTCGATGCGCGGCTGCGGGCGATCATGAGCAATGCAAGGCTTGCCAAGTCCCTGGTGACGCGGCAGATGCGCCCGTCGGGCCGTTTCGCGGCGCACGCTGCGCTGTCCGATGCGGACCTTGTCGCGACGGCATGGCGCGACAGCGCGGCAGCGGTAAACCGCGTCATCGCCGTCTATGCCAAGGGCTTGCCACCGCGTTATCCCGTGATCGATTCGATCATTTTCGATGCCGCCGCGCCGCAGATGGCCGATGTGCTGGGCGCGCATGGCACCGCGACCGCCGGTCAGGCAAAGGCCGACGATCTCTTCTTCGACCCGGCCCTGCGCTATGCGACCGGGCTGATGCAGATGAACGAGCGGATCGACGCAGGCAACTTCCGGCCCCTGCTCGGCGGGGACAATGCCGACGCGATCCGGTCGGTGTCCGCGATGAAGTGGCGCGGCAAGCCTTATACGGCGCTGCTTGTCTTTGGTCATGGGCCTGAGGACGCGCAGTCGCGCACCGGGGTCATGGGTCATATCCGCCTGGGCATAGCCGCCGACCTTTACACGCGCGGCCTCGCCCCGTTCATCATCGTGTCCGGCGGCAATGTTCACCCCAACCGCACGCCGTTCAACGAAGCGGTCGAGATGAAGCGCCTGCTGGTGACCCAATATGGCATCCCCGCCGACCATATCCTGATGGAGCCGCATGCGCGCCATACCAC
This sequence comes from Sphingobium sp. Z007, assembly GCF_900013425.1. Taxonomy (GTDB): domain Bacteria; phylum Pseudomonadota; class Alphaproteobacteria; order Sphingomonadales; family Sphingomonadaceae; genus Sphingobium. Next base: position 2,434,590 of record NZ_FBXK01000005.1, read on the forward strand.
CACCAATCTGCGCAATTGCGCCCGGCTGTTGCTGGCCGCCGCGTTTCCCACCGACCGCCCGGCGCTGATCGTGTCCGATCACCGCACGATCCAATATATTGGCGGCGATGAACTTGCGCAGCGCAACCTGCGCGAGATGGGGATACAGCCTGGCCGCGTTGCGGCTGGTCCCGATCGTTTCACCCTGGCGTTCACACCCGATCCGGTCGCCTTCCACGCCGAACCTGCCGATCCGCTCGATCCATGATCGGCGTTACGAAACTATTGCTGCTGATTGCCGCGCTTTGTGGCTGTTCGCTGCGTGCCGACGCCCGCCACCCAGGCCTGCTGGTCGATCCGTTCGTGGGCACGCTGGGCGACTATGGTCAGCTCAGCCCGTCGGCGGTCGCGCCCTATGGCATGGTCCAACTTGGGCCAGACACGACGCCAGCGAACCATGCAGGCTATGATTATGCCGCCACCCATCTGACCGGATTTTCGCACACACGCGGCGTCGGTGTCGGCTGTGGCGGCGCTGGCGGCGACGTCAAGGTGACATTGGCCTATGGCGATGGCACCGCGCCGGAACCCATCGATAAGCGCCGCGAACGCGCGAACGCGGGCACATATAGCGTGCGCTATGGTCCCGGCATCGTCGCGGACATGACGGCTACGCGCGGCGCGGGCGATCTGCACTTCACCCTGCCGAAGAAGGGGCAGATCAGTGTTATCGTCGCGTTCGATCGTGGCTATTCCAAGCGTCTCACCGCCCGTTGGCAGGCGCAGGCGGACGGCGATCTGCGCGCCAGTTTCTCGGCGGGCACGGTCTGCGATGCGGGTGCCTATCACCTGCACAGCGCGACGCGCCTGACGCATAACGGCAAATCCGTGACGGGAGTGTGGCAAGGCGATCCGACCAAGGCGGCGCACTTGACGCTACACGTTGCGTCGGGGGATGTTGTCGAGTTGCGCACCGGCCTCTCGTCGGTCGATCCGGCTGCTGCGGCGGCGGTGCGGGACAGCGAACTGGGCGGTCGTCCGTTCAAGGCCATTGCCGCACAAACGCTGGCCGACTGGAATCGGGAATTGTCCCGAATCAGCATCAGGGCGCCGAAGGACCAGCAGGCGCTGTTCTACACGTCGCTGTTTCGCGTCATGCAATCGCCGGTTGCGATTGCCGATCCTGACGGACGCTTTCGCGGCAGCGACGGTGTCATCGCGCGCCTTATGCCCGGCGACCAGCATTATACGAGTTGGGCGCTATGGGATAATTATCGCACCCAGATGCCGCTGCTGGCGCTGATCGATCCCCAGCGCGCCGGGCAGATCGCGCGCTCCATCGTCCGGCTGTACCAAAGTGGCAAGACGCGCTGGGCCACGCAGACCGAACCCTTCCTAACCGTGCGCACCGAACATGCCGGCATTGCGCTGCTTGATTTCCGGCGCAAAGGCATTGTTGATTTCGATGCCAAGGCTGCGTTGCGTGCGATGATGGCCGAGAGCGCGACATTGGCGCGCGCGACCCCGGACGAGCAGATCGAGGCGGCTTATGACGACTGGGCTGTCGCCGAACTCGCGTTCGATCTGGGCGAAACTGCCATTGCGCAGCAGTATCGGGCGAAGGCGCTCGCCTATCGGCCGATGTGGCTGGCTACGTTCCGCGATCTGGGCGCAGATGCCGATGTCGTGAAAGCGCGCGGCCTGTATCAGGGCACGCTGGCGCAATATCGCTGGGCACCGGTGTTCGACATGCCCTGGCTGGCGCTGACGCTGGGGCTGCGGTTCCGGCCGGAACTGGACCGGTTTTTCGCCGACAATCTATTCAATATGACGAACCAGCCCGACATTCACGTCCCCTATCTCTTCGCGTGGGCCGGCGATCGGGCCGCGACTGACCGGATCGTGCGCCGTTATATCAATGACGCCGTCCCCCACCGATATGTCAATTCCGGTGTCCGGCCCCAGCCCTGGATCGGGCGCAGTTTTGCGCTGGCGCCACAGGGTTTTGCCGACGGCATGGATGACGACGCGGGGACCATGTCGGCCTGGTACATCTGGGCGACGCTCGGCCTCTATCCTATAACCCTCGGCGAACCGCGTTACGTCAAGACCACACCGCTGGCGCGCGGGCTCACAATCAATGGCAAGGCGCTGGGCGACATGCCGATCCATGCCGCACAGCAGGAGACCGCGCGATGAATCGATATGTTGTCGGCGGCTGCGCGGCTGCCCTGTTGTTTGCTGGCCTCGCCACCGCGCAGCCCACGTCGGACGGCAACGCGCTGCCGATCAACGCGATCCAGGTGGTGGGCACCCATAACAGCTATGCCCTGCCCGCCGACCCGCGTGCCATGGCGCTGATGTCGCCACGCCTGTCGGCGCTGATGGCAAAGACGATGGAGACATTATCCCCGGCCCAGCGCGCCCAGTTGGCCGACGAACATCCCGGCGGCCTGACCGACATGGCGACCAGCCTGGACTATGTGCAGACGCCGTTGGAAGCACAGTTGCGTGGCGGCGTCCGCAGCATCGAGATCGACCTGCAACCCGATCCCAAGGGTGGGGCCTATGCCGATCCACTGCCCTATCGGCTGTTGCGTGAACAGGGCGCGCGCAATCTCGCCCCGATCTATCGCGACGAACTGGTCAGGCCGGGGCTGAAAGTGTTGCATGTCGCCGATCTGGACTTTCGCAGCCAATGCCCGACCTTCCGGTCCTGTCTGACATTGATGCGGCAATGGTCCGATTCCGAACCGAACCACAGCTCGGTCTTCGTCCTGCTGGAGCCCAAATTGTCAGGGCTTGACCGCGCTATCCCCGGCGCGACCGCCGTGCCACCCTTTGACAAGGCCGCGTTCGACGAGGTTGATGAGAGCATCCGCAGCATCCTGGGCAGCGCGAGGCTGTTCACGCCCGACGACCTGCGCGGCGACATGCCGACGCTGGAGTCGGCTGCGCTGGCCAAACGCTGGCCCACATTGGCGCAGGCGCGGGGCAAATTCATCTTCCTGTTCCTGGTGCCGGGCATGAACCTGTCGACATTTGGGCCATATCTCGACGGACGTCCGTCTCTGCAAGGACGCGTCGCCTTTGTGCAGGGGCGGGCAGGAATGGCGCATACCGCGTTCATGCTGTTCGACAATGCGCTTACCCGTGGCGCCGACATACGCGAGGCTGTTCGCCAGGGCTATCTGGTGCGGACCCGCGCCGACATCGACACAGTCGATGCGCGCAAGGATGCAGGCGCGCGCCGTGATGCGGCGCTGGCGAGCGGTGCCCAGATCATCTCCACCGATTATCTGAGCGCCCCCAATATCTATGGCAACGGCTATCATCTTGCGCCGTTCGCGCTGGGGTGGCGATGTAACGCGCTTGTGGCACGCTGTATCGGCAAGAGATAAAATGCCCGCTCTACGGCCGACCATCGCTCGACAAGATTTACGTCGATCATGCAAATATCTGCCCGCGGTTTTTAGCATGGTGTCACCGAAAACAACGTGTCATTCTTCATGCCAGCGCAGGCTGGCATCTCAGGCGAGCGCGCAAGACAGTCGAACGTGGTGCCTCTCTCAAGCCTGTCGCGCCACCGCCCCAGACCCTAGCGTGCGCTGGGGTGACGTAAAGGGGATAGCGACTTGAGACGGCGTCGCACACCCAGGTTGATGTGACGTGCTCGCCTGAAATGTGACCGATTTTAAGTAGAGTCCGACGCGAGGGATTCGGACGAAGATGAAGCGCAGCAGGTTGGAGCGAAGAGCAGATCATCGCGATGTTGAAGGAGCAGGAGGCCGGAATGGCGACGGCGGATGTGCGCCGCCGCCACGGGATCAGCTCCGCGACGACGTTTTACAAGTGGAAGTCGAAGTATGGCGGATTGGAGGTGTCCGAGGCCCGGCGCCTGCGCACGCTTGAGGAAGAGAACGGCAGGCTGAAGAAGCTGCTGGCCGAAACCATGCTCGACAAGGTGGTGCTGAAGGATGTGGCATCAAAAAAATGGTAACGCCCGGCGCTAAGCGGGATGCCGTCGCCCATGCCCGTTAGCATCACGGCTTGAGCGAGCGCCGGGCGTGCAACCTGGTTGGCGTGAGCCGACGGGTGATCCGGTATCGATCGTCGCGGCCAGACGATGACCGCTGCGGCAACGGCTGCGCGAGTTGGCGGCCGAGCGTCGCCGGTTCGGCTACCGGCGCCTCGGCTATCTGTTGGCTCGCGAGGGAATGACGCCCAACCACAAGAAGCTGCTGCGGGTCTATCGGGAGGAGAATCTGCGGGTCCGACGCCGGGGTGGTCGCAAGCGCGCCTTGGGCGCGCGGGCGCCGATGGTCAGCGGACAGACCGGAATTGCGAGAAAAAACTGGCACCGAATGTCTCATAAGTGCCGTCCTGAAGCAGGACGTAGCGGCGCTGGTTAGCCGGGATGGCGAGTGCGATCTTTCTATCCCTGCCTGCAGCTTTGATCGGGCCCGCGCCGACTTTCTGGTCGTCGGCATCAAGGACGCTGTTCTGGCTGATCCAGATCGCCACCGGGTTGGTGTCGCCCCGATCCAGCATGACGGTGGCCGCATCGGAACGGCTAAGGATCGCCGCTTCCCGTCCAAAGGCGGGGCCGGCGGCCGAAGCTGCCAGGAGCAGCGCGGTGACAAGAGTGATACGCATTGGTTCGATCTCCGTCAAAAGCTGAAGCGAACGCCGAACAAGTAGCGCGACCCGATTTGCTCGACTTCGGTCGGCGTCGCGGTCGTACCCTGATAGGCGATATATTTTTCATCGGTCAGGTTCGCGAGATCCGCGAACAGCGTCAGGTTTTCATTGAGTGCGTAGCGCAGCGACACGTCGAGATTTTCATAGCCCTTGCGATACTCGCCGCTGCCAAAGCCGCCCAATGTATCGAGCCAATTTGACCGCCACTGATAGCTGCGCGCGCAGGCGCGAAACGGCTTTGATATAGAGACCGCCATAACCCACCTGCGGCTGGGCGCTGGAACTGTCGGCCGACAAGCATCAGCGCACTCGCATCATGGGGGCCAAAATATGGTTCGGATTATTGGGTTCACTAGGGCTACTGGGGGTTATGGCGCTAATGGAACGCGGTTTTGCCGTTCCTCGCGACAGCCAGATGGCAGTGCTGGGCTGGGCCATCGCCTTGCTGGCACCCATCACCGTCGTGGCCGTGATCCTTCTGTTCAAAGAACCCGCCGACCTCACCACGCCGTCGAAGGCCGGCAACCCATTGCTGCTGCTTCTGTCGATCCTTGGCAATCGGTCGATGCGTACGATCCTGGCGTTGTATGTGCTGACCGGCATCATGGATGCAGCAACGGCTTCCTGTTCCTGGCCGAGGACGCATTGGGATTGAACAGTTGGGGTGCCGCGTTGCTGCTGATCCAGCCCATGCTTGCTCTGGCGACGTTGTCGATCTGGAGCCGGGTCAGCGCCCGGATCGGCAGAAAGCCGACTTTGATGATCGCCTATGGCTGGCAGGGACTGACCGCGCCGCTGCTCTTTTATATCCCGGAAGGTCAGCCTGTTACGTTTGCCGCCTTCCTTGCCGTCCGCGCATTGGGATGGGGAGTCGACTATATGCTGTTGCGCGCGATGGTCGCTGATCTTGCTGACGACCAGTTGCAGGATATGGGGCGGCTAGGCGGCGTCTATTACGGTATGAGTAGTGTAACGCTTAAAATCGCCATGGGCGTGGGTGGCGGGGGCGCATTATGGCTGATGAAAATCATGATCGGCCCATCAGGCATAGCATCCGCCGACGCGGTCCGCCTCGCTTATGCTTTGCCCGCTACGATCCTCGGCCCCATCGCGATTTTGCTCCTCATCATGCATGTACGCGGATTTGCCGATCGGCAGCAGTCATTCATAGGGAAATTCGCCTGAAAACTCCCGCCCATAGGATTATTTTTTCACCGTCAGTCTATTATTGAGGGCTATGCCGGCGTCTCGTCCGTCCGCTGTTGGCCCGCTTTCGCAGGGAGCGCCGAGAAACAGACGGTCGGCGGCTAGGAGCTGAAAAGTATGGGTTGAGTGTCCGCAAAATATCGAATCGCGACCCGCCGCCTTGTCGACGCCGCTTGAAACGGGAACGCCCGCCCCTGAAGGCCCAGCGACATGACATAGGTGCCGCCAACGGAATGGACCTTCAATCCGTTACCCATTCGCGTGATCCGCATCCTGTCCTCCCCGATGACGATTTCAGAAGCGTCTCACGAAATAGGCCGCGCGTGCGACGATAATTTGGGCAGGGCTGGAAGCATCGGCTATTAGTCGGTTGGAAATCGTACATGTCATTGCATTAGCGGCGTCTCCAGCGGGTAACCTAGATGCCGTCACGCCTTCGGCGCGGCGTCTTTCCTTGCGAAATGAATGTCCACGCGCATTCCCGTTCCCGCACCGGACGTCACCGTCCAGTCCGCCTTCGCATTTTGACGCAGGGATTGGGCGATCACGGCGCCCAGCTTGCCGGCTTTTGGCCAGGTCGTCCCTTCGGCCAAACCTACGCCGTCGTCGGCAACGGTAACGCGACATCCCGTATGATCCACCAGGCTATGCAAGGTGATGGCGCCCCCTTCACCGTCGGGAAAGGCGTGTTTGAGAGAATTGGTCAGCAATTCGTTGACAACCAGTCCCGCAGGCATGGCTACGTCCAAGGCGACCGGCCAGGTGTCGATTTTCAAATCCAGCCGGATGCCTTCGGGCGCATGCGCCTGCATGACCGAAGAGGCGATCTGGCTCAGATATATGCCAAGGTCGATCGTATCGCCCTGCCCTTCGCTCGAAAGCGAGCGATACAGCAGCGCCAGCGAATTGATCCGGCCCGCAAGACGATCGAACCGCTCGCCTGTTTCCTGATCGGAAACATTGCGCGCTTCCATCCGAATGAGCGCCGTAATCATCTGGAGGTTATTCTTTACCCGGTGCTGCAGTTCGAACAGCAATGTGTCCTTTTCCCGAAGAGACTGGCGCACCGCTTCGTCGTCTTCGCGAAGGCGCTGGCCGGTCCTGGCAAGCGCGACCAGCCGGAACAGCGGCTCGCCTTGATCGTCTTCGATCGTGTTCGACCAGGCATCGACATGGATCGTCTCTCCGTCGAGGGTAATCGAGAAGGTGCCGATATATTCCTCATCGCCCTCTACCGCATCGCTGAGCCGCCGGTTGTCATCTGGCGCAGAGGCGACGCCGGGCAAGGCTTGCCAACTCATGCCTTCCAATTCTGCGGCAGGCTGCCCGGTCAGCCGTTCGAACTCAAGATTGGCGTAGGTGATCCGCTCTGAGGGCAACAGTTCGGAGACCGCGATCGCGACGGGCATGTGATCGAGAAACTGCTTGAAGCGGTCACTCTCCAGCGCATCGGCCAGTCCTGGCGTATCGAGCAATCGCCCGACCTGCGCCGTTCCATCTTCCATATTATCCAATAGCGCACTCCTTTGCCGCCATTTAGCATGAAAGAAAGCAAGAAAGCAGCGAATTGTGGGTCGATCAGGGGTGCCTGGCGATCAAGCATCTCACGCACTTCGCCGCACGGCGCCATGACATTGAAGGGCTTGGTGATGACCTCCATGCCCGCATCGCGGGCCGTTTTCTACGAGAACGCCGGGTTGCGGCGGACGGTCCAGCCGCCAGGTCAGCGGGCGCAAAAAGCTTCGACAATGTTCGAATGGTTGAGATCTCCAATTCTGAAATTGGCCGACCTGTCTTATCGTTACGCCCGCACTATATGGGACTATAATAACGCTGGTCCGGCCCATGTCCCATCGGAGGCTTCATCATCTTTCACCTCGTTTTTGCCGTCCCCAGCCTGATCGTCATCGCCCGCTGGCTCTGGCCGCTGTCATTACCTTTTTGGGGTAAGGGCGCGATAGCCCTGCTGTTCCTGTTCATATCGCAATATCATCTGTGGAGCCGTCTTTCCTCAGGATCGGTGTTCGCGCCCGAATTCCCACGCGCGATTGTCATCCTGTTCAATTGGGGGTTTGGCTTTATAGTTATCGTGGCCGTTGCCCAGATCCTGCTGGATGCCGGAACTATGATGTCGTCGCTCCTGCGACCAGAAGGCGTAAATGTCGGGGACGGCGTACGATATGCCTTGGCCGGTGGCGCAAGCATTCTTGCTGTTGTCGCCGTCGCCAACGCCATCCGTGTGCCACCGATCAAAGATGTCGAAGTGGAAATAGCGGGGCTACCCAAGCCATTCGATGGATACCGGCTGCTTCAGCTGACCGACATCCACATAAGCCGTTTGTTCCCACAAGACTGGGCGCAGGCGATGGTTGAGCGCGCCAACGCGTCGGGGGCGGACCTTATGGTCATCACCGGAGACTTCATTGACGGATCGGTCGCAATGCGGCGTAACGATGTCGCGCCTCTGGGTGACTTGCACGCGCCTGGTGGCGTCTATGCCATCCCCGGCAATCACGAATATTTCTTCGATTATGCAGGGTGGATACGACACCTGACCGGCTTGGGAATAGTCATGCTCCGCAATGAACACGCGATCCTGAACCGAGACACGTCCCAGCTCATCCTTGCGGGCGTCACGGATTTGTCTGCGCCTGCCCACGGCCAGGCCGGACCAGATCTTGCCGCCGCGTTGGCCGGTTCCCCGTCCGGTTTACCGGTCATCCTTCTGGACCATGAACCGCGCAATGCCAGGAAGGCGGCGGCACAAGGAGTGGCGCTTCAGCTTTCGGGCCATACGCACGGCGGTATGATCATCGGCCTCGACCATTTGGTCGCGCGAGGCAATGCTGGTTTCGTATCAGGTCGCTACGATGTGGCCGGCATGACGCTCTACGTCAGCAATGGCACGGCGTTATGGCCTGGCTTTGCGCTGCGCCTGGGCAGGCCGTCCGAGCTGACTCGCATAACCCTTCGAACGAAGGATTAGCATCAACGACCCCGTCACCGCCATTCCGCGCGCAAATTTTGTCGTCCAATGTCCGAGGGGCCGTTATCGGCCGCCTCCTTACGGCTGGGACAGGTGAGCACGCGTCGATCCCAAGCCGATCTGTTGAGATCAGCCATCACCATATTCTGTTTTTACGCTTTGTTCGCTACAAATGTTCAATGTTCAAATCCGCCGTCCCGCTATTATTGTCATAGAACCAACGCACGCCCACGTCGTTCGCGAAAAGAAAAGGCCGTCGGTTATATGGCGCAGTGACATCCATAGAATAAGCCGTCTCTCTCCGGCCGTTTTTCTCATAGCTTCGCGCCGTGGTGGACGGGAGTTGCGCCACGAAAATGCTGTCCCCAGTCTATCAGCATCGGGACCGTCCTTCTCGCGGATGGCATATAGCGGCTGCAACCAACGGGCGGGCACGATCCCGCGGAACGGCGCTGCCGCCACGAATTTTGCGCTTTCCAGCGGATGTCCCCATCCTCGCCAGGAGGACATCCCTCCAAACACGCTGGGTATCGACGCGTCGCGCCAGACATCGTGTCCTGCCTTTGGGTGCTGGATCACAAAGGTCAGACGATAACTGTTGTTCGCTTCCACATTCACGCCAGTATCGTTGCAGGGCTTGCTCACATCATACTGAATGACGGGTTCTTCAGGCTGTCCGGTTCTACAAAAAAACAGTGCTGCGCTCAACCTCACCCACCGCGACTGGAGCGTCCTTCGTTTGGCCATTGATTGAGAGGGCGCGCGTCATTGGTCGACCGGCCACTGGCCAACAACACTGGCAGATTTCGCTTGCCCAGGAGCATTCGCGACACAGTCGCCATGTCGATTATATTGGCATAGATAAGTTTGCGATGCGCAGCCTTGTACAAAGTATCGGAAAGAGCCTGGACGTCCTGTAACATCCCATCATGCTTTTAAGCTGCGACCTCGTGTGACGCGGGAACCGTCGCCTTGGTCCAATGCTTACCCGACAGTGCAGTTCTAATGGAGGATGACATGGCGGACGAAGCCGAATCGGTCGAATATGGCGGCTCGTCCGGCGGATGGGGTTCGCTCCGCGGTATGATCGGCACGATAGCCCATGAACCACAAGCGCTCGGAGCGTTCGAAACATTACGAAGCCAAAACAAGCCCGGCGGGTTCATGTGCACCAGTTGCGCATGGGGGAAGCCCAAACATCCCCACGCCTTCGAATTCTGCGAAAATGGCGCAAAAGCGACCTTCTGGGAATTGACCACGCGGCGGTGCACGCCGGACTTCTTCGCAAAGCACACAGTCACAGAACTGCGCGGCTGGAACGATCATGACCTGGAGCATGAAGGACGGCTGACGCAGCCGATGCGGTATGACGCATCCACCGATCATTATGTCCCGTGTGACTGGGACGACGCCTTTTCCGCCATCGGCGAAGAGTTGCGCGCGATCGATCCGAAAGCGGCGATATTCTACGCGTCCGGGCGGGCCAGCCTGGAGACATCCTATCTTTACGCTCTGTTCGCGCGTCTTTATGGGCATAACAACCTGCCCGACAGCTCCAACATGTGCCACGAAACGACGTCGGTGACGCTCAAGCAGTTAATCGGATCGCCGGTCGGCACCTGCACCCTCGATGATTTCGAGCAATGCGACGCGATCTTCTTTTTTGGGCAGAACCCTGGCACGAATAGCCCCCGCTTCCTGCACCCTCTGCAGGAAGCGGTGAAGCGGGGATGCAAGGTCGTGACCTTCAACCCGATCCGCGAAAAGGGGCTGATCGCCTTCACCAATCCGCAAAGCCCGAAGGAGATGCTGACGGGCGGGGACACGCAAATCAGCTGCCAATATCTTCAGGTGCGCGCCGGGGGCGACATCGCGGCGATCATGGGCCTGTGCAAATATGTGCTGGCGCAGGATGAGGCGCGCGGCGGCACGATCATCGATCGGGCGTTCATCGATGCCCACTGCACCGGCTTCGACGCATTTCGCGTGCGCGCCGATGCGACGTCGTGGGAACGGATCGCGCAGGAATCGGGGCTAACCCGCGCGGATATCGAGGAAGCGGGCCGCGTCTATGTGGAGGCTGAACGGGTCATCGGCGTCTATGGCATGGGCCTGACGCAGCATGTCCATGGCTTTGAAAATATCGCCATGCTGCTGAACCTGCTGCTGATGCGCGGACATATCGGGCGGCCAGGCGCGGGCATCTGCCCGGTTCGGGGCCATAGCAATGTACAGGGCCAGCGCACGGTGGGCATTTCCGAAAAGCCCGAACTTGTGCCGCTGGACCAGCTGGCCGCGCAGTTCGGCTTCGATCCGCCGCGCGACCATGGCATGACGACGGTCAAGGTCTGCGAAGGACTGTTGGAAGGCAAGGTGCAGGCGTTCATCGGCCTGGGCGGCAACTTCCTGCGCGCGATCCCCGATCAGGGCCGGATCGAACCCGTGTGGGAACAGATGCGACTGACGGTGCAGATCGCCACCAAGCTCAATCGAGGCCATTTGTTCAACGGCAAGACCGCCTATTTGCTCCCCTGTCTGGGCCGCAGCGAGGAAGATATGCAGGCGGGCGGCGCGCAGACCGTTACGATCGAGGACAGTTTCAGCCATGTCCACGGGTCGATCGGTCATAGGAAGCCCGCCAGCGAGCATCTGAAATCCGAACTGGCGATCGTGGCGGGGATCGCGAAGGCGACGCTGCCCCCCAATCCCAAAGTCCGTTGGGATGACTGGACGGGCGACTACGCGCTGGTTCGCGATCTGATCGCCGACACCTATCAAGATGAATTTCACGACATGAATGCCCGGATGTTCGAGCCAGGCGGCTTTTATCGCGGCAATAGCGCGCGCGAACGCATCTGGAAGACCAAAAGCGGCAAGGCGCAGTTTACGGCACCCGACATGCTGGCCGCCACCAATGTTCCCGACGCTCAGGGCCGCTATCGATTGGTCACGGTGCGGTCCAACGATCAATTTAATACGACCATCTACGGCTATAGCGACCGGCTGCGCGGAATAGAGGGTAAGCGGGATGTGATCCTGATGAATGCGGCGGATATCGAACGAGCCGGACTGGTCGGTGGGCAACGCGTCGCACTGGTGAGCGATGCGGCCGATGGCCATGTGCGCCGCGTTGATAACCTAGAGATCGTGCCCTATGACCTGCCCGATGGGACGATCGCGGGCTATTATCCCGAACTCAATCCGTTGATCGCCCTGTCCCATCACGACCAGCATTCCAAAACCCCGGCCAGCAAAGCGGTGCCCGTCAGGATCGAGGCGATCGGTTAGGCGCTTCCTCTTTGGTCAACCAAGGGCCTGCTTGACGCTATCGCCGCCTGCGCGAGGCCGACCACGTCGACGCGGGCCTTAAGCCGCGCGCCCAGCAGAGCCGTCCCGCTTATCTTGCGCTGGACGAACAGCGTCTCAACGTCGGGAATATGCCAGGTGGTCCGGTCGCCGGCCAGAGACGCCGCCTCCGCCTGCACAACGGGCACGAACGCGCGGTCGCCGAAGTCGAAGGGGCCTGGCCTGCAGAGCACGTTGTCGATCGCGGCGATAATGCGGTCAACCGCGGGGCGGTGCGCGGCGACCGCGTCCGCGCCCAGGAAGCCAGTCTCAACCGCTATATCGCGAATGCGGTCGCGGTCGTGGGCCAGACCGGCAGCAAGGAGTGCGCGATAGGACTCAATGGTCTGGACCGGCACGACCCTGGTCGCGCCAAAGTCGAGCAGCACGATCGCCCCACTATCCGGCTGCCAGCGGAAGTTTGCAAAGTTGGGATCGGTTTGCATGACGCCGAATGCGAAGAGTTCGCGCAAAAGAAGGTCCACCAGCGCTGTCATCGCGCCGTCACGTAGGCTCTGCGCCGCATCGGCCAGCGTCTCGATCGGGCGTCCCTCCACAAACTGCATCGCCAGCACCTGGGACGTGGTCAGGTCTGGATGCAGCGCGGGAACGATATAGCGCGCGTCGCCCGCCAGGCGCTCACCATAGGCGCGCATCTGCTCACCCTCCCGCAGATAGTCCGCTTCCTCGGCGAGCTGCCGCTTGGCTTCGGCCAGCAAGGGCGACACGTCCAGCGTTGGTGGGAGCAGGTTCGACAGGCGCAGAAGCGTCGCGACATTATCCACGTCGGCGTCGATGCTCGCCCGGACGCCCGGATACTGGACCTTGATGGCGAGCACCTGTCCGTCCGACAATATGGCGCGGTGGACCTGGCCGATGGACGCGGCGGCGATCGGGGTGGCGTCGAACCGCGCAAACCGCCGCCGCCAGTCAGCCCCCCATTCCTTCTTGAGCACAGCGTCGAGCTGGTGTGGAGGCATGCGATAGGCCTGGTTGCGGACAGTCGCCAGGATGGTGGAAAGTTCCGGGGGCAAGAGGTCGCCGGCGTCCATCGAAATCATCTGGCCCAGTTTGAGGGCCGCGCCGCGCAAATGTGACAGACGGTCTGCGATCCGCTTCGCATTGCCCGGCGTGAGCAGCAGGTCGCTCAGCCGCGGTCGCTCGCCGGCGGCGATCCGGCGCACGCCTTCCGCCGCCATGCCCCCCGCGACGCCGCCGGCAAGCCGCCCGAAGTGGCCCAGCCGGGACAGGCGCCCCTGCGGGATGCTCCGGTCGGGGCGATCGCCATCACCTTTGCTCAAGACCCTACCATCCCATGCTGCCAGGTCCGCCCTTGAACGGACCGGCGAGATCGGCGGTGATCCATCCACCGTAGAAGCCGCCCGGCTGCGGAATCACCGTCTCTCCGTTGACCGTGCAGCGATCGAACGGGGCGGCGTAGAAGGCGACATGGTCCCGAAGGCATTGGAAGCGCGGCGTGGGCGCCGGGTAGCTCCAGCCGACACGCGCCAGCACGATGTCGTCAATGACGATGTCCCAGTAAGTAGCGGTGCCCTTCCACTCGCAGAACGAGCCGCCGCTGGCTTGACGAAGAAGGCCGGTCGCTATGTCATCCTTGGGAATATAATAGCTGGGGGGGTGACTGGTCTCGATCGTCCGCACCGAACGGCGCGTATCGGCGACGATGACACCGCGATGTTCGATAAGGACATGCGCGCCCACCGGCTCGGCCGCGGCAGGACGCGGGAAGTCCCAGACGCTCACTTGGCCCGGCCCCACGGGGTCGCGACGCGGCGTCATCTTCCTGCGCCCCCGCCGACAAGGCGCTGAAGACGGGGCCGCAGCTTCAGGAACCACAGATACATAAATTCGAGAATCGCGAGCATGGCCGAAGACCGGGCCAGCAGGCCGATAGGCCGCAACAGGGGGATTGCCCGCCACATCGCAGCAAAGGCCGCCGCGCCCGATAGCAGAACCCCGTCCTCGCTGGCATGCAGCCGCGTAAGGAGCGTTTGGCGATCAATTGGGCAGACGCTCCCCGCCTCGGTCACGTCAATAAAATCTATCCGCCCGCGGTGATCCAGTCGGCGCATGAGCGCGATCTCACGGCGGCAGAGCGGGCACCCCCCGTCATGCCATATGATGACTTTGGCCATGACGCCTATGTGCGGCTGACCACACAAGCGTTCAAGCTGACCTTTCGTCCCCCCGTTGAAATGGCGAACGAGCCGTCCTGGGTGATGACGAGCCGGCGTTCAGAGGCCACAGGATCCAAAATCGATGACGCTTGACCCACCGATGGCGTTCGGCGCACGATCCGCCACCCTGGACGTCATTTTAGGAAAAGCGTTGGACCGCTGGCAGGCCATGACCGTCTTCGTCCGCGTTGCAGAAGCCGACGGTTTCGCGCAATCCGCGATCGCGGCGCTGGAGGATCAGATCGGCGTCCGGCTACTGACCAGGACGGCGTGGTCGGTCAAACTGAGCGAGGGCGGTCGGGGCTATGGATCGGCGCTGTTTGGGGATATCTACCCACTGCCGATCCTGCTCGATTAACTGGGCCATTTTCCGGCCGTGACCAGGCGCCGCCTGTTTGTCGGTCGATTGGTGAACATCCTCGGGAAGGCATCGATGTGGCCGTTCGGATCGGACATCTGCCGGATCGGGGGCTAAGTGCGCCCGTCACACGAAAGGAGATATGGTATGTCCTACGGCTTTCTGGATATCGCGACCACGCCAAGCGTCCGCGCGGCTCAGGCGGAGATGGGCGCCGATGCCCATTGGGCAGCGTTCGCCGGAAATCGCGCCTTTGACCGCTTCACGGCTAACGAGGCCAATTTCCTGGCGGCCCGCGACAGTTTTTACATGGCGACCGTGTCAGAAAATGGCTGGCCCTATGTCCAGCATCGCGGCGGCCCTGCGGGTTTCCTCAAAATTGTCGACGATCGCACGCTCGCCTTTGCCGATTATCGCGGCAATCGGCAATATATCAGCACCGGCAATCTCGCCGCGAACGACCGTGCCTGCCTGATCCTGATGGATTATCCCCGTCGCGCCCGGCTGAAGATGTATGTTCATGTCGAAAAACTGCCGCTTGATGTCGATCCGACATTGGCCGAACTTGTCATGGACAAAGATTACAAGGCGCGGCCCGAACGCATCTTCCGGCTGCGGCTGGACGCCTTCGACTGGAACTGCCCGCAGCATATCACCCCGCGCTTCACGGAGCGCGACATCGAGCAGGCGGTCCGGCCGCTGCACAAGCGATTGGCGGAACTGGAAACCCAGAACAGAATGTTGCAGGACCAGCTTGCCGGATTGGGAGACGCATGATGGAAAATCCAAGACCGCCCCTGCCACCCTTTACGCTTGACGACGCGATCGAGAAAGTGCGCTTGGCCGAGGATGGATGGAACAGTCGTAATCCGGCCAGGGTCGCGCTGGCCTATACGCCGCTCAGTCAATGGCGCAACCGCGCCGAATGGATCGACGGACGCCCCGCCATCATCGCCTTCCTCACCCGCAAATGGCAGCGCGAACTGGATTATCGGCTGATCAAGGAACTATGGGCTTTTTTGGAAAACCGCATCGCGGTGCGCTTCGCCTATGAATGGCATGACGACAGCGGCAACTGGTTCCGTTCCTATGGCAACGAAAATTGGGAGTTTGACGAGCGCGGCCTGATGAGCCGGCGCTTCGCCTGTATCAACGATAGCCCGATCAGCGCGGCGGAACGGAAGTTCCACTGGACACAGGGGCGACGGCCCGATGATCATCCCGGACTAAGCGCGCTTGGACTGTAGCACAGATCCATAGCTGAGCCTTCAATGCGATGGCTGGCTTGAACATTGGACCCTTTCGCTGCGGGGCGGCCCGACTTATTTATTGCGGGCCTTTCTGGCAGCGTAGCGGGCATCGCGCGCCGCCTTCATTTCAGCAGCGCTGGCCGGGGTCAACCTGGCCGCCTTCAGCGCGGCAGCGGCGTCTGCGGCGGCCTGTTGTTCGGCTACCGCCGCCTGCTCGGCCGCCTTACGCTCTGCTTTTTCAGCCTTGGCCAGTGCAAGAGCCTCAGCCTTAGCCGCACGCTCGATGGCAATTTCCTGTTCACGGGCTTCACGCGCCGCGCGTTGTTGGGCCATTAGCGCCTCATCGACAGGCGGCTTGGCCTTGAGCGCAGTCAAGGCTTTCTGTTTGGCCGACCCGGCTGCGGCGATACGGTCCTGGAACGAAGGAGCTTTATAGGAAGGCAATGTTTATCCTTGGAGTTTGAATCATGTTGGTGGGCATCTTTGCGCCACAGCCAGACGCCTTTAGCATCGACGCCCGTGCCATTAGCAAAAGACAGTGCTGATCTCAAGGCGGCGTGTAGCGGTAAGCTGCCGCGGCAACCTTCCCGCCCTCTTTCAGGTCGAGGCGAACGCCGACATGCGCGCCTGCTTGATTTCAATTTCGCTCGGCAGGCGGCGCACATCTATCCCGCCCCCGCACCGTGCGATCCATCCGCCTGTCTCGAACGCGTCGAGCCATCCTTCCATCGGCCACATATTCCACCGCGCCCGAAAGAGGCCGGCGTTACGGACGATGTCTTCCAGATGTTGGAGCGGGGGATCGAAAACGTCATGATATTGGTGGAACGCACCCGCGCCGCCCATGAACAACAAAGGCACGCCTGCTTGCCGTGCGCGAAAGCCGAAGTCGGTATCTTCGGCGCCATAGCCGGTAAAGGCCTCGTCGAACCCGGCCAAATCCCAAAATCTCTGGCGATGCAGGCCGAACGCCAGCGACCAGAACAGACCGGCATTGTTTTCCTGGCGTAGGCCTTGAGCGGGAAATTCTCGAACGGGATGCCCCTTTGCACGTTGCAGCAGATCGGCTTCGTCCCATTCGCCACGGGCATGGTCAGGCGCAAGATAGCGGATTTCGGCGCAGATCAGCGCATCATGGTCATTCAAACATCGTGCGATAGCGCCGGTCAGGTCGCGCATGGGAATGCAATCGACATCGAGAAAGAGCAGCGTATCCCCGCTCGCCGCCCGCGCGGCAGCGTTGCGTGCGGCCGCGAGCGGCAGTCCGGGGCCATCGAGACGCACTATCCTGATTGGAAATGGGGCTTCGACAGCGCTGACCGGCGGATGGCTGGCCATATCGACTATGACAAGTTCGGCTGGCGGAACGGCGCTGCGCCGCAAGCCTTCGATCAGCTGCGCCAGATGGGCCGACCGGTTCTTCACGATCGTGAGGACGCTGAGGCTCATGCGCGCGCGCGCCACAGGTCGAGCCGATAGTGGGCCAAACGCTCCGCGGCGATGACGGCGATGGCAGGGCCGAGCGCTTCCGACAATTTCCGCACGGCGTCATCGCCACTTTGCGGATAGTCGGTGTCGCCCGTCCAGTGCACGAGCAGGATGTCGCCCCCGCGCACGACATGAGCGGCGATCCATCGGGCGGCATGTATAATGTCCTCATCATCCCAATAATAAGCGACTTCAGACAGGATGATGAGATCGAAGGCGCTGCCCATAGGGGCCTGACCAGGGAATACCATTCGGCCAAAGGAGACATGGTCAAATGCGGCGCAGCGCTCCCGCGCGGCTTCGAGCGCTGTTTCGCTGACGTCTATAGCCACCAGCGCATCGCAATGAGGTGCCAGCGCCTGCGTCAGGACACCCTTGGCGCAGCCGACTTCAAACCCCAGTTCGTATCGCCGTCCTGCTAGCGCGCGGATGCTATGGGCATATTTGTCCCGCTCATAGGCGCTGCTCTCCAGGTCCCACGGATCGCTGGTCTCCTGGAACATAGTTTCGAAATATTCGGGGTCGATGCTTGTCTTGTGTAGGGTCAAAACGCTCTCCGCAAATAAAGGACGTCGCTGCTCGGCATGGCGCGGCGGGCGGCGGGCAGCCGGAAACCGGGGCCATGAGAGGCGGTGAGCTGGCTGCGGTGCGCGGCCAGCGCCTGGCGGCGTCGTCCGCGCAGCATGGGAGCGGTGCGCAGCGCTCTATGCGTGCGCGGATCAGGCGCCTGCGCCCAGACGACATATTCGGCGACGACCAGCCTGCCCCTGGCCCGTTTTTCCACGGCATAGGCAAGCCGTGCTGCAGCTTCATGATCGCAATGGGGTTCGTGGCTTGCGGTCACAGCGATCGCGTCCACCCGCAACCGACGGCAAAGGACGCTCAGTTGACGGGCCGCCTGCTCAAAAGCCGGATCCTGCAATCGGGCGGGCGCGGCGTCTTTCCAGTCCAGATGCAGCGGCGCTTGGCGGCGATTGCCCGTCAGGCGATGCAGCGCGATAGCCGCCTCACGCTTGCGAGTGCACACCAGCCTGCCTGACCGGCCTGGCGCGGTTTCATGCGATCCCGACCCGTCGGTCAGATAGACAAGGCCCGCCAGCCGCGCATCTCGTGCCGTCTGCGCGATGAGTGCGCCTGCGCCAAGCGTCTCGTCATCGGGATGCGGCGCAAGGATCAGCCAACGCACCCCGCGCCAGGGCTTTGCGGACAGGGAAAGCGCTACCATAAGACGTCTTCCGCGCCCCAGGCGTCGTGGTCGAGCCAAACAAGTGCCGCCTGGTCGCGGGCATAGTCGGGTCCGCCCTGCCGCAGATACAGGCTGAGGTCGCGGATGATCTTGTCGATCCGTTGTCCGTCCATGGCGCTGCGCGTGCCGGTGATGCGGGTGGCCAGTTCCATGACGTCCAGGCCGGCACGCTCAACGATGCCGCGCGTCATGCGGGCGAAGGCAGGACCATCGGCATCGTCGCGCGCGGCCCTGAGCGCGCATTCGCGCACCCACAAATAGGCGGTGCGGGTCGCCGCCACGGCATCGGCGAATTTGGCGCGTTGCAAAGGGTCGGCGCGCCCCGCGTCCGACATGGCGAGGCGGGTTTCGGCGAGCAACCCCTCGATCCCGCCCAGTTGCACTGCGGTAAAGCGCCAGGCGCCGGTGGTGAAACGGGGTTCGCGATCATAGTCGCCGGGCTGGCCCAGCAGATGGGATGGATTGACAGTCATGCCGGTCAGGTCATAGATGCCGCTGCCGGTCGCCCGCATCCCCCTGACCCGCCATTGCGAGAGGTCGGTTCTGGTGGAATCGTCGGCCCGAACCACGACCAGTCGCCGCTCTCCCTGTGCCGGCTGCGCGGTGATTATCGCATAAGCCAGACCGCCCGCCCCGGTCGCGAAGGATTTGGCGCCGTCAAGCGTCGATCGGCCATCGACGTCGCGCAACCGCACGCCCGGCTGGGGTTCTGTGGCCCAGACCCCGTAGAAAGCGCCCTGGACCAGATGATGCCGCAGCTCGGCCTTCTGCGCCAGCGAACCATACCAATCGAACAAAGCGAGCGCATTGACATGGCCTTCATAAAGCCGCCCGACGCTAAGGTCCGCGCGACCGATGATGCGCAGCACATTCATCAGACATTGGTTCCGCGATACGCTGTCGTCAAACGCCTCGCCGCCGCTGTCCACCGGGGCGAAGGTGCGATGAAGACCCGCCACGGCCAGTGTCTTCATGCTCTCCACCGGAAAGACCGGCGCGGCATCATAGCGCGCGCCGAGCGCGACCAGCGCCGGCATGATCGCCGCCGCGCGCGCAGCGGGTGTGTCGGCATCGGACCGGGGATGTCTGGACAAGGTCACGCTAGATTCTCCCGTTCATCGACCGCCGCGGCGGCCTTGCTTGCGATCCAGGCCGCCGCGGCGTCCACACCATGCGGATCGTGCAGGCGTTTGCGGGCGTGCGTTGGCAATGCCGTCGCCCGGTCGATCAGGGATGGCCATTGGTCGGGGGATGGCCATGTTTCGATCATGATGGCAGCGCGCAGCGCATCAAGGGCAAGCGCTGTCGCCCGCTGCTCGCCATAGGGGCGCGCCTCCGGGACGCAGAGGAAGGGCCGATCGGCGGCCATAACTGCACCCACTAACCCGTCCCCTGCCGCGCCGACGATCAGCCCGGCGTCGGCGATCTCGCGTGCCGGGTCGTCGACCCATCCGGCCAGATCAAGATTGGCCGGCTGATCGACCGGCACAGTCACCGGGCCGATCACGCGCCAGTGCATATCCGGGCAGGCACGCGCGGCGCGGGCGATCGCCGCACCATCGCCAGGCGAGCCGCCGCGACCGATCACAACGAGAATGCGGTTTTCCTGAGGGGCATTTATGTGCGGTGTAGCGGTGATGCCGGGAAGATAGGTCGTCTTGTCCCTGATCCACGCGAGGGTGGAGGGCATTTCCAGATCGCGATGGAAAGGCGCGAGAAGGCCAGTGGCGCCGCGGAAGGCGTCGAGATGCGCTTCGTCGCTGCGATCGCCGTTGAGCCGCACATAGAGGGTGGGCACAGAGGCGAGGCGGGCCAGCATCGCAACTTCGGCCGAAACGTCGATGACCATCAGGGCAGGGCGCTCCGCGGCGATCCATTGAGTGATGCGCGCCACGCGCGATCGCACCCCGTCATGGTGGATCGGCGCATAATGCAGGGCGGCAGGCCGCGTGGTCGCCTCATCGATCCCGTCGAAACGGCCGGAAACGGGCCGGTCGTCGGGCAGGTCGATCCCCGCCGCGCCCAAGCCTGTCCCCAGCAGAACGACGGGCCATTCGCATGCCGTTGCGATCGCCTCCGCCCGCTGGCGATGGCCAGCGCCATGATGATGCACATAATAGCCGATCGGGCGCCGCGTCATGACAAGGGTTCCAGCATCATGTCGTTGGGCATGGGGGGCAGCATCGGTTCCTGCCGGGCGATCAGCGCGTTGCCATCGGGTTGCACCCGCAACTGCCTGCGCCAATGCGCCCGTGCGCGCCAATGGGTGAAGGCCGGGGCCATAAGCCGTTCGTCATTTTGGGCGCTGGCGAATAGATGCTGCATGGCGACCGCCATCCCGCCATCCGCCCGCCCTTCCAGGCGCGGCGAGACAGAGGTATGGACATTGACCGGGTGGACGAGACGCGCGCCGCGCGCCAGCGCCGCCGACACCAGCGCCCGGTCTTCGCCACTTGCTATCGCCGGAACGCCACCACATGCCAGATAGAGGTCCGCCCGTATGGCGAGCGACGCCCCCGTATGGTCGCCATGTCGCGGCGCCGGGTCCCAAGGTAGCGGGTCGATCGCATCCTCGATCGCGCGGACGTCCGCCCAATATCGGTCCCACGCAGCGCGTAGCCGATGCACGGCGGGCGGCAGTGGCTCATGGATGTCAATTTCGATCCGGCCGCCGACCATGTCGGCCCCACGCGAAAAAGCCGTCGCGTTATTGCGCAGCCAGTGAGGGGGAGGACGGCTGTCTGCATCCGTACTGACCAGGGCGTTGCCTTCAGGTGTCGGCAAAAGGCCAAGTCCGGCATCCATGGCCAATCGCCTGGCCGATCCGGCATGGGCACAATCGGGCGTAAAATTGCGTTCCGTCATCTGGATGTCCAGCCGTCCGGCATAGCGAACGCCGGCCGCTTGAACGACTGCGACGCTATCGTCGGTGCTGTTGTTGATCCCGATCGCAACCGGAATCGCACCCGGCCAATCCTGCAACGCCAGGGCGTCCAGCAATGTCGGCAGTCGCATCGCTTCGTTGCGGGCCGGAACGCAGACACACAATATCATGACGCTCGTTTCAGCCATGCGAAACCGATGGCGCAGGCAACATCGCACGGGATGGGACCGCTGCAGGCACAAGACGGATCGCCGCCGCGCGCTCTTCGCGAGCAGATCGCGCCACCTTGTCGGTCTGACGCTGATACAGCGCCTCATAATTATCGACCATATGTTCGGCGTCGCACGTCTGTTCCGCCCTGGTCCGGCACGCCGGCCGATCCAGCGTCAGCGCACGCAGAGTAGCCTGCGCAAGAGACGCGACATCGTCAGGGGTCGCCAGCACGCCGCAGGTGACATCCAATATCTCGGGTATCGCGCCGCGCGCAAAGGCCGCCACCGGTACGCCGCAGGCGAGCGCTTCGGCTACGACCAGGCCATAAGGCTCATCCCACATCGGCGTACATAGAAACGCGCGCGCTCCGCCGACAAGCCGGGCCAATTCATCATGCGCAAGATGGCCGACATGGACGACATCCTTGCCCAGCGCTGGCGCAATCCTCGTTTGATAATAATCCTGGTCGAGGATCGGCCCTGCGATCCTGAGCGGCATGCCGACCTGCCGAGCCGCCTCGATCGCCAGATGCAGTCCTTTTTCGGGGACGATGCGGCCATACCAGACCAGATAAGGGTCAGCGTCGGGTTCGCGATGGAATGCGAATTTCTGCAGGTCGATGCCGTTCCATATGACCGTATCGCTATGGGTGACATGGCTCCAAAGACCCGCAACCGAACGGGATACGGCGACGAAATCATGGTTGCCCGCCGTGCAGAGGCGAATGCCGCTTTCCAGCCAGCAAAAGGGCGGGGTGTGCAGCGTCGTTACCATGGGCATGGGCAAACTGTCGGCCATTGCCACAGGCAGATAATGCAGCGAATTATTATGGATGATATCGAAGTTGCGATGCCGTAGATCGGTCATCAGGCTAAGGTAGGCATGATGTTCGCGGAAGAACGCGACGTCGGTCGCCTCCGTAGTGCCCACCGCCTGAATCGCGGTCTCGGCGCAGATGGCTTCCAGGCCGATCCCCGGCTCGGATCGGGACGACGCGAACAGCGTGACCGCGTGGCCCCTGTCCCGCAGCGATCGCGCAAGCAGATGCGTATGCATCTCCAGCCCACCGGCAAAAGGCTCTGCAATCGGGTGTTTGAGATGGGCGATGATGCCTATCCGCATTCGCTACGATCCTGTCATCAGCATGAAAGGGGATAGCGCGGCGCCACCCCTTTCATAATTATTATCGAAAATTGGTGATGCCTTCCGTCAAGGAAGCCCACGATGCTTGCACGGACATAACCCGCCGCGCTTCAGCAAGTTGCCGCGGTGACCCCCAAACTAATATGCATCATAGCGAATTATGTTCGGCGGATGAATAACGCAGCGCGGAAGCCATCCCCCCCGCCACGCTAAGTGCTGCCTTTTCAGTTTGAAGGGCTGATGGCGTGCAAGGAGGTGTGTTAGAGATCGTCGCAGGAGACGTGCCGTTTGAACAGCCCGCTGCCCTAGCAGCCGCTGGACCGCGATCTCTGAGCGGCTAGAATGGATCAGCGGCTATTGTGTTCAAAAAAACACGCAATAGCCGCTGATCCATTAGCGCAAAAATGATATGAATCGCTAAAATAGGCCCAACTTATCCGGTTTTTCCCTGCCGCCGTGGGCGTTGGCCTGAGAATCCTACGATGTTTTCATATTGTCGATCCGTAAAACTAAGGATTCCGCGCGCTGGTCGACCTGCTCGCCAGCGACGCCACCCCGGCCCCATCGACCGTTGATATCGGCCTGCACATCGTCGAGCACGCTTCCGTAAGGGACAGACAATGTGCACCTTGCGGTCATCGACATGGGCGTGATGGGATCGGCGATCGCCTGCCGGATAGCCCGATCGTCCTCCGCCTTTACGACCGCGATCCTGCGCAGATAGCGCCGCTGATCGCGCTCAGCGCGACCGCAACTACGAGCGATCGCAGGCCGCGCGGTGCGCGGATCGTGGAGGGCGACGCCGGTCCGAAGACCTTCATCCCGCACCTAGTCGCGCTGCATCTATCGGGGCGATTCCCTTTCGACCAACTGATCCGCTTCCATCCTTTCGAAAGCATCAATGACGCCTTCCGCGATTCGGAGAGCGGCGTAGCGATCAAGCCGATCCTCCTTTTTTCTGACCACTGCGTGATTGCGAATGGAGAATGAGACGCTGACGGCATACGGCCATCATGTGGGCCCGATCATGACGCAGTGAGTCACACCATCTATAGGAAGCGGCAGCCGCCAACCAAACAGGGGCTGACATTCCCGCTTCCGCCGGGCGGCAACCATAGTATCGCTTGGCAACCAATCCCGTGGCAGGAGGTTTTTCGGCAATGGACGATGAGATTATCAATACGCCCGAAGGCCCCATGACATGGGCGGCTTGGAAGAAAAAGAATCCCGTGCAAATTCCCTCCCGCCGCACCAAGGGAAAGAAACTGCCGAACAAAGTGAAATTGCGGACCGATGAAACATGATGCCTCGTCGCCATGCTGGCGCCGTCATGGTATGAAAGCACAACCGCCCATGCTGCCGAACAGGCCACCGATTCATGGTTAACAATCTGATCTGATTTCATATTTGTTGCGTTTGCGCCGTCTGGCGCGATCCCTCGTTTTGAAATCGGGTCAATCTGTGCTATACAGATTTTGCTGAACGTCGCGTTTTGACGGATATCGGGCCGGTTCGGATTTCCTTTGTCCCCATTTTTGCCTCTCAAAGCCGGGATGCGCGAATTGTCGCGTGTGCCCGTGTACCTGCGACAAGGAGACTTCGTTATGATCACCGGAACCGTCAAATTCTTCAACGCCGACAAGGGCTATGGTTTCATTGCCCCCGAAACGGGCGGCGACGACGCCTTCGTACATATTTCCGCCGTTGAGCGTGCAGGCCTGCGCACGCTCGAAAAGGACCAGCGCGTCACTTATGATCTGGAGAAGGATCAGCGCGGCAAGACCTCGGCGGTCAACATTCAGGCTGCTTGAAGATTCGTGCGCCGGGCGGCCAATGCCGCCCGGCCACTTTCGGCACGTGCTTGAGACAGGATAATATACTGCATGAAAAGATATAGAGAGCCACAGTTTCAGGAGCGCATTGCTGCGGCTGCGCGCGCCCGGACCGCGGTTCTTGACCAACTGCGTGACAAGCCCCCGGTCGATGCGGCCGCCGCGGCCGAACGCGCCGAACGTCGGCTTGCAAAGGAAGCGGCCACGCGCGAAAAGCGTCAGAACGCCCTTTTGGCGGTGAAAGAAGAGAAGGCCGCCAAAAAAGCGCTGGCCCTCGATTTCGCAGCGGCAAGCGCCGCACGCCACAAGCCGATACTGACCGAAGCCGAACGCAAATCTGCGCGTGATGCGCGCTATCTTGCCCGCAAAAACCGGGCCTGATCTTGAATAGGCAGGACGCGCTTGCACCGACAGCCGGCAATCCATGGATAATGTCCAACGGCATGCCCTGTGGGATGAACCGTACCTGTCGCCTACACACAAAACGCGGCCCATGCCGCGAGGATTTTATATGCATATCACACCCGAAACCCGCAGCCGTCCGGCCCTCCGCCTGCCCTATGGCAGGTCGGTCGCACATTCCGCCACGCCTGCCGCAGCAACCCTGTCGAGCTGCCAATTGAAGCAGATCGTCGCGGCCGTGCTGGGCTGACTATCACAGGCCCTCAGGCCCATCCGATGCGGGCCTCCTACAATAAAAGGAATATCCATGAGCCGAGAAAAAATTCGCCCCTTTTTGATCACCAAGGATGAGGAAGGGAATTTCCGGCTGACCGTTCGCGAGACCCGCTATAACAGCCAGGGCTATCCGCTGGTCTCGTCACAGCTGCAGGAAGAGACCTTCAAGACGGCGGCCGCGGTGCGCAATTTTGCCCGCGACATATTCAAAGCGCAGCCTGGCCAATATTCCACCCAATAAAGCGGATATTCGCCAATGAGGGGGCCGAATTTGGCATTAGCTGCTGACGTTGCGACGATTCCGGTTGAACTGATCGACACCGCCAACCTTCCTGATGGAGGGACGCTGCGCTTGTTGCGCAGGGGCGACGATTATTCGATCCGGTTTCGCGACACGGAATTGATGGGCAACCAGGTCCGCCAGTCTGAAGAGGCGCTGGCCATACTGACATGCAAGCGGCTCACGCGAAGTGACAGCCGCATCCTCATCGGCGGGCTGGGCATGGGCTTCACGTTGGGCGCCGCGCTCAAATCCCTGCCCGCAACCGCCGCCGTCACGGTGTCGGAACTGCTCCCCGCGATCGTCGAATGGGCGAAAGGGCCGCTGGCCCACCTGTTCCATGACTATCTGGCCGATCCCAGGGTGACGCTGAAAATGGGCGATGTCCATGATGCGATCGACCAGGAGACGGCCGGCTACGACGCGATTCTGCTGGACGTCGACAACGGGCCTGACGGGTTGATCCACATCGCCAATGAACGCCTCTATTGCAATTGGGGTTTGCGTGCGGCGCATGCGGCATTACGCCCCCAGGGCATTCTGGCCATATGGTCGGCCTATCCCGACGATGCGTTCGTCGACCGGCTCGAACGCGCCCGCTTCGATGTCGAAGAGGTCTATGTTGCGGTCGTGATCGACGGCGAAAGCGCCCACCACACCATCTGGTTTGCGACCAGACAGGATTGACGGCACGTGCCTAATCGGCGGGCGTGTTGAACATGACGCAGATCCGAGTGCCCGGTCCATCCGACGCGATGCTGACGCTGGCACCCATGCGCGAAGCGGCGGACTGGACGATGGCCAGCCCCAGGCCCGTCCCATCTGCTCCGGTCAGGCCCGCGGCGCGGAAGAAGCGCTCGAATATCCGGTCATGATATTTGGACGCGATGCCCGGCCCATCGTCGCTGACTGTCAGGCGGACATGGTCGGCTTCGCGCGCCAACAGGACGGTTACCATGCCGCCGCGCCCATTATAGCGGATGCCATTGTCGATCAGGTTGGCGATGATTTCGAACACCAGCGTTCGGTGCGCCTGGACCAGATAACTTTCGCCGTCCTGCGCATCGAGGTCGAGTTCTACCCCCGCCTGGATCGCCTGGTTGATGAGGCGGCCGATGACTGCGCTGCTCACCTCCTTCAGGTCCACCGCCTCCAAAGGCGGCGACACGCCCCCCTCTTCGGCGCGGGCAAGCGCCAGCAATTGCGTCACCAGCCGTTCCAGCCGCTGCACCGCGTCGGCAATCTCATCCAACGCGGCGGACGATCCGCGCCGCGCCAGTTCGACCTGCACCTTGAGCACTGACAGCGGCGTGCGCATCTGGTGCGAAGCATCGGCGGTGAAGCGCCGAACGCCCCCGGTCGCCTTGTCGAGCTGCGCCAGCAGATGGTCGAAGGCGGTGGCGAGCGGCCGCAATTCATTGGGTAGCGGCCCTGCGTCGAGCGGTGAAAAATCGGGTCGCAGGCTCGAATCGCGCGCCTCCACCGACCGGCGCAGGCGCGCGAGCGGCCGCAGGCTCCACCCCAAAGCCGGGCGCAGCAGCAGCACAGCGACCCCGACCAGCGCCACTTCGCCCAGCAACAGCGCGATGGTGAGTTGCCCCGCTAGCGTCTTGCGATTGTCGAGCGTTTCGGCGACCTGGATGATGACCGGCTGGACAATTCGGGGCAGCATTCGTTTCACCTCCGCAATGCGGACACCCTGGTCGCGATAGCGGGCGAAGCGGAAGCGCGGCTGGTCCACGCTCAGCGTCGCCGGATCGGGCGCTGGCAGATCGGCATAGCCAGTCAGCAAATCACGTCCCACCGCGATCCGATAATAGACATTGTCGCGCTCGCTATTCTCCAACATGCCAAAGGCGGCGGGCGGCAGGTCCAGCGTCACCTCGCCCCGCTCCACCTGCACCGTTTCGGCGATCGCGCCCAGCGCGCCGCCCAGCACCCGGTCGTTGGTCCGGCGCACCACATCGGCGATCAGCGTCGCGCCGCCGATGCCGATGATCGCCGCGGCGCCCAGCAGTGGCCCCAGCATCGCGGCGAGCAACCGCGTGCGCAGCGCAATGGCGCGCGCGCCCTTAGCCGGCATCGAGCATATAGCCTACGCCCCGCACCGTACGGATGCCCGGCCCATCGGGCGCCAGCTTGGCGCGCAGCCGCGTCACATGCACCTCGATCGCGTTGCCCCCGACCGGGTCGTCGAAACCGAATACCTCGCCGATCAGCAATTCGCGCGGCACCACCTGCCCCGCGCGCGTCGCCAGCGCCTCCAGCACCGCCAGTTCGCGCCGACGCAGGTCGATCGGCCGTCCCGCCACGTCCACTACGCCGGAGGAGCGGTGGATGGTCAGCGTGCCGACGCGCATTTCCGGCGTCGGATCGCCGCCGCGCCGCCGCCCCAGCGCCCGCACACGCGCCTCCAGTTCCTCCGGGTCGAAGGGCTTGCGCAGATAATCGTCAGCGCCCAGGTCCAGCCCGCGCACCCGGTCATCCAGCGCGTCGCGCGCGGTCAGCATCAGGACGGGCACCTTTTCGCCCCGCCGCCGCAATTCGGCCAGCACCGCAAAGCCGTCCATGTCTGGCAGGCCCACGTCGAGGATGACGAGCGCATAGGGTTCGCTGCCGACCACGGCCAACGCATCCTCGCCGGTCGCGACATGATCGACGGCATGGCCCCCTACACGGAGCAGGGCGGAAATGCTGCGCGCCAACGCCGCGTCGTCCTCGATCATCAAAATCCGAATGGGGCACCTGATGCTGAAAGGTTGATGACAGCTTGGCTTCGTAACTGACGATCAGATTTATCCGGCGACAGAAACGGAAGAGCAAGGAGCAGTCGATGCGAAGGGTTATTCAGATCATGGCCGCCTTGGCAAGCCTGGCCGCACCGGCGACCGTGGCGGTCGCGGAGCGCCCAGCCGGCTATCCGCGCTCCTATGATCAGCTGATCGCGGCCGCGCAGGCCGAACGGCAGCTGATCGTTTACGCCAATGCCGACCGGTCGGAAATGACGCCGGTCATCCTCGCCTTCCAGCGCCGCTATCCGGGCGTCACCGTGCGCTATGGCGACCTTGGCTCGAACGAAATGTATCGGCGGTTCGTCGCCGAAACCCGCGCGCGCAAGCCGTCGGCCGATCTCGTCTGGTCATCCGCCATGGACCAGCAGGTAAAGCTCATCAACGATGGCTACGCGCAGGCCTATGCCAGCCCCGAAAAGCCCGCCCTGCCGTCGTCCGCAGTCTGGAAGAATATGGGCTTTGGCGTCACCGCCGAACCGATCGCCTATGTTTACAATAAGAAGGCGATCGCCAATCCGCCGCGCAGCCATGCCGCGCTGGAGGCGATGCTGCGCAAGGATCGCAGGGTGCTGACCGGCAAGGTCGCGACCTTTGATCCGGCACGGTCCAACACCGGCTATCTCTATCTGACGCAGGATTATGCGATCACGCGCGACACACGATCGCTAGTGGAGGCGATGGCGGCGACTCGCCCGCAACTGGCCATAACCACCGAACCGATGTTGCGGGGGGTGGCCGAAGGACGGCTGTCGATCGCCTATAATGTCATCGGCTCCTACGCCCTGGAGCGGGCGCGCCGCGACCCGCGCATCGGCGTCTTCTTCCCGCAGGATTACACCATCGTCATGTCGCGCATCGCCTTCATCGCGCGGGAAGCGCGGCATCCCGCCGCAGCGAAACTCTTCCTCGATTTTCTGCTGTCGCGCCAGGGCCAGTCCCTGCTCGCCCAGCATAGCCTCTGGCCGGTTCGCACCGATATTCGCGGCCGCCGCCTTCCCGCGGCCCAGGCGCGCCCGGTGCGCGTCGGTCCGCAACTTCTCGCCAATCTCGATCGCCTGAAACAACAGCGCTTCCTGCGCGAATGGCATGCGGTCCTCGCCTCTGGAGCCGAACGGAAATGACCTCTTCCTTCCTGCGCGGCGGTTGCGCCGCGCTGGCGCTGATCGCCACAACCCCCGCGCTCGCGCAGACCCCCAGTGCCGACGAACTCGCCGCGGTGGTTCGGGCGCAGGCAGCCGAAATCGCGACGCTCAAGGCCCGCCTGGACAAATTGGAAGGGCAGGACATAGCCCGCAATGCGGCACCGCCATCTGCGCCACAAATGGCGCAGCAACAGGCCGCTCCGCCGCTGGTGGTCACCCCCTTTGCGCCGCAGATCGTGCCGCCCGGCCCCGCCGACATCGACGTGGCGCAGGCGCGCGCCATCGCGGCCAACGAAGTCGGCCTCAAGACCGAATGGGGCGCCGGCCTGCCCGTATTCCGTTCGGCCGATGGCGTCTTCACCTACAAGCCGCGTGGCCGCATCCTGGTGGATGTCAGTTCCACCATGGGATCGCGCTATAACGGCCGCAACACCACAACGACGGGCATGCGCGCGCTGCGCCTGGGGCTGGAAGGGGGCGTCGGGCCGCATTTCTTCTACCAGTTCGAAACCGACTTCTCCGAAAATGAAGTCGACATCGTCACCGCCTTCATGGGCTGGCGCAACAAGATCAGCAGCAAAGTCGATTATGACGTGCGCGTCGGCCACCTGTTCAACGACCGCGCGTTCGAAGGCAGCACGGGGTCCGATTCCACCCCCTTCCTGGAACGTGGCACGGTATCGACCGCCATCATCCCGCAGCGCGGCTTCTATGGCATCGGCATCATGGGGCGTATGTTCGGGCCGAACTGGCACGCGTCGGTCGCTGTCACTGGCGACCGGGTGGACGGGCAGCAGGCGACCAACGACAGCCGCACCGTGTCGGCGCGCGCCCACTGGAACCCGATCAAGACCGATCGCGCGCTGCTGCATGTCGGCGCCTGGGGCTTTGACGAAGCCTTGTCCTCGGCCGCCACGACGTTGACGCGCAGCACCGTGATCGGCGGGCGCTTCAACGGCGTGGTCCGCGTGAGCACAGGCGAACTGCTGGGCGGCCGATCCACCACCGGCTATGGCGTCGAACTGGGCGGCTATAGCGGCGGCCTTTGGGTGATGGGCGAGGCCGGGCAGCGGATCGCGCGGCTCGACGCCGGACGGTCCGACTTCACGAGCAAGGCCTGGAGCGTCTCCACCGGCTTCTTCCTGACCGGCGAACTGCCGCCCTACAACCCGCGCCTGGGCAGTTTCGGCCAGCCCAATGTGCTCGATCCGGTGCTCGACGGCGGCACCGGCGCGATTGAACTGACCGCGCGCTATGAAAATCTGGATTATACCGACCTTGTCCTGGGCGGCGAAGGCTGGGCCGCGACGGTCGGGGTCAACTGGTATCTCAATAGCTTCACCCGCTTCCAGCTCAACGGCATCCAGTGGCACAGCGACAATCGCGCCGGTGCCTATACCGGCAGCGACGATGGCCAGACCATCTCCGCCCGCGTCGGCGTGACCTTCTGATCCTGACTCCTCCTACCCTTTCAAGGACGTAGCGATGAACCTTGCCCTGCTCGGCTTCCTGATGGTCGCCACCTTCATGACGCTGATTATGACCAAAAAAATGACGCCGCTGGTCGCGCTGATCGTCATCCCCTCGCTGTTCGGCGTCATCGCCGGCCAGGCCGCCGGCCTTGGCGACATGATGATCGAGGGCATCAAGAATCTTGCGCCGACCGGCGTGATGCTGCTGTTTGCCATCCTGTTCTTCTCGACCATGACGGACACTGGCCTGTTCGACCCGCTGGTCGGACGGCTGGTTCGCCTCGTCCATGGAGACCCCTTGCTGATCCTCTTGGGAACGGTCGTGCTGTGCGCGGTCGTCAGCCTCGATGGCGATGGGTCGACCACCTATATCATTTCGATCGCCGCGCTACTGCCGCTCTACAAGCGGTTCGGCATGAAGCGCATCTACCTCGTTTGCCTCCTGATGGCGACGAGCGGCATCATGAACCTGACGCCATGGGGCGGGCCGACCGCTCGCGCCGCAAGCGCGCTCAAGCTCGATCCCGCTACCCTGTTCCTGCCGCTGATCCCCGGCATGGTCGCGGGCCTCGCCTTCCTCCTCGGCCTCGCCTTTTGGTTCGGGATCAAGGAGCGGCGACGCCTGGGCCACGTCCATATGCCGCAGCGCGAACCGGTCGACATCGCCGACCTTGGCGTGTCACAATATCCTGAAGCGCGCCGCCCGCATCTGCGCTGGTTCAACGCCACCCTGGTGGTCGCGCTGCTCGGCCTGTTGGTCTGGGGCATCCTGCCGCTGTCGGTGCTGATGATGATCGCCTTCGCCATCGCCATGATCGTCAACTATCCCGGCGTCGCCCAGCAAAAGGAGCGGATCGCCGCTCATGCAGGCAATGTCCTGTCGGTCGTGTCGCTCATCTTCGCCGCGGGCATCTTCACCGGCATACTGGGCGGCACCGGCATGGTCGAAGCCATGAGCAAGGAAGTCGTCGGCTTCATCCCGCCCGCGCTCGGCCCCTATATGGCGCCGATCACGGCGTTGCTGTCCATGCCCTTCACCTTCTTCATCTCCAACGACGCATTCTATTTCGGGATGTTGCCGATCCTGGCCGAAGCGGGCGCCCATTATGGCGTGGAGCCGATGGCGATCGCCCGCGCCTCGCTGATGGGGCAGCCGGTCCATCTGCTCAGCCCGCTGGTGCCGTCGACCTATCTGCTGGTCAGCCTGGCGGGCATCGACCTTGCCGATCACCAGCGCTTCACCCTGCTGCCCGCTGCTGCCGTCTGCATCGTCATGACGCTGGTTGGCATGATCGCCCTAGCCTTCCCCTTCGTTGCATAAACAGCAAAAAGGCGCGCTGTTCCATTGGAACGGCGCGCCTTTTGTTTAGAGAATGCCCGTCAGAAAAGCGTGACCAGCCCCGTCGCCGGATCAATCGCGCCTTCATAGATCATCTTACCCGCGACATAGAGGATCACGACCAGGCCGAAATAGGCGATGGCGCGATAGCGTTCTATGACGCGCGCCAGCAGGTTGGCCGCTATGCCCATCAACGCGACCGACAAAATCAGCCCGATGACCAGGATGCCCGGATGGTCGCGCGCTGCGCCGGCGACGGCCAGCACATTGTCCAGGCTCATGCTGACATCGGCGATGGCGACCGCCCAGGCGGCCTGGGCGAAGCTGCGCGGCGCGGCCTTCCCCGCAACATCTTCGCCATCTTCCGCCGCGCCGCCCGACCGCAGCTCGCGCCACATTTTCCACGCGACCCACACCAGCAACAGGCCACCGGCGAACACCAGCCCGACCAGTTGCATGAGTTGCGTCACCAGCAAGGCGAAGGCGATGCGAAGCACCAGCGCTGCGATCACGCCGATCGCGATCACCTTGCGCCGTGACGCGGGCGGCAGGCCCGCGGCCAGCGCGCCGACGACGATCGCATTGTCCGCCGCCAGCATGATGTCGATCAGCACGACCTGGCCAAAGGCCGCCAAAGCGGAAGGGGAGCCGAGATTGGAAAAATCCGCGGCGATGTGGGTCCAGATGTCGTTCATAAATCCTCTCGCCGTAGCGAAGCGGCGACACCGGGCGTCGCCGCCGCCTCGAACGGCCTGCTCGATCGGAAAGCCACGGCCCGGCGCATCCGCGCAGAGCCGGCGACCGACTAGAAGAGGAAGCTGTCAGGCACCTTTCAGGCGAAGAGCGCCATCGCTTTCGCTATTGCCCAACCACGTCATGGTGCATCGGCGCCAGTTTCGACAGGAAGCGGTTCTGCGCCTGGAAATCAATTTTTTCTTCACGCATCGCCTGTTGCAGCAATTCGACCAGGCGGTTCATATCCTTGCGCTGCACCCCCAGATCCTTGTGCGAACTGGCCATGTCACGGCCGCTATAGGCGCATCCGGCGTTGAGAATGTAACAGAATTGCTCGACCAGAGTCCGCTGCAGCCGGACCTTGTCATGGCTGGTAAATATCTCGCCGATGACCGGATCGGCATAGGCCCGCGTCACCAGGCCATCGACCACCCGGCCAATGCCATCCTGGCCATGAAAGGCCTTGGCCATGGCATCGCCGGTAAAGGGCGCCGCGCCCGCATTGGCGTTGCTGGCGACATAGGGATCGACGCTTTCCTCGCCGGGCATGGCGTAGGGCGTCGCCTGGAGCAGGAGCAGGGACAGGATCAGCGACATTGCAATAGTCCTTAAAAGGCGGCCTGGAGCGAGAAAAGGACGCCGCGCTGGCCCTTCACCGTCGCGATCGAGCCAAGATCGACATAAGCAACCGTCGCGGTCAGGTTGCGGTTAAGCGCCACGGCGGCGAAGGCGTCGAACCAGTCATCCTCCCGCGCGATGCCCAGATTGTTCGGCTTGCTGCGAAACTCGCCGCCAATGGCCAGCCCGCGCGACAATTGCCAGGCGGCCGACCCTTCAAACTCCACGCCATAATCGCCGTTCTTGTCGCCGCCAAAGCCCAGCAGGCCCATCTGGTTCGCCTTGGTCAGGCGTGCGGTCGCCGACAGCAGGATGGAGCGGGACAGGAACAGCCGACTGACCGTGGCATAATAATCCACGCCCTCGTCATGGCGCGCGCCGATCGCGCGCACGATATCGCCCTGTCCATTTTTCTTATATTGCATGCCGACCGCGATCGCCGGCACCGCATCATAGACCAGGTCACCCGCGACGCGCAGCTTGGCACCGACGATATCCTGCGAAAAAGCATAATCCTTGCCCAGCCCCAGCGCCGCGCCGATCTCGTTCGTGTTGAAATCCTGATGGGTATAACTCAGTTCCAGCCGGTCGCGTATCCCGATGGCGACGCCGGCGCTCTGATAGTCATAATCCTTGACCTCGACGATCGTACCGTGCGCGGACAGGCCGATGCCCTCGTCCGTCTCATTGCCCGCGATCACCGCCCACGGGGTCAGGCCGCCGCCGGCCGCTCCCTCCAATGAGCTGATGCCGTTTGTCAACAGCAATTTGCCGCCATTACGGAGCGGTTTGGCCATGGCTTGCCCAGCGGGCAGAGCGGCCGCCAGCGCGGCGAGCGCGAAGAAGGAAAATCGGTTCATGCCATGCTGATAGCCTTACATGGTTAATATTCGCTTTGCCGGGCGGAGCGGCCACCGTGGCAAAAAACTCGGTCCATTCCGCACTAAACATTTGTTCAACCTTAACGGTTAGGAGAGCGCCTCATGTATTGTCTGCGCCTTGTCCCTCTCGCCCTGACCTGTCTGGCCGCGCCTGCGCTGGCGGGCGATCTCAACCTCAAACTGGTCGATACGGCGGGGCGTCCCGTCGCCGACGCCGTGGTCACGGTGCGTCCTGCAGGCGGCATCCCGCCCGGCCCCATCCGCTTTTCCTGGCCCACCACCATGGTCCAGCAGAATATCGCGTTCGCGCCGCATGTGCTGGTGGTGCCGGTCGGTACGACGGTGCGCTTCCCCAACAAGGACAAGGTGCGCCACCACGTCTATTCCTTCTCGAAACCCGCCAAGTTCGAGATCAAGCTGTTCGGCCAGGATGAAACGCGCAGCTACACCTTCACCTCGACGGGCGCGGTCGCGCTGGGGTGCAACATCCACGACCAGATGAGCGGCTTCATCAAGGTCGTTGATACCCCCTTCGCGATCAAGAGCGACGCAGCCGGCGCTGCGCGCCTGACCGGCATGGCCACCGGCACTGCGCAAGTGACGGTCTGGCATCCGCTGCTCAAGGCGAAGGATAATGAAATCGTCGTCAACATCCCTGTTCCGGCGAGCGGCGCGGCCAGTAAGACCATCCCGCTGACATTGCGCAGCGGTCGATGATCCGCACCACGGCTCTCAAGCGGCTCTGGCGGCGCACCGTCTGGCGTTTCCAGTCGACGCTCACATTCCGCATGACGCTCTTCTACGGCGCTCTCTTCGCCGTAGCGTCGATGCTGTCGCTATATGGCACGCGCAAGGCGATCGAATCCTATGCCGAAAGCCAGATCCGCCGCGAAATGACGGTCGGCAGCGCCCTGTTCGACCGGATCGCCGCGATGCAGTTTCACCAGCTGGCGCAGGCTGGTAATGTACTAGCCAACGACTTTGGCTTTCGCGAAGCGGTCGGCACTAGCGACGCAGCGACGATCGGGTCGGCGCTGCAGAGCCTGCAGGGGCGGTTCAAGATCGACCATGCCATGTTCGTAGCCGTCGACGGCACGGTCGCGGGACCTGACGAGGCGCTTTCGGCGGTGGATCGAACGCAACTATTCGACGCTTTGGATGCCGGCCGTGAACGGGGCATCGTGCGCTGGCGCGGCCAGAGCCACATGGTCGCCGCCGCGCCGGTGCGCGCGCCGATGCTGATGGGCTGGGTGGTGTTTGCCCGCAACATGGGTCCGGCGGACCTGCGACAACTCGCCCAGCTATCGTCTATCGACCTGCATCCGCAGCTCGTGCCATCGACCAGCGCCGTCGGGCGCGGGACCGAAGTGCGGGACATCGACCGGGACGGCGAACGCATCCTCAGCTGGGCGCGTCCGGTGCCCGCCTTGGTGAAGGCAGTGCCGCAACAGTTGGTGTTGGAATACAGCCTAGGCCGTGAACTCATAAAAGCGTGCATGGCTCTTGGCTGAACGGATTTGTTTGGCGTAGGGTTCGGGTGATGGTGGACTCATGCCGATAAGCAGCTTCGATTTGATGGTCGCGGTAGCGATCATGATCGGCTTACCGATAGCAATCATCTTGCTGAACCGTTGGAAGCGGCGCTCAGGATGGTGGCTGCTTGGATGCGTCATCGCCTTCGTTATCATTGGCAACATCATCGAGCAGAGCGTCGGGCGGCAATAAACAGGCCTTCCCATTTTCGCCGAACAGTGATTCAGCGTTGGTATGAGCCGATATGATCTGACCGACTTCGAATGGCGCGTGATTGAGCCGCTGTTGCCCAACAAGCCAAGGGGCGTCCCGCGCGTCGATGACCGGCGCGTGCTGAACGGCATATTCTGGGTGCTGCGATCTGGTGCGCCATGGCGCGACCTGCCCGAGCGCTATGGGCCTCGCACCACCTGCTACAACCGCTTTGTCCGCTGGCGAAAGGTGGGCGTCTGGGACCGGATGATGGACGCCATCACCGCCGCGTATGACGGTGAAATCCAAATGATCGACAGCACTTCCATCCGGGCGCACCAACAGGCTGCTACGGCAAAAAGGGGGATCGAGATCATTGTCTCGGTCGATCCCGCGGCGGCCTCACGACCAAAATCCATGCCGTCGTCGATGCGCAAGGGCTCCCAATCCGGCTCGGCCTGACTGCTGGGCAGACTCATGACGGGCAAGTTGCAGACGAACTGCTCGACCATCTCGGGCCACACATGATCGTGCTTGCCGACAAGGCCTACGATGCCGACCGCATCCGCACGCTGATCGAGGAACAGGGTGCCACGCCAAACATTCCGGCCAAATCCAATAGAAAATGGAGGCCGTGCTTCAGCAAACGGCTCTATCGGGAGCGCAACCTGATCGAGCGCTTCTTCTCCAAGCTAAAGCACTTCCGCCGTGTCGCCACCCGATACGACAAGCTCGCCGAAAACTTCCTCGCCATGGTCCAGCTCGCATCAATGCGTCTGTGGTTGCGAGCTTATGAGTCTACGGCCTAACCCGCGCGCTGCAGGGCTATGCGCCCATCCTGTGGGCCTTGTTCGGTTTCGGCGCGCTTGGCGTGGTGCTTGCGATCGTCGGCGCCTTTGCCGCCTCGCGTCGGCTGGCCCGGCCGATCATCGCACTCGAAGCCGCCGCCCGCAAGGTCAGCGCCGGCGAACATGCGCAGGTGGAGGTGGAAACCCGCGACGAGATTGGTCGCCTCGCGCGTAGCTTCAATCGCATGGTGAACGCGGTCGAGGAGCGCGAGCGCCAGATCGCGCATATGGCCTTCCATGATTCGCTCACCGGCCTTGCCAATCGCACCCTGCTACGCGAACAGATCGCGCTGGCGCTCCACCGCCATGGCGGCGCGGACTTCGCGCTCTTTTGCCTCGACCTCGACAATTTCAAGTCGGTGAACGACACGTTGGGCCATCCGACCGGCGACGCGCTGCTGTGCGAAGTCGCAACGCGCCTTGCCGAAACCTGCCCCCAGGGCTTCGTAGCCCGACTGGGTGGCGACGAATTTGCCGTCATCGTGCAGGACGGCAGCGGCGCCGCCGACCAGACCGGCCGCGCCATCGTCCAGGCGCTCACCCGCCCCTTCACCGTCAACGGCCATCGCATCGTCACCGGCGGCAGCGTCGGCATCGCGCTGGCGCCGCAGGACGGGCAGGATGCCACCTCACTGCTCAAAAATGCCGATCTCGCTCTCTACCGCGCCAAGCATGACGGTAAGGGCAGCCATCGCTTCTTCGAAAACGCCATGGACGCCGAAGCGCAGGCCCGCCGCGCGATGGAGGTCGATCTGCACGACGCGCTGCGCAACGGTGAGCTGGAACTGCACTTCCAGCCACTGTTCGGCCTGTCGCAGAACCGCGTGACCGCGTTCGAGGCGCTGATGCGCTGGAACCATCCGGTGCGCGGTCTGGTGTCGCCGATAGACTTCATCCCGCTGGCCGAAGAGACCGGCCTCATCATCCCGATTGGCGAATGGGCGCTACACGAAGCCTGCCGGATCGCGACCAGTTGGGGCGACGACATTCGCGTCGCGGTGAACGTCTCCCCGGTCCAGTTCCGCAGCTCGACGCTGAACAGCATCGTGCTCCAGGCGTTGGCGCGGTCCGGTCTGGAGCCACAACGGCTGGAGCTGGAGATCACCGAAAGCCTGTTCATCGACAATGTGGAGGCGACCCTCGCTTCGCTCCACTCGCTCAAAGTTCTAGGCGTGCGCGTCGCGCTGGACGATTTCGGCACTGGCTATTCCTCGCTCAGCTATCTGCGCAGTTTCCCTTTCGACAAGCTCAAGATCGACCGCAGCTTCATCGTCGACCTGCTCGCCAATAAGGGGGCCACCGCGATCATCCGCGCCATCACGACGCTGGCGGACGCGCTGGGGATCGAAACGACCGCCGAGGGCGTGGAAAGCAGCGAACAGCTCGACATCCTGCGGTCCGAAGGCTGCAACCAGATCCAGGGCTATCTGTTCAGCCGGCCGATTCCGGCCAGCGAGGTGCCGGCCCTGCTGGTAAAGCTGTCGGGCAGTCGCATGGCGGCCTGAGCCGCCCCGGCGTCTTTAACCGCAATGGCATACCGGCCAACCGCTTAGCTTTCTTACGTGCGCGGCGGGATCGCCATGCGCGCCACCCGCAATTTTCAGGCTTGCCAGGACCGCAACAGCCGTTCCCGCACCGCTGTGACGCTTTTTTGCGAATTTTACGCAACCGTTAGACCATGGTCGAACTCCGCGCCGCTACGGACCGCGCGGTAAGATTTCGTTAGCTGCAAATCCGTCCAAGGGAACCAGTGCTTCAACAAGGACTGGAACCCATGGCCCGAACATTGATTGCTCTTCTTGCCGCCGCGGCCGTCGCCACGCCGGCCGCCGCTTCCCAGGGACCGTTGCAGGTCGCTTCCAAGATTTTCGTCGAACAGCGCGCGCTGGACAAGGCTGGCGCGGCCAGCACCGCGCTCGCGCCCGCCACGCGCGCGGTGCCGGGCGACCATGTCGTCTTCGTGCTCGCCTATCGCAACACCGGCGCGCAGCCGCTGTCCAACATCGTTCTCGACAACCCCGTGCCCGGCGCCATCGCCTATCGCGCGCCCGGTGCCGGATCGGCCGCGCCCGAACTATCGATCGACGGCAAGACCTATGGCGCGCTCGCCCAGTTGCGCGTGCCCACGGCCAGCGGCGGCAGCCGAGCCGCCATGTCCCAGGATGTCCGCCATATTCGCTGGCGCATCGCAACCGTGCCCGCCGGAGGACAGGGCCAGTTCGCCTTCAAGGCCGTCCTCAAATGATCCCCGCTGCTCTAACTACAGGAACCCGCACTATGATCTCTCGCTCCCTGCGGCTGATGCTGCTGAGCGGCGCCGCCATCGCCGCCACCGGCACGGCCCACGCCCAATCCGCATCCACCGCGACCACTGCCGGTACGGAAGTCTCCAACACCGCGACCGTGACCTATGCCGTGAACGGCGCGTCGCAGACGACCACGTCCAACACCGCTAAGTTCGTGGTCGATCGCAAGGTGGACTTTACCGTCATCACCGACCAGACCGGCGCGACCCAGGTGAACCTGAGCCAACAGGCCGCCGTCACCAAGTTCAAGGTGACGAACCACACCAACGGCGTGCAGGATTTCTGGCTCGATCCCGACCAGACCACCCTGTCGGTCGGCATCCTGACCGGCACGGACGATTTCGACATCTCCACCATGAAGGTCTTTGTCGATAGCAACAATAATGGCGTCTATGACGTCGATGTCGATACCCAGACCTATATCGACGAACTCGCGCCCGAAGCGTCGGTCGCCGTGTTCATCGTTGGCAACATCCCCTCCACCGTGGGCATCCACGAAGCGCAGGTATCGCTGCATGTCATCGCAGCGGCAGGCGGCGCTTCCGGCACGAAGGGCAGCCTGCTCGCCGCGACCGACCTGAACCTTGGCAATGCCGACAATGTGGTCGATATCGTGTTCGCCGACGATGACAGCGACGCCGCGCTCAACCTGGGCGATATCGCCCGCAACGGCCAGGGTCGCGCCTATGCCGCCTATGTCATCGGCACGCAGAATGTGGCGCTGACCGTGACCAAGTCCGCACTCATCCTGTCGGACGGCGTCAATACGCTCAACCCCAAGGCGCTGCCCGGCGCGACGGTGCAATATTGCCTGCTCGTCCACAACGGCACTGCGCTGACGGGTGCGAACGGCGTCGCGCTGACCGACGTCGTGCCATCGAACACGACCTATGTGCCGGGTTCGATCAGCGTCGGCCTGCCCGGTGGCACCTGTGTCCTCGCCGGCACGACCGAGGATGACGATAGCGACGACACGGCGGAAACCGACGGCTTCACCGCTAATTATAATGGCGGCACGCAAACCGTCACCGCCAATGTCGGCACCGTCGCGGGCCTGGGTTCGCTGGCCGTCGCCTTCAAAGTGACGATCAACTAAACCACTGGAACAGCAAAGGATAACTTGGCGGCGCGCGCTTGACCCGCGCGCGCCGGCAGGACCCCTATGGCCAAAATCCGCGCCCTTGCCAGCCTGATCGCCGCCCTGACCGGCGTTGCCGCCGCGACCCCCGTCGCGACGCAAGGGCAGACGCGCGTCACCAACACCGCGACATTGCACTGGCAGGCCCCCACCGGCCCGGTCAGCGTCGATTCCAATACCGTAGTCTTCGACGTCGAAGCGCGCGGCAAGCGCCCGACCCGGTTGAGCTTCCGATTGCTCCCGATCGGCTACAGTCTGCAGGGCATGAGCTGCCAGACCGCACCCTCCCTGCTATTCACCCCCGCCCCGGTCGACGCTGCCGATCTGGCCCGCGCGCCGCTGGCCGAATCCATCGACACCCATGTCCCGTTGATCCTGGTGCTCGACAATCCGGGCGGCAACCATGATCCGCTCGTGCGCGAAACCGCCTGGATCAACGTCCATACCCAATATCAGACCAGCACCATCGCCCTGATGGAAACCGGTCCTGATACCGGCGTCTTCGCCGGTGGCGTGCCCAAGGGCAATGACGGCGCCGCATCCCCCTGCGATCCTACGCTGGATCGCGGCGCGCAGTTGACGCTCAGCTTTACCGAAGACGCATACAGCTACGGTTCCACCAGTTCGATCTTGATCGACCCCACCGGCTATGTGTTCGATTCCGAAACCGGCGCGCTGGTCGATGGCGCCACGGTGACGCTGTTGGGCGAAGACGGCCAGCCCGCGACGGTGTTTGGCGATGACGGCGTCAGCGCTTACCCCTCGACCGTCGTCAGCGGCGCTAGCGCGACCGACGCCAGCGGCCGACTCTATGATTTTCCGCAGGGCAATTACCGTTTCCCGCTCACCGCACCGGGCCGTTACCATCTGCAAGTCACGCCGCCGGCCCATTATATCGCGCCCTCGACCCGCACCCGCGCCGATCTGGCGGCGCTGCGCGACCCTATGGGCCAGGCTTTCATGCTGAACGAAGCGTCGTTCGGCGGCGTCTTCGCCCTGACCGATCCCGAGCCCTTCATCGCCGACATCCCACTCGACCGCATCGGCGAAACCCGTCTGCTGCTGACCAAGACCGCGTCGGTCCGCGAAGCCTCGCCCGGCGATTTCATCCAATATCTGGTTCGCGTCGATAACCGATCGGATAGCGACGCCAGCGGCATCCACCTGACCGACATCCTGCCGCCCGGCCTGCGCTACGAGCGCGGTTCGGCGCGCGGCGCGGAAGAACCTGTCGTGGCGACCGACGGCCGCACGCTGGACTTTACCATTGCGACCCTGCCCGCCGGCAAGACGATCGAGGTCCGCTACATCGTGTCCGTCGCCCCCGGCGCACCGCGCGGCGAGGCGCTCAATCGCGTGCTCGCCTCCGGTTCCGCCGGCGCGACCAGCAATGAAGCCGCCGCCTCCGTCCGCATCGGCGCTTTGCTCTTCACCGACGGCTTCACCGTCGTCGGCCGCGTGACAGAAGGCGACTGCAACGCCCCGGCCAAGGGGCGCAAGGGCGTCGCGGGCATCCGCC
Organism: Sphingobium sp. Z007; assembly: GCF_900013425.1. Taxonomy (GTDB): domain Bacteria; phylum Pseudomonadota; class Alphaproteobacteria; order Sphingomonadales; family Sphingomonadaceae; genus Sphingobium. The sequence continues at coordinate 2,476,892 of NZ_FBXK01000005.1, forward strand.
TGCTGATGGAAGATGGCAGCTTCGTCGTCACCGACAAGGACGGCCTGTATCATTTCGAAGCCGTGCGTAACGGCCGCCACATCGTCCAGCTCGATAGCGCCAGCCTGCCCGCCAGCCACGCGCCGCTGCTGTGCGACGCCGACACCCGCAACGGCGGCAGCGCGACCTCCCGCTTCGTAGAAAGCGCCGGCGGCCTGCTCCAGCGCGTCGATTTCCAGCTACGCCTGACCGGCATCGCGGCGGCCGCCACCGCCGACGCGCTGCCCGCCGCGCCCGACGCCGCCCAGGCCGCAGGCGACCGGGACTGGATCGCGGGACAGGAAGCGGGCGTTGCGCTGCTCTTTCCGACCCAGGGCTATAACCCCCGCTCGCCCTCCACCCGCGTCGTCGTCAAACATCATGCCGGGCAGAAGGTAGCGCTGCGCCTCAACGGCGCGCTGGTCGATGCGCTGTCCTATGACGCGACAGATACGGACGGTGACATCGCGGTCGCCAAATGGTCCGGCATCGGCCTTAATCCCGGCGACAATGCGCTGGAAGCCACCGTGATGAACGCGGACGGCAGCGTCGCCCAGACGCTCCAAAGCAGCGTCCATTATGCCGGCGCCGCCGCCAACGCGACCGTCGCGCCGGACGCCAGCAAGCTCGCCGCCGACGGCCTCACCAACCCCGTCCTCGCCTTCCGCCTGACCGACCGCAGCGGCCGCCCGGTGCGCGACGGCACGACGGTCCCAGTCACAGTCGATCAGCCCTATGCCATCGCAGTCGACACCACTGTCCCGGCCAGCCGTCGCGCCAGCGGCACGGCCCTGGTGATCGGCGACGACGGCATCGCCTATCTCGCGCTGCAACCCACCACCCAGGCCGGCGCCTTGCGCGCGACTGTCACCCTGACCGACGACAAGCAGCAGCGCGCGATCGAACTGCGCGCCCGCCTGACCGCCGTAGCGCGCGACTGGACCGTGGTCGGCTTCGGGTCGGGCACGATCGGCTTCGACACACTGCGCAAGCGGTCGTCCGCCCTGCCCGCCACCAGCCGCAACAGCCTGGTGACCGACGGGCAGTTGGCGCTCTATGCCAAGGGTCGGATCAAGGGTAGCTGGCTGATGACGATCGCTTATGACAGCGACCGCAAATATGATCGCTCGCGCGGCCTGCTGGGTCAGATCGACCCGGATCGCTATTATACCGTCTATGGCGACGCCACCCGCCAGGGCCATGATGCGGCGACCGCGCGTAAACTTTATCTGCGGCTGGAGCGCAAGGATTTCAGCGCTCTCTTTGGCGATTTCGAAACCGGCATGACCCAGACCCAGCTGACCCGTTACAGCCGGACCCTGAACGGCATGAAGGCGGACTATGCCGACGATCGGCTGAGCTTCAGCGCCTTCGCCGCCAACAGCGACGACCTGCATGCCCGCGACGAACTGCAGGGCAATGGCCTGACCGGCCCCTATCGCCTGTCGGGTCGCGACATCGTCCCCAACAGCGACAAGCTGAGCATCGAAGTCCGCGACCGGCTGCGCCCCGACCGCATCCTGTCCTCGACCCCTCTCACCCGCCACATCGACTATGACATCGACGCGACCATCGGCACCATCCGCTTCCGCGAGCCGGTGCTGGGCCGCGACGCCGCCAACAATCCGGTCTTCATCGTCATCGACTATGAAACCTATGGCAAAGGCAAGAAGCTGACCGCGGGCGGCCGCGCCGCGATGAAGTTCGCCAAAGGCAAGGCCGAAGTCGGCGTGTCGGCGATCAAGGACAACAGCCGGGGCGACGGCTTGCTGCTGGGCGCGGATGTCCGGGCGCAGATCAGCGACACGACGCAGCTCCGCGCCGAAATGGCGGCCGGCGGCCGCGAAGGCCTCTCCGACGGCCGTGCCTGGCTCGCCGAAGTCGAACATCACAGCAAAAAGGCGGACGTGCTGGCCTATGCGCGGCAGCAGGACGACGCCTTCGGCCTCGGCCAGCAAAATCTGGTGGAAGCCGGCACGCGCCGCATCGGCTTCGACAGCCGGGTGCAACTCGCCGACAAATGGGCCGTCACCGCCTCCTCCTGGTATCAGGACCAGCTTGTCGGCGCGGGTAGCCGCTTCGCGGGCGAATCCCGGGTCGAATATCGTCGCGACCACGGCACGCTCTTCGCCGGCGCACAGTTCGCGCTCGATCGCGGCATCGATGGCAAGGATCGCGATTCCCGCCTGCTGACGCTGGGCGGCACCCAGATATTGATGGGCGGCAAGCTCACCGTGACCGGCCAGACCCAGTTCGCGCCGGGCGGCGACCGCGACAGCGTCGACTTCCCCGCCCGTCACCAGCTGATCGCCGCCTGGCGGGTCAAGCCTGGCATCCGCCTGATCGGCGGCTATGAGGTCGCGCAGGGCCAGGATTTCACCACCCATACCGCCCAGATCGGCTTCGACGTTCAACCCTGGACCGGGGCGAAGGTCACGACCGCGATCAACAACCAGACCTCGGGCGAAAATGGCGCGCGCGTCTATGCCAATTACGGCCTGGTCCAGTCGCTGCCGATCAGCGAACGCTGGACCATCGATGCGACCTTCGACGCCAGCACTACGGTCAGCGGAACCATCCCGGCCGGCGGCGTCGTGCAGCCGTTCCAGACCAGCGGATCAGGCAGCGTCGGCGGCGGTGCGCTGGGCAGCCTCTATGGCAATGACGGCGATTATGCCGCGGTGACGCTAGGCGCCAATTACCGCGCCGATCTCTGGTCCTGGAACGGCCGGGTTGAATATCGCAAGTCCGACCAGAATAAGCGCTTCAACCTCACCAGCAACGTCGTGCGTGCGCTGGGCGAGGGCACGACGCTGGCCGGCACCGTCCGCTATTCCACGCTGGGGCAGGTCAGCGGCGCGCAGGCGAAGAGCCTGGCCACCTCGATCGCACTTGCCTGGCGACCGCTCGACAGCCGCTGGTCACTGCTGGAGCGCTTGGAACTCCGCAAGGAAAGCGCCGATGCGGGCGTGGGCGGCGGCAATGTGCTGGGCGTACCCGCGGGCAGCGGCGTGGGCCAGCGCACAACGCGCCTCGTCAACAACCTCGCCATCAACTATCGCACCGGTGAGGAAGGCGCGCGGCATAATGTCGAGGCGACCGTCTATTATGGCGCCAAATGGGTCAATGGCAGCTACGGCGCAGACGATTATACCGGCTATATCGACGTTACCGGCGTCGACCTGCGGATGGACCTGGGCAAGCGTTTCGACATCGGCGTGCAGGCATCGGTGCAGCACGCGTGGAGCCGCGGCGCGGTGGCGTTCAGTGGCGGGCCGTCGGCAGGCGTCTCCCCTGCGGCCAATGTCTGGATCAGCGCGGGCTATAACATCGCCGGTTATCGCGACCGCGATTTCGAGGATGATCGCTATACCCGTCGCGGTCCCTATGTGACGATGCGGATGAAGTTCGATCGCAACGCTATCGCCGACTTGCTCGGGAAGGGCCGCTGATGCGCCGGTTCGCCTTCCTGCTGCTCGCCGGGCTGTCCACGCCTGCTCTGGCCGATCCGATCTCGGCAACCAAGTCGGTGAGCATCATATCCGATCCTATGGGTAACCTCATCCCACGCGCCATTCCCGGCGCTGTGGTCGATTACAGCGCGACCCTCGCCAATCCGCTCACAAACCTGGGCAAAGCGGTGCGCGGCATCGCGTTCGAGGATCAACTGCCCGCCAATGTCATCCTGCGCGTCAGCGATCTCGGCGCAACCGGCAGCGGCCCGCTGGTCTTCACCAACGGCGCGATCGTGCTGGGTATCGGCGACAGCGGCCTGACTTACAGCTTCGCCGGCCTTGGTAGCACGACCGACGGCATCGAATTCAGCAATGGGGCAAACTGGACCTACACGCCCGTCCCGGACGCCAATGGCTATGACGCCAATGTCCGCGCCATCCGCGTTAAGCCCGTCACTACATTCAAGGCCGGTGGATCGTTCACCGTCCGTTTCCGCGTCAAACTGCGTTAAAAAGGGGGAAATCGAGACATGTCACCTGGAATGGAACCAGCGGCGATGCTGCCAATCGCCGCTGTCCCGATTGCCATCGCATCCATCGCTGCGTCATCGACGATCCCGATCGAGCGGCGGCGCGGCGAACGGGCGGCAACGGTTTTCACGATCGGCAAGATATCCTTCGACGGCCGCAGCCTGCCCTGCATGGTGCGCGACCTGTCGGAAGGGGGGATGCGCATCCAATTGCCTGCCCCGCCGCCGCCGGGCGCGCGCGTCCTGATCGAAATGCGCGGCCTCGACCCGCGCCTCGCCCGCGTCCGTTGGGCGGTGGGACATGAAGCCGGCCTCAGTTTCGACCTGCGCTGCTGCCCGGCGGATATTTTCGCGGCGCGCACCAGCCGGTCGGGCCGGATCGCACGCCAGCCGCGCTTCCCGTTGCGCCGCGCCGTGCCGCTGCTGATCGACAACAGACCGATCCCCGCCATGATCGAGAATATTTCAGTCGGCGGTGCCCGACTCACCCTGTCCGAACCCCTGGAGGACGGTCGGCAGGGGGTGCTCGGCCTGACGCTCGGCGACCGCGATGGCGTGGCTGGCACCATCTGCTGGGCGCGCGACGACAGCTGCGGCTTTCGTTTTGTGCAGCCGATCAGCAGTGTCACACTGGCCGTGACGCTGGATAGCGTCGGCCTAAGCTAAGCCAGCCAGCGGTTGATCGCGACCAGCGCGGTCCGGCTGTCACGCAGCGCCGCCGCCCGATCGCCCGTCCCCTGATCCACCGCCTGCCAGCTGGCGCTTGCGGCGGCAAAGCCCAATGTCCCCGCCAGCCCCGCCATTTTGTGGGCGTCGGCTTGGTCGGCACGGGCGATCGCCTGCTGCAACGCCACGCGCAGCCCTTGGACCAGCGGCATCAACGCCTCGCGTCCGAACATGGCCTCCATGCGCACAAGGCGCTCACCATCAGGCGGCAGCCAGAGCCTGAACTGCGCGACCATTTGCTCGACCGGCTCATCGGGATCGACCCGCAGATCCGCCGGATGTGCCCGATCCTCTGCCCCATCGCCCACAATCGCCACGATCGGATCCCGACGCACCGTCGGTAAGGGCGTCCCCGCTTTCAGCACCAGCAGGGACGCTTCCGCCAAGGCTTTTGCATCGTCGGGCTGAACTTCCCGCAAGTCCCATCCGGCGCTTTGCAATGCCCTGCCGATATCAGGATAAGTTAACGCTGTAGAAACAAAGATGACAGCCGATGTAGTTTGTGATTGCGACATGAATGAATTATAACACGTTAGCGCTAACCAAGATTAGCCCATTCTTTATAGGATGGACAATGATAAGGCAGGTGGATGGCGGAGACTGTGCCGGGCGGCCGCGTATTGATCGCGGATGATCATCCTTTGATCCGGGAGGGTCTGGCGCTTGCCGCCCGCGCGGCGATGCCTGGCGTCACCGTCGATACAGCCGGCACGATCGGCGATGCTGTTGCAGCCTTGAAGCGCCACGCCAAATATCGGTTGATCCTGCTTGATTTCGTGCTGCCCGACGCGCGCGGCTTTTCCGGCTTTCTGCAATTGCAGCATGAAGCCGGCCGGATACCGATCGCCATGATCTCTGCCAATGAAAACCCCACTCTGGTGGAAAGCGCCCGCGCCTTGGGCGCTGCGGGTTTCCTGCACAAAACCAGGCCGTTTGACGATCTGGCGCGGGATATAAAGAAGCTGGCGGAAGGACAGACCAGTTTTCCGGCCGTGGACGCCGGGGTGGCCCCGTCCGCATTGCGCGACCGGATCGCCAGCCTGTCCGGGGCACAGTTGCGCGTGCTGATCGCGCTGTCCGACGGGCGGCTTAACAAACAGATCGCCGCCGACTTGGCCGTGTCGGAAGCCACGGTAAAGGCGCATATGACGGCGATCTTCCGCAAGCTCGACGTCGGAAACCGCGCCCAGGCGCTGCTTGCGGTGCAACCCCTGCTGGGCATCGTCACGGCTGATCGCTCCACATGAACGGCGTCGCGCCCCGGCCGCCCAGCGCATCGCCCTTCGTACTGGCTGCGCTGGTCGTTCCGCTGGTGCTGGCGGCGCTCCTTTTCTGGTTGGGGGGCGAATATGGCCGCTGGAACGGCCTGCGCGAGGATGCCGACCAATCCTTTGCGCGGCGCGTCCTGTTGATCGACATATTGTCGAACATGCGCGCCGCTGAATCCAGCCAGCGCGGTTATGTCATTACCAACGACCCGGAGTTTCGCGCCCGATACACCGAATGGCACGCCCAAATCCAGCGCCGCTTCGCCAGCGCGGACGCGCTCTACCGCGACGAACCATCGCACCGCACCGGCTTCGACAATCTGCGCCGCCTCGCCGACGCCAAGATCGCCGAAATGGACGAAGTCCTGCGCCTTTATGCCAGCGAAGGTCCCCAAGCCGCACGCCAGCGGGTCGCCGATGGCGAGGGTAAGCGGCTGATGAGCCGCCTACAATTCCAACTCGACCGCGTGATCCGGGCCGAGCAGCGGATCGGCGAGGCGCGTGTCGTCGCCTATCGCAACCGCACCGAAACGCTGCAGCGGGTGATGTGGATTCTCGTTGCGGTCAGCAGCCTGTCGCTGGCGATCGCGCTGCTGGGACTATGGCGCCAGCGGGTGTCGCAATATCATGTCGAATTGCGCGGGTTCGAAGCGGCGCGACGTAACGAAACCATCCTCGACAGCACGATCGACCCGATCATCATCGTCAACCCCAGCGGGAGCATCGAAACCATCAACCAGGCGGCGAGCCGGATGCTGGGCTATGAGGGCACCAGCCTCGCCCGCCGCGATTTCGACCTCATTTCCGACATAGCGCCCGGCATTGGCAGCTTCCTCGACCGCATCGGTCTGGTCGATGGCCAACTGCGCACGCCCTATTGGACCGACCGACAGGTCCGGCATCAGAATGGCCGGATGCTGCCGGTCGATATCGCGCTGGGCGTCATGCCTCTTCCAGATGGTGACCATATCGTCGTCTCGCTGCGCGATATCGTCGAACGCAAGCGCGTAGAAAGGCTCAAGGATGACCTGATCTCCACCGTCAGCCATGAATTGCGCACGCCGCTGACGTCGATCGTCGGCGCGCTGGGCCTGTTGCGGCTGGATGCCGGCAATCGGCTCGACCCGGAATCGGCAGGTCTCGTCACCATCGCTGAAAATAATGCGCAGCGGCTGATCCGGCTGATCAACGACATGCTCGACATCGACCGCATCGATTCGGGCAAGCTGCGCATGACGCTGACGCCGATCGACCTTCACCATGTCGTGCTGCGCGCCTGCGACGACAATGGCGGCCTGGTCCGATCCGCCGGCGCCGTGCTGGACCGCGCCGTGGCGGACGAAACGCTGATGGTCCAGGGCGACGAGGAACGGTTGCTGCAGGTCATCACCAATCTGTTGTCCAACGCCGCCAAAATATCGTCTGAAGGGAGCCGCATCGCCGTCGGCCTCATGCGCAGCGAGGATGGCTGTCGCGCCATCGTCTATGTCGATGATGAGGGCGCGGGCATCCCGGATGAATTTCGCGGGCGCATCTTCGGCCGGTTCGAGCGCGCAGCCAGCGATGAAGCGGCGCCGGGCACGGGGCTGGGGCTGGCTATCGCCCGCGAAATCGTGACTCAGCATGGCGGCGAATTATGGTTCGAGGATCGGCCCGGCAGCGGCACTCGCTTCGCCTTCACGCTGCCGGTCATGCTGCCCGTCACGCTGCCCCGCACCGATCCGGGCGACCGATCGAAAGGGCCTCGCATCCTGATTTGCGAGGGCAATCCAGCCGTCGCTCGCCTGCTGCAATCGCAACTGACCGACGAAGGCTATGCCAGCCACGTCGTCGCCAACGCGGTCGCCGCCCGCGCAGCGATTGCGACCCATGGCTATAATCTGCTGCTGCTCGACATGGCGCTGGACGACGCAGATGCGTTCCATTTCGCCCGCGAAGTCCGACGGCTCGAAAGCCCCGAAAAACTCTCGATCCTGATGGTGTCGGCGCATGGTGGCGATGCAGCGACGCCGCTGTCGCTCGATCTGATCGACTGGATCGACAAGCCGATCGATCCGGGCCGGCTAAAGGCTGCTATCGCCGCATCCTTCCGCCATTCGGGCATCGAACAGCCGACCGTGCTGCATCTCGACGACGATCAGGACACGCTTGAAATCACCGCCGCCGCGCTCAAGGGCATCGCCTATATGCTCAAGGCCACGACCCTGGCCGACGCGCGCGCGCTGCTGCGGGTGGAAACGCCGCATCTGGCGATCCTGGACGTGCATCTGGAGGAAGGATTGGGCCTCGACCTGTTGCCCGATCTGGTGGACGAAAGGGGCGTCGCCATCCCGACCATCATCTATTCGGCGCATGACATCGACGTGGAGATTGCGGGCCAGATCGACGCCGTGCTGGTCAAGTCCCGCACCTCACTGCCTGATCTCAAGGCGACGGTGCGCCGGGTCGTTGCGACCCGCCACGCCAATGGAGAGGGATAGTGAGCGAGGCCGATCGACTGCGCATCCTCTATGTCGATGATGACAAGGATATTCGCCACATCGTCAAATTGTCGCTGGCGCTCGATCCCGCGATCGAACTGCGGCTGTGCGCCGATGGCGCGCAAGCGCTGGAGGCCGCCGCCACCGACCATTGGCGACCCGACCTTGTCATGCTCGATGTCATGATGCCCCGCATGGACGGTCCCACGCTGATGATCGCACTGCGCGGGATGCCAGGCTTTGCGAAAACGCCCTTTGTCTTCGTCACCGCCCGCGCCCGCGAAGCCGACGTGCAAAGCTATTATGCGGCCGGGGCCAGGGGCGTGATCCTCAAACCCTTCAACCCGCTGACCTTGGCCGACAGCGTGCGAACACTGGTCGGCTGAACCACTACCCTGTCAGGCGTCGACCAGATGCCGGGCGCGCATCAGGGCGCTGGCGTCCGGCGCGCGGCCCAGAAACGCCCTGAACGAGTCCATCGGATCTCGACTGTCGCCTGCCGCCAATATCTCATCGCGGAACCGGGTGGCGAGGGTGGAATCGAAAATGTCGCCCGCCGCCACAAACGCCTCGAACGCGTCGGCGTCCAGCGCCTCCGACCAGGCATAACTATAATAGGCGCTGGCATAGCCACCATCGAAGATATGGGTAAAATAGGGGAAGCGATGCCGCAGCCCGATTTCCGGCGGCATCCCCAGCCGCTCCAGTTCCGCCGCGACGAAGGCGCGCGGATCGGCCGATGCGTCGCTCGATCGATGCATGGCCAGATCGACCAGCGCGCAGCTTATCAGTTCCACCGTCGCAAAACCCTGGCCATAGGATTCGGCCTTGCGGATCGCGTCGATCAGCGCGTCGGGCACGCCAAAGCCCGACAAGACGTCACGGCTCACGATCCAGTTTTCCATAAATTTGCTGGGAAACTCCACAAAGTCCCGCGCTACCGCCGTGCCCGACTGGCTGGGATAGGTAACGCGCGAGAGCAGACCGTGCAGCGCATGGCCGAACTCATGGAACAGGGTGCGCGCCTCGTCGATCGACAGCCGTGTCGCGGCGGTATCGGGCGGCGGCGCGGCGGCGAAATTGGCGACCAGATAGACGACCGGGCGCACGTCGCCGTCCATTGCTTCCTGCACGCACAGGCTGCCCATCCAGGCGCCGCCATGTTTTCCCAGCCGCGCCAGATAGTCGGTGAACAATAGGCCGACCGGCGCGCCCGCCGCATCGCCCACTTCCCAGGCCGATACGTCGGGATGATAGCCCGCTATGTCGGCCCGGCGCGTGAACGTCAGGCCATAAAGGCGCGCGGCCGTGCCGAAAGCCGCCTGCCGCACTGCGTCCAGCCGCAAATGGTCCGCCACCGCCCCGCCGTCCAAGGCATAGCGGTCGCGCCGCACCCGTTCCGCATAATAGCGCCAGTCCCAGGGCGCGAGCGCAAAGCCGCCGCCCTCCGCATCAATCAGCGCTTGCAGTTCGGCCGCTTCCTCGGCGGCGCGCCGCTTGCCTGGTTCCCACAGCTGGGCGAGCAGGTCGGCGGCGGCGGCCGGATCATGCGCCATACTGTCTTCCAGCGCATAATGAGCGTGGTCGGCATAGCCCAGCAGCGCCGCTCGCTCCTGCCGCAGCGCCAGCGTCTCCGCGATCACCGGCCAATTGTCATGCGCCCCGCCATCGCAGCGATCGGTAAAGGCGCGCCACAGCGCCTCACGCAGGTCGCGCCGCGCTGAAAAGGTAAGGAAACTCTCATAATCGGTGCGGTCGAGCGTCACATGATAGCGCCCCGCCTGCCCCTTCGCCGCCGCGCGCCCGGCCGCCACATCGCACAGGCCCGACGGCAGCCCGGCCAGATCGTCCGGGCCAATGTCCAGCACCCAGTCCCCCGTCGCCGCCAGCACATTATGGCCGAACTGCACCGCCAGCGCCGAGAGCCGCGTGTCAATCGCGGCGAACCGTTCTTTCTGCGCGGGCGCAAGTTCCGCCCCGCCCCGCCGGAAGCCGGCATGGCTGCTTTCCACCAAACGTATCTGTTCCGCCGTCAGTCCCATGTCATGGCGGCCCGCATGGACCGCCGCGACCTTCGCCGCGATCGCGGCGTCATGGCTGATCGCGGTCCCATGGGCGCTCAGCATGGCCGACACCTGCCCCTCGATGGCGCGGATGCCGGGCGTTCCTTGCGCCGACGATAATGTCCAGAACAGCCGGCGCACCCGCGCCAGCGGCGCACCCGACCGCTCCAGCGCGGCGATCACCGTGTCAAAGGTCGCAGGCGCGCTTCCTTGCGCAATCGCGGCGATTTCGTCCCGATGCCAGGCCATCGCCGTCTCGAACGCAGGCAGGAAATCGTCTTCCCGCACCTGGTCAAAGGGCGGCGCGCCCAGCGGTCCGTCCCAGGGTTGCAGCAAGGCGTTGGCATGGGCGTCAGTCAATCGATTGGACCTCGTCAGTATGGACTTCGAACCGCACCAGATTCGCCGGACCAAAGGCGGTGGTCAAGGCGACATCGGTCGCGTCGCGCCCGCGCGCCATTAAAATCCGGCCGATGCGCGGCATGTTGTGACGGGCGTCATGGGTGTACCATTCGCCGTCGATATAGACATCAAACCAGGCGCTGAAATCCATCGGCGCATCGACCGGCGGGATGCCGATATCGCCCAGATAGCCGGTGCAATAGCGCGCGGGGATATTCATGCAACGGCACAGCGTGACGGCGAGATGAGCGAAGTCGCGGCACACCCCCTGCCGTTCCTGATAGGCGTTCCAGGCGGTCTTGTCCGCCCGCGCATGATGATAGCCGAACTCGATATGGTTGTGCACGAAATCGACGATCGCATCGACCCGCGCCCGCGCCGATGTGTAATGCGCGAAATTGCCCCACGCGACCGCCATCAGCCGGTCGGTCTCGCAATAGCGGCTGCCCAGCAGGAACGGCATGACCGCGTCGGGCAGATCCTCGACCGCCATTTGCGGCCCGTCGGGCGCGCGCGCATCGGGCAATCCGCTGTCCTCGATCACGAAGTCGCAGGACAAGGTGACCCCGCCCGCCGGTATGGCCAGGCGAGTGGCGACATTCCCGAACCCATCCTCGAAATGATAGAGCGGGATATCGGGGTCGGCCATCAGTCGCTGCGGCGTGCGCAGATCCTGATGGCGCGAGGGATGAAGGCTCAGCATCGCCATCATCGCCGTCTTCGTTCCGGTCTCGAACCTTATATCATATCCGCAGCGAATCAGCATCTTGAGGTCACTTTCCTGAAGCGCCGATGGCTCGGCTGTTGATGGCCCCATGGTCTGACGGGGGGAATTTGCGGGGATCGGCGCGCCGCACATCGACGGTTACGTCCATCCCCAGGAAGCTGGCGGGCAGGCCGAAATAGGTACCCGACAAAGGCAGCGCCTGATAAGGGTCGCGCGCGCTGGCCACGCGGATCAAGCCACGATTGCCGATGATCCCATTGGTGGGATCGAACTCGACCCAGCCCGATCCCGGCAGGAAAATGCGCACCCAGGCATGGGTGTTGCCGCCGCCCACCACATCCTCCGTGCGTGACGGGTTATAGACATAGCCTGAAACGAAGCGCGCGGCAAAACCCAGCGCCCGCACCGCCTCAATCATCAAAACGGCGAAGTCGCGGCAGGTACCCTGGCGCTTTTGCAACGTCTCGATCGGCGACTGGGTGCCCTTTTCGTGGCGCGGGACGTAGGTGAAATCCCGCTGGATGCCAGTCGCCATCCGGGTCAGCAGATCGACCGTGCCGGTATCGCCATGATTGCTGACGAAGGCGCGCGCCCAATTATCGACGATCCGTCCCGGATCATGATATTGCCGTTCGATCGATCGCAGCAGGTCGGGCATGTCCTCTGACGCATATGTGAAGGGGAACAGCCGGGCATAGGCCTCCACATCCACCAGTCTTTGCGCCAGCGGCGCATGTTCCAGCGTCGCCTCGCTCGTCACCACCAGATGCGAGGCGCGTCGCTTGAACGATGCGATCGCCACCGAATTGCCGAATACATCATGCAGCCAGCGCAACTCGCTGGGTTCCGGGTCGATGTCGAGCCGGGCGGACAGCAGGCGCTGGTCAAACGCCTCGCGCGGGCGCATCATGATGCGATGGTCACCGAGCGACACCGGCTGCTGATAGCGATAGCTGGTCACATGATGGATCGTCAGCAGCGGCATGGGAAGCAATCCTGATGGCCGGGCGCACGGCATATACATTATTAGGTGCGGACGATCCGGCGCCGGTCGGACTGTTTAACGCAGCAGGCTCCTCGCCGTTCCTGCTGATCGGCGACCATGCCGGATCGGCGGTGCCGACCGCGCTCGGCGACCTTGGTCTTTCCCCTGCTGATCGCGGCCGCCACATCGCGATCGACATCGGCGTCCATGGCCTTGGCCACGTCCTTGCCAGGCTGCTCGACGCGCCGTTCCTGCACCAATATTATTCGCGCCTCGTCATCGACTGCAACCGCGACCCCGCCCAGGCGGAGGCCATCCCCGTCATCTCCGACGGCAGCCGGATCGCCGGCAATGAAGGGCTGGACGCCGCCGCCCGCGCCGCGCGCATCAAGGCGATCCACGCGCCCTATCAGGCCGCGATCGCCGCCACCATAGCCGCGCGCCAAGCCGCGGGACGCGCAACCATCCTGCTGTCGCTGCACAGCTTCACTCCTGTCATGAACGGCATCGCTCGCCCCTGGGAGGTCGGCGTGCTGCACTGGCGCGGCCGCACCGATTTCGCGCGGGCCATGCTCGACGCGCTGCGCACCGACGCTGCGCTCACCGTCGGCGACAACCAGCCTTATCAGATGGACGCCACGGACCATACCGTCCCCCGCCACGCCTTCCCGCACAATCTTCCCTATGCCGAAATAGAGGTCCGCCAGGATCTGATCGGCGACGCCGACGGCCAGCATATCTGGGCGCAACGGCTGGCGCAGGCCGCGCAAAGCGCCGCTGCCTGCATTGGCCATGGATCAAATGTCGCCGTCCGGGAATTATAGCCTCGCACGGACCGGCACAGCCGACGGCATCACTCACCACATGATAGCAGCAAGAGGGAGCATAACAGCGATGCCCGACTCCAGGTCATGGCAACGGCCCGCCGACCGGCATGACCCGGCTGCAGCGCGCCTGTGAAAAATCCTTTCTCGACAGCGCTCAAGGCCACGCGCATGGCGCGCAGAGGCCGCCCCCTGTCCGCAGCCCTGCTGTGGCAGCGCGCGCTGATGCCCGCCATCCCCAAGCCACCGCGCGCGCCCAAGCGCAAAAACATCCCAAAAAAGGCTGACCCCGTCAAACGCCCCGCCCCTGGCAGCTTTGTCGAAGGCGACTATAATTGCGCGCAGGGATCGCTACACTACCGGCTCTATACGCCGGTCGGCTCCACCCGCCGCCGCCTGCCACTCATCGTCATGCTGCACGGATGCACCCAGTCGGCCGCCGACTTTGCGACCGGCACGGCGATGAACCGGATCGCCGACGAACTGGGCTTCCTGGTCCTCTATCCCGAACAATCGTCGCGCGCCAATCCCAACCGCTGCTGGAACTGGCACAGCCCGTCGCATCAAAAGCGCGGTCGGGGCGAAGCCGCTGTCATCGCCGGCATGACCCGCCACATCCTGGATTTGTGCAAGGGCCATGACGAACGCGTCTATATTGCGGGCATATCAGCCGGCGGGGCCGCCGCCGCAATCATCGCCGCCGCCTATCCGCAGCTTTACGTCGCGGTCGGCGTCCATTCGGGCGTGCCCATGGGCACAATCGGCTCCGTCGGCGAAGCGCTGGCAGCGATGCGCGGGCAGGCCACCCCGACCGTCGGCAAGACGACCCCGCCGCTGCCCATGATCCTCTTCCATGGCGACAGCGACCGGGTGGTCCATCCCTCCAACGCCAGCGGCTTCGTCAGCCATTTGCAGCGGTCGAGCACGCGCGCACTCAATGTCCAGTCACAGGAGGGCGTCGCGCCGGGCGGGCGGGCTTTCACCCGAACCTTCTACCGCTATGGCCGCGGGCCGGCGGTGCTGGAGGAATGGACCGTCCATGGCAGCGGCCATGCCTGGTCTGGCGGCAACGCGGGCGGCAGTCACACCGACCCCAAAGGCCCGGACGCTTCGCGCGCCATGGCGACCTTCTTCCTCGCGCGCCGTCGCGCCTGATAAGCGTCAGGTGCCTTCGCTGTCCTCATCGCGCCCATTCTCTTGAGCGACACCAGCACCCAGAAGGTCAGCACGATACAGGCGGTCGGCACCACCGCCACATCATCGCTGTGCGAAAAGCCGACGCCCGTGATCACGCCTTCCAGCACGCGGGGGACGGCGGCGGAGTCGTACGCCATCATTGTCTCCACCGCCTGCACCAAGCCGCAGCTTGCCACCGCGACCAGCGGAAAGGTTGAGATGCTCCGCTGCGTTCGGCCTGATCCCGGTTCCAGCGGATCGGCACGCCCTGTGCATCAGTGATCAACATGGCAAATTTCGGTTGTGCCGGGCATAACGCGTGGCGATCTATTCGGATGCCCAATGATGGAGCGGGATCAGCCTACATGGTCAGGATGCTGAGCCACTGAACCAAAGTGGACTGTCATTGTCGGAGGCCCCGGCCCATGATATTATGCCGACAAAGGCGCTCCATAGGCTGTTTCCATCGTCATAAACCGACGAACCGAAACCGCAGACATCCTACGTCCAAATCTATGGTGAGGGGTTCATGGCGAATCACGTACATTTTCTATGTCTCTGCCTGCTCGCGGGTGGCTGCGTGAACGATGCACCAGCGGACGGTGCGCCACCGCTGGCGGAACGGCGCAGATTGCCCGGCACCGGCGGCATCATGGCCCCACCATCAGATTCGGAAGCCGCGATCCGATCGGAATTTGCCGCGGTGGAGCAGAAGGATTCTGCGTCGGCTTATGACATATTCGCGCAACGCCATCCCGCCCATTCCTTGGCGGCCGAAGCCCGGCGACGCGCCGCTGCGATGGATGCAAAAGCGCCGCGTCGCACCGATCCGGCTCCCTGTCCAGGTGCCGACATGCGCAACTGCAAGCCGCCGTCGTGATTTTACGTGGAGTCGTTTCGCCAAAAATCGAGACAATACAATATCCTATTTCTTTGAGTCTCCTATGCTGTTGATTTGCGGGCTAAATGTAAAGCTTGGCACACGCGCTGAATAGTGCCATGAGTGCGCCCAAGAAACGGTCGCCAATTGACACAGTGAACGTGTCACCCTCTCTGCTCTTTAGGAGGATGTATGTTCAAAGTCACTGGCTCTGGGCCTATCAAGGTCAAGTTAACTCCCGATTATGCCCTTCCCTCGACTTCCGACGCTAGCGGATCGGGGCCGGAATTTACCGGCACTTGGTCGCTGTCGCGCGAAGCGCAGGTCCGCAGCGAAGTCCGGCTGCTCTATCCGATGGACGCACCGACCCCACCCGATACGGCACCGGGTTCCGACGATTTGGCGGAAAATGGCAGCGCATCCACGATCTTCGCGGTGGCCGCCACCGGCGATGCCCGCATCGATGGCATTTTGCGCGGAAACGGGTGGTCTGGAAGCATCACCTATGCGGATGTGGACTCGACCGCCGACTATCAGGCGGGTTATTTTTCCGACAGCGACGGTGATGGCACCAGCGCGCAGAATGAGGGCTTCTCCCAATTCACGCCCCAGCAACTGCTGGCGATGCATAGTGCGCTCAACGCCGCAACCTACACGCAACTGGCCGGTGCCTATGGTTTTTCGATCGAAGGTTTTACTAACCTGACGATCGATTATGCCGGCGCAGGCAGCGGCGCGGCAACCATTCGCGGCGCCAATTCCAGCGACGCACCGACCGCCTATGCCTATTACCCTTCAAACAGCATCTATGGCGGCGACACCTTCTTCGGCAACTTTTATGACGGCACGTCCAATTCGCTGAAGAACCCGGTGGCCGGCAATTATGCCTGGCATACGATGTTGCATGAACTTGGTCATTCGCTCGGTCTCAAACATGGGCAGGAAACGGGCGGCGTCAGTAACGTGGCCCTTCCGACAGCCTGGGATTCGATCGAATTTTCGGTCATGACTTATCGCAGCTATGTTGGCGCGCCGCTCAGCGGATACAGCTATGAACAGTTTGGCGCCCCGCAAACCTATATGATGCTCGACATCGCTGCGCTCCAGACCATGTATGGCGCCGATTATACGGTTCACGCTGAAAATACGACCTATAGCTGGAACCCGACCACCGGCATCACCTATATCAATGGCGACGTCGCGATCCAGCCGGGCGACAATCGCATCTTTGCGACCATCTGGGACGGTGGGGGCATCGATACCTATGATCTGTCAGCCTATGGCAATGCGGTCACCATCAATCTGGCGCCTGGCGGCCATTCGCTGTTCAGCGCTACGCAGCAGGCCTATCTGGGCGGCGGCAATTATGCCCGCGGCAACATCTTCAACGCCCTCACCTTCGGCGGCAGCAACGCCTCGCTGATCGAGAACGCCACTGGCGGATCGGGTAACGATACCATCACCGGCAATGTCTTGGCCAACGTGCTCAAGGGCGGCAGCGGTCAGGACACCATCTATGGCGGCGACGGCAACGACGTAATCCAAGGCGGTTTTGGGACCGATACCGTCTATGGCGAAGCAGGCGACGACGTCTTCCAGGTTCTTCAGGGTGAATTTGGCGACAATATCGACGGCGGCAGCGGCACGGATCTATTGGACCTAAGTAATTATACCGCCACCTATGGCGCTACGGTCGATCTCAGTGCAGGCAGCTGGGACTTCAACCCCAGCTTCGGCGGCCCCTACACCATCTCAGGGGTCGAAAATGTGGATGGCACTCAACTCGCCGACACCATTACCGGCACCATCGGCAGCAATGTCCTGAATGGCAATGGCGGCAATGACACGCTTTTGGGCGGCAGCAGTAGCGACATCATCTATGGTGGCGATGGCAACGACATCATCCAGGGCGGATTTGCGACCGATACCGTCTATGGCGAAGCAGGCGACGATGTCTTCCAGGTTCTTCAAGGTGAATTTGGCGACAATATCGACGGCGGCAGCGGCACGGATCGATTGGATCTGAGTAATTATACCCTCACCTATGGCGCCACTGTCGATCTCAGCGCGGGCAGCTGGGACTTTAATCCCAGCTTCGGCGGCCCATACACCATCACCAGTGTCGAAAACGTCGATGGCACCCAGCTCGCAGATACCATAACCGGCGACAGCAATGACAATGCGATCAACGGTAACAGCGGTAATGACACGCTGAAGGGCGGGATCGGCCTAGACATCATCCATGGCAATGGTGGCAATGACGTCATTCAGGGCGGCTTCGGAATCGACACGGTTTACGGCGATGCTGGTGACGACGTCTTCCAGGTGCTGCAGGGCGAATTTGGCGACAATGTCAATGGCGGCAGCGGCAGCGACCGGCTGGACCTAAGCAACTATACGACAACCTATGGCGCCACGGTGGATCTGGCCGCAGGAAGCTGGAACTTCAGCCCCAGCTTCGGCGGCCCCTACACCATCACCGGCGTCGAAAATGTCGATGGCACTCAGCTTGCCGACACCCTTACCGGTAACGGCGTCAATAATGTGCTGAACGGCAATGATGGCAACGACGTGATCAATGGTGAGGCCGGCAACGACACCATCAATGGTGGCAATGGCAATGACCAGATGATCGGCGGTATCGGCAATGATACCTTCAATGGCGGATCCGGCGTAGATGTCGCCTATGGCGAAGCGGGTGATGATATCTACAAGGTCATTGCCGGCTGGAATGGCGGCTATGGCGAGTTGTTCTCTGGCGGCGCTGGCGTCGATACGATCGACGGCTCCGCACTGATCTCCGACTATGTCGTCAATCTCTCCGATGGCGAATTCGCAATCAGCGGCGGTTCCGGCCTCATCGCGCTCGCCAGCGTGGAAAATGCGACGACCGGATCGGGCAATGACCAAGTGACTGGTTCGGCGGAGGCCAACCGTCTTATCGGCAATGCCGGCGCCGATACGCTGAACGGCTTGGACGGCAATGACGTTCTGCAGGGCGGCGCGGGTAACGACCTGCTGAATGGAGGCGCAGGTAATGATACAGTTGATGGCGGTGCGGACATCGATACTGCCACCTATGCTGGCATGGCTGCTGGTGTAACCGTCAGCTTGGCGGTTGCAGGCGCGCAGAATACGATCGGGGCCGGCACCGACACGCTGATCGGTATTGAAAATCTGACCGGCACATCCTTTAATGATGTGCTGACTGGCAACAGCGGCGCCAATGTGATTAGCGGTGGAGCCGGCGCCGATATCCTCGACGGCGGCGCAGGTGCCGACACATTGGAAGGCGGCGCGTCCAACGACATCTATTATGTCGACAATGTCGGTGACAATGTCCTGGAAGGCTCCTCGACTGGCGGCACGAACGATCAAATCTTCTCGTCGGTGACCTATTCGCTGCCCGGTCGCCAAATCGAAAAGCTGACCCTGACTGGATCGGCAAACATCAACGCCACCGGCAATAGTCTGGTTCAGACCCTCATCGGCAATAGCGGCAACAATATCTTGACCGGCCTCGCCGGCAACGATGTGCTTAACGGCGGCCTGGGCAATGACACGCTGGATGGTGGTGCGGACAGCGATACAGCCACCTATGCTGGCATGGCTGCTGGTGTAACCGTCAGCCTGGCGATCGCAGGCGCGCAGAATACGGTCGGGGCCGGCACCGACACGCTGGTGGGTATAGAAAATCTGACCGGCACATCCTTTAACGACGTGCTGACCGGCAATAGCGGTGCCAATATCATCACCGGTGGGGATGGCAGCGATACTCTCAACGGTGGGGCGGGCGCAGACACATTGGATGGTGGAACGTCCAGCGACACCTATTATGTCGACAATGTCGGCGACAATGTTGTGGAAGGCGCTTCGACAGGCGGCACGAACGACCAGATATTCTCGTCGGTAACCTATTCGCTGGCCGGTCGCCACATCGAGAAACTGACACTAACCGGTTCTGCCAACGTCAACGCCACCGGCAATGATCTGGGTCAGACCATTACCGGCAATAGTGGCAATAATATTCTGGACGGCCTTGACGGTAACGATGTGCTCAACGGCGGATTGGGCGTGGATACGCTGAAAGGCGGGGCCGGTTCCGACATCTTCCTCTTCGCCTCGACGCTGGGCGGCGGCAATGTCGATACGATCACCGACTATGTCGTAGCCAATGATACGATCCAACTGGACGACGCAATGTTTGCGGGACTGACGGCAGGCGCGCTGTCGGCTCCCCAGTTCCAGATCGGGTCGGCCGCCAACGATGCCGGCGATCGGATCATCTACAACAGCGCGACCGGCGCGCTGTTGTTCGATGCCGATGGCACCGGCGCGATCGCGGCGGTTCAGTTCGCAACGATCGGCACGGGATTGAGCATGGTCGCGTCCGAATTCATCATCGTGTGAATATGACCTAATCGTTTTGAACAGGGCCACCCGATCCGTCGGGTGGCCCTTTTTTTTGGAGCCATATGAAGGGTTGCCAGAAGGACTTATCTGCGTCCCTCGCTGCGACCATCCTACTGGTGCAAACCGGCAAGACTGCAATGGCCGCATCTGCCGCATATGGTATGCGCTGATTCAGGCAAAGCGACAGAGCGTGACGCCCGTCCGCCTTCTCCAAATCTGTAACCGCACGATATGCGGCCATGGCAGCGATGGGCGATGGAGGTGCACAGCCTTGGCGCACCGCTCTCCGTCACCGGATCGCAAGATGGCTTCCTTAAGGCGTCTCAAGGGCGGCTGGATGCCTGTCGCCAGCCAGACTGATGGCCGCGATCCGACATCGCACCGCCCCCCAATTCAAGCCGGATCATTCGCGGAAGGCGGTTTCCTTGAGACGCGTCAGCGGGGTCAGGATATAGGCCAGTATCGTGCGCTTGTCGCCAAGCAGGCTGACATTGGCCCCCATGCCCGGTCCGATCCGAAGCCGACGCCCTTCCCTGTCCAGAATGGCGTCGTTAATTGTACGCACGCGGACGAGATAATGGCTCTCGCCGGTCCGTTCGTTGATGACAGCATCAGGCGACAGCGCAACGACCTGCCCCTGCATCGACCCGTAGATCGCACTGTCATAGGCAGAAATTTCAACCTTGGCCCGCTGCCCCAGCCGCACCGAGGCAATATCCTTGGCGGCCACCATCGCCTCGACCAGCAGGTTGTCGCGCGCCGGCACCATTTCCAGCAGCGGATCGCCCGCCCGCACGCTGCCACCGACCGTCGTCACGAAGACCCGGTTGACGCGTCCATCCAAGGGCGCGCGGACGACGGTGCGGTCGAGCTTATATTCATAGGCAGGCATGGTCGCGTCGCGCACCGACATTTCGGCGCGCGCAGCAGTGAGTTCATTCCCCGCACGCGCGATCCAGTCGCGCTGCTGCTGCACGGCGCTGGCCTGCGCCTCCGCCAGGATATAATGGGCGCGGCTGAGCGCGGCGCCGGACCCGACCGCTTCGCTCGCGGCAACGCTATAGGCATTTTCCGCCTGTAGCAGCGACCGGCGCGGCTCGATTCCTTCTCGCACAAGCGGGCGCATCAGGTCGAGATCGCTGCGCGCGGTATCGCGGGCGGAGATACGGGCAGCCTGCGCCGCGGCGGCCTCACCGATCCCACGCTGCGCCTGGGTTATGCGGGCCGACCCGACATTGGACAGGCTCGCCAGTTCGGCCATGCGCGCGCGATACAGGCTCTGCTCCACTGCGATCTGGCTGGCCATGCTGGGATTACGGGCAGCAGGGAACATAGGCGTTCGCCCTGAAATCTCCGCCTCAAGCCGCAATATCTTCAGGCTCAGCGCATCGCCGCTGGCCCGGTTGCTCGCCAGTTCTGCACCGGGCTGGATCGGGCTGAGACGGATCAAAGGCGCACCGGCTTTCACATCCTGACCGGTCCGCACCAGGATCGTATCCACCACACCGCCTTCCAGATTGGAGATCACCTGCAACTGCGAACTGGGGATGACCCGCCCATTGGCTCGCACGGTCCGGTCGATTTCGGTCAATCCCGCCCATAGCAGGAAGATCAGCAGGAAAGCCGCGATCGCCCACAGGAAGATATTCGCAGGGACGGCGGGCCGGATATGCCCATAGCCTGGAAGTTGCGCCTCGCCGCTCATGCCGCTTTGCCCCGCGTCAGCCGTTGCAGGATGACATCGCGCGGTCCGTCTGCGGCGATCCGCCCCTGTTCCATCACGACGATCCGATCGACCAACCGGAGCAACGAGGGACGGTGGGTGATCAACACTATGGTGCGCCCTTCCACTTCCGGTTGCAGGCGGTCGATCAGGTCGGTTTCGGTCTGGGCGTCCATCGCGCTGCTCGGTTCATCGAAGATCAGAATCGGCGGTCGTCCCGCCAGTGCGCGCGCCAGCGAAATGGACTGCCGCTGCCCGCCCGACAGGCCTTCGCCGCGATCCGTGAGCTTGAGGTCATAGCCGTTGACGATCTTGCCCATGAAATCATGGGTGCCGCTCAGCGATGCCACACGGATCATCTCGTCATGATCGATATCCGCGCGGTCGAGACAGATATTGTCCCGCACTGATCCGGCGATCAGCACATTATCCTGCATCGCAGCGCCGATGAACCGGCGCAATCGGCCGGGATCGAACTGACGCACATCGGTGCCGTCGATCATGACCACGCCCTCCTGCGGTTCGTACAGTCCCAGGATCAGCCGCGCCAGGGTCGACTTGCCCGAACCTACCCGGCCCAGAAAACCGACGCGCTCGCCAGGCGCGATCGAGAGGCTGATCTGGTCCAGCGCCTTTTCGGACGCGCGCGGGTAGCGGAAAGCGACGTTTCGCAACTCGATTCCACCGAGCAGGCGCGCGGGTTGCAGCGGCTCACCCGCCGGCCCTTCGCTGGGCGTGTCCATCAATGTGTTGATTTGGCGACAGGCGATGCGGGTGGCGGACAGGCGCGCCAGCAGGTTGGCGATCTGCGCCAGCGGCGCGATCGCGCGTCCGCACAAAATCGAGCAGGCCAGCAGCGCACCGGTCGTGATGCTATTGTCGCGGATCAGCCCGACGCCCAGGATGATGATGCCGCAATAGGCGATGATGTTCGCGCTGTTCGCCACCGTCATCGCGATGGACGCGGTCAGTCGCTGGCTCAGCGAGCTTTGCGCATGGCTTTTGAGCGCCGATCGCCACCGCGCGCTCAGCATCCCGCCCGCACCGATCGCCTTGACCGTTTCCAGACTCCCGATGGTTTCGACCAGCACCGACTGTTTGCGCAGTCCGTCGCCAAGGCTGGCCGCCGACAGGCGATCGAGCGCCGGATTGGTGATCAAGCCGGCGACGACCACGACAGGGATCATAGCCAGCGGCGGTAGCACCAATATCCCACCCAACATGGCCATGACGGCCAGCGTAATGATGATGAACGGCACGTCGATGATCGCCGTCAGCGTTGCGGATGCGAAAAAGTCGCGCATCGTTTCCAATTCGCGCATCAATCCGGTGAGCGTGCCAGTGGACCCGGCGCGGTGGTCGAGCCGCATGGACAACAGCTTGGCAAACAGCGTGTCGCCCACCTCATAATCGATATTGGCACCGGCGATGTCGACGAAATAAACACGCAGCAGCCGCAACACGAAATCGAATAGGACCACGATAGCAAGGCCAATGCTCAGCCCGACCAGGGAGGATGACGCATCGTTGGGGATGACCCGGTCATAGACGGTCATCGTGAACAGGGACGAGACCATCGCGAACAGATTGATCATCGCCGCAGCCACGCCGACCTTGATGTAGGTGCCACGATTGCGGAGCATCGGTTCGATCAGCCAGGGGGCAAAGCGTTTCCGGGCGGCGGCGATCAGGGGCTGGTCGGTCATGGCGTTTCCATCCGGTCCGAAGGATTGACGGCGATCGAGAGACTGGGCAGCAATCGGCCCGTCCGCCCCAGCAGGGCAAAGCGCGACACATCCCGTTCGGCGAGGGTCTGCACATAGCTTGCAATGGAATAGAAATAGTTATCCTCGACATAGAGCAGGTCGTACAGCGTGCCCTGCGAGGCTTCGAAGCGCGTCGCGATGACGTCGCGCGTGTTGCGATTGGCGATATAGCTCGCTTCCGCCGCTGCGAGTTGATCGTCCAGCCCCCTTATGTCGGCGAGCGCCATCTGCGCGTCGCGCATCGCTTCCTGCCGGACGCGGTCGGCATAGGCGTCCGCCGCATCCGCCCGCGCCGTCGCCTGGTCAGCCTTGGCGTTGAAACCGGCGCCAAGTTGCGCACGAACGATGATGCGGCCGCGCACATCATAGTCGCCGGGGCTTTCGAACACGCCATAGCGTCCTGCATCCACGCCCGCGGCAATGGTGGGCAATCGATCCGATCGCGCTGCCCGCGCTTCCTGGCGCGCTGCGCGAGCCTCTGCTTCCGCCTTGCGGACGACGGGCGATCGCAGCACGATCGCATCCAGCACCTCCATATCGACCGCCGCCTCTGGCGGCAGGGTGGCACGGGCCAGTTCGGGCGGCGGTTCATGGCCGGTCAAGGCGCGATATTGTGCTTCCGCGCCCGCCAGGTCGCGGCGGATGCCGGCAAGGCGCGACCGGACATTGGCGATCGAACTGTCGACCCGCGGCAGATCGCCCTGCGCCGAAAAGCCCTGATCGATCCGGCGTTGCAAGCCACCGCGCAGCTGCATCTGGCGCACGATATATTCCTGCGCCGCCTGCGCCATCAGCCGCTGCGCGAATACCGAATACCAGGCGGTGATGGTGCGTAGCCCCACTTCTTCGCCATAGCCCAATATGCCTTGCCGCGCCGCGTCCACCCGCGCATTGCCAGCCCCGATCCGGTTCGACGCCGCGCCGAAATCGAGCAACCGCTGCCGCACGGACGCGGTCGCATCGGTCCGTCCTTCGGGTCGCGACCGTTCGATGATGTTGCCGGGATCGTTGGAAAAATTGCGGGCGACTGACCGGTTGGCGTCGATCGAAAGGTCGATCGAGGGAAAGAGTAGCGATCGGGCCTGCGTCCGCGCCGCGCGCGCCTCGCGTTCGCTCGCCCGCGCTTCGTCGAGCAGCGGATTGTTGCGGATCGCGGTTTCGATTTCCGATCGGAACAGCGGATCGGCACCAGCCGGTTTCGCCAGTTCGAGCAGCGGGTCGGACGCTATCGGCGCGCTGAAGGGGCGCGGATTGGGCGCCTGCACCAGCGTGCGCGGGGCATTGGGAGCGCGCGCTTCCTGGCTGTGGACACACGGCACCATGCCGAGCGCAATAGCGACGCACCCGACAGCGCGGAGGTCGAGCCTCCCTCTTCCGATTCTGCGATATAACAAAAGCACAGTGCCCCGGCCGCGCGTATAATCCCCTCCACATCCCTGCAATGCTCAACAAAAAGCCGTGCAGCGACCTGGCGATTCTCAATATGCCCGATCGTGGCTTCTCAGGCAACTTACATAGGCTGTAATGTTCGGCAGAACGGGGGTGCAAGATCATTTCGTGACGACACCATCATCGGCAGGCTGAACTGGCCGTCAACTATGGCGACATCTTCGTCCCGACGGCGCGCCTGCATCATGCGCCGCCTCATCGACAAGCTATCGTGTGCGGGAGATCGGCTGATGCAGGGGAGCGATGGACGCAAGAAGCCCGGCCCATTGGTCCAGCATCGCGTCCAGCCGATAGGCGTCGATCCGGCCGCCCGGCCGGATGGCGCGCGTCGGATCGATCTGCTGCGCCATCGCCTGCGCCATGGCTGCCGGGTCCGATGGATCGACCAGCAACCCATGACGCCCCTGCTCCAAGAGCGATGCCGCATTGCCCGCGCTCCGCGAGACGACGACCGGCACGTCCAGCGCCATCGCCTCCAGCAGCACATTGGCCGACCCCTCCCACCAGGACGGCAACACGAACGCGCCGGCGCGTGCGAGCCAGGGGAAGACATTGTCGACCGTGCCGGGCAGCAGCAGGTCCGCGCCGATGCCGAGCGCATCGGCCTGGTCGCGCAGCGCCTGTTGCGCGCCGTCGCGGCTTTCTCCCAGGATGATGAGGCGGGCCGTGGTGCCGTCGCGGCGTAGCTGCGCAAAGGCCGCGAGCAAGGTGCCGAAATTCTTCTGCGGCGCCAGTCGGCCGATCGCGACGATGACCGGGACTCCATCCTCATAGCAGCCATGGGGCGACGGTCCGGCTGCGCGGGTGCGCGCGATAGCGGGATCGATCGCATTTTCGATGACGTGCGCCCGTCCTTCGGCAAAAGCGCTGACGAAGGCGCCGACCGCCAGCGTTGGCGACACCAGCACCAGCCGGTCGCCGTCCGCGGCCAACAACCGCATGGCGATAGACCGGACCAGCGAACCGGCTACCCCGCCCGGCGTTCCCGGTGCCGCGCGGCGCAGGTCGTTGCTGATCCGGTAGATGCGGCGCAGGCCCGGCACCGCCCGACTGCCCAGCATCGCGGTCAGATGGCCGTGATTGCCGGCCGACAACACTATATCGGGTCGCGCGCCGCGCAGATAGGCGTTGAGCTGCGGCATCGCCCGCCATTTCTGCAGCATCCGCGATCCGCCCGCCTGCGCCAAGAGCGCATGATGCGGCACGCCAGCCACCCCTTCCCCGCCGGGCAGCGCCGTCACCAGCATCACGTCATGACCCCGCGAGTGGAAGTCAGCGGCGAGCAGGCGCACATTGCGCACGACGCCGGTGGCTGCGAGCGCATGGACGTAGAGGGCGATCTTCACCGCCGGTCCCGTTGCACCGCCTGCGCTGCGCGCCAGTCCGCATCGGTCAATCGATCAAGCGCATGGCGATAGAGCGCGCCCAGCCGACTGTCCGCCACGCCCCGGCCGTTCACCAGTTGCACGATGTCGGTGCCGGGGTTCCAATTGCCCTCGATCAGCACCGGCCCCTGCGTCGTCAGACCGATGTCCCAGCCGATCACCGTGAAGCCGTGCCGGAACCGATCGTGCGCCCGTAGCGCGAGTGCGCAAGCGGCGTCATGGTCGGGCAATATCATGCCCTTGATCGGCGCACCCGTCAGAGGGTGACGGCTGTGGCGGGACGGGGCGCGCTTGCCGCCGCTGCGCCAGGCGGGGCCGCAATGTCCCTGTCCATCGACCGCCAGCACCAGATTCCCCGCGTTGAAATTATCGACCGGCCGCGGTCCGCCCGCCGAGAGGCGCAACGCCGTGTCGCAGATTTCCGGCGCGCCGCCCTCGTTCAGGCAGGTGACGATGCGCAATGTCGGCAAAGCGCCGGGCGACAGGTCGGCCAGCGCCTTGTGGGTCGGCAGGCGTTGCTGAATCACGCCGCCCCTGCGCCAGAGCGCGCGCAAAGATACAGCGAGTTGGACAGTTGTACGCGTATACTCGCCGTCGCGCCAATCGTCGCCGTGGCGGACGAAACGCGCGACGCCCTGCCCCTTGGAGCGATAGCTGGGCTTGGCGATGATGTCGTCCTGCCGGGCCAGCCAGGCATCGAGGTCCATCGTATCGGGATTGCAGGCATCGGGAAGCGGCAGTCCTACAGCTATTTTTGCAAATAACTGTTTATTTTTCAATATGTTATTTGACAGTGGAAAAGCGCCGGGGTTGAGCAGGCGGTGCAGGCCCTTGCGATCCTTCATGCTGAGGCCCTGCGTCCGCACGGCCTCGCTTAGGTACAGCCGCTCGCCGGGCGACCAGCCGCCACAGCCGATCGCCGACAGGCCATGCGCCGCTAGCCGTCGCGCGGGCGACCAGTGGCGCGCCAGCCCGTCATGATAGGCAGCGGTCAGGCTGTTGCCGCCGTCCCGCCGGACCGGCAGCGCGCGCAGCGTGAGCAAGCCTTACTCCGCCGCCACGGCCAGCGTGCTGCGCATGGCCAGCATCTCTTCCGCCACGCCGTGCGAGCGGGCATTGTCCACATCGACCGCCACCGCGCCGTCGGTCAGGATCACCGGGCTGATCGTCAGGCGGAAACGGCGCGAAAAGCGGGCGAAGGCCTGGTCCAGCGTGCCGATGCCGAAGCGGAAGCGAATGAGGTTGAGCAGGCCGAAAGCGCCGACGATACGCGCGGGATGCTTGACGAACTGGCCACCCGACCGGAACGTCTCGGCAACTTTCAGCGCCGTCCGATCGCGCAGCCAATAGGTGTTGCAGTTGGAATAGCTATCGTCGGCGAAATTGTAGAATTTGCGCTGCCCTTGGCGGTGGGCGGCCAGCACCGACGCACGGCGGGTGAAGGCGACGGCGGCGTCCGCCCCCTGCGCCATGCATCCGTCCAGCATCTCGTCCACAGCCTCCGGCGTCAGCATCACATTGTCGGCGGTCGTGATGAGCAGCGGGAAGGCCGCGCCGTCCGCGCCCGCCAGCACGCTGTCCACCAGATTGGGCTGCGCAGCTACACCGATCACCCGGCCGCTGTGCAGCAACCCGCGCAGCGGCGGTAGGCCGGCCAGCAGCGCCGGGTCTTCGATCACGACGCGCACGGTGCCGATCCGGCGATTGGCGACCAGAGCCTCGATCACATGCAGCAGCATCGGCTGACCCGCCACCGGGACCAGGCATTTATGCGTGACACCGGCCGCCAGCGCCAGCGGATCGGTCGCGCCATCGCGCCGGCCGGCGAGCAGGATCGCGGTGGTGCAGCCGGTCCTCATGCCGCCACCCGCATGATGGCGTCGCTCAGCAGGCCCTGCCGCGCCAGGCTATGGCCGACGATCGTTTCGACCAGCGCCGCGTGATCGAGACCGATCGAGGCGGCGGAGCGGGCGATCGTCTTTTTCGACCAGAGATTGCAGGACAGGTTGACTTCCATGAACAGCAGCTGCCCGCTGGCCGGATCGTAGCGAAATTCGAAGCGGCCATAATCGAACGGCCAGAGTTCGGGCAACAGCGCGGCGGTCATCGCCTCCAGCCGGGCGCGCAGATCGGCATCCTCGACTAGGATCAGCGGGTCATCGCCTGCATCGACCAAACCGCGCTTCTCTTCATAACTGCGCTCGCGATGCGGATCGGCGGGGACATACATCATGGGCGGCAAGATCCAGGGCTGGCCGCCGCTGCCGCCGATCACCGGCACGGCGACGTCCAGCAGTGGCGCCCATTGTTCGACCAGCACGTCATGGCCGAGCGCGAACAGGCTGTCGGCATGGTCCCGCGCTTGGCTCCAGTCATCCACCATCTTGACGCCCCAGGAGGCCGAAGAGGCGTTGGGCTTCACCACCAGCCGGTCGGCGTGGAAGGTCGGGGCGTCGAACAGGCCGCCGCGCCGGAACAGTTGCGCCTGCATCGTCGGCACGCCGCGCGCGCGCGCGATCAGCTTGCTGAGATATTTGTCGTCGGACAGGCCGCGCACGATCGGGCTGGCGCCCAGATGGGGGACGGCGTGACGGCTGAGCAGCAGCGGCGCGAGCATCTCGCTATTCAAGAAACCGCCGCGATTGAGCAGGGTGACGACGAAATCGGCGTCGGGCCGATCGAACAGCGCGTCATAGCTGTCGGCGACATCGACATGCAGGCCGATCGCCTCCAGCGTCGTGCGCATTTCATGATGATAGACGGCATGATTGCCGTCCTGCGCATCGGGCCGGCCGCCGGCGCGCGCATGTTTGGCGAGGAAGAGGATATGCAACCGCGCCTTGTCGGCAGCCGGGATGCGGATCTGGCGGGGATGTATTGCTGTCATGCTGTCCGATTACAGCGGGCGCATGACGTGCCGCTTACGCCGCGGTTGCAACGGCATGAAGGCCATCGGTCAGTCCTGTGACGCTTTATGCGCAGATTTGTTACCGCAGGTCGATCGGCGCGGAATCCGCATCGGGCAGCGTCCCGCCCATGATCGTCGCCAGCGTCGGCGCGATCGCGCGCATATCGATCCGGCCCAGATCCTTGCCCGCGGCGATCCCCTTGCCCATCACCATGAAGGTCGCGTCCAGATGGGCGGGACCGGGCAGATAGCCGTGCATCCCCTTGACCGGCGTGGGCGCGATCAAGGGCGCGCTCGCCCCACGGAAGATGTCGGTGACGAAGCCGGGCTTCAGATTGACATAATAAGACGCCTGCGGATTGCCGCCGATTTTGGCGATCGCCGCCTTGTCCAGCACTGCCGCGATGCCGTTGGCCGGGTTGGCGGCGAGTCGGTCGAGCAGCGTCTTCGTCCGATCGGCGATGGCGGCGTCATCCAGGCGCGCCAGCATGATCGCGGCCGACCCGCCCGCTATCCAGGGCATTGCCTGCCAGGACGCGACCTTGCCGTCCTTGTCCAGCGTGATGAGCCCTTCGTCGATGAAGGCGCGGAAAAGGTTGAGGCCGGTCTGGGTCGCTTCGAACCCATGGTCGCTGACCAGCGCGATCGCCGCGTCGGGATGCGCCTTGCGCTCCGCGGCGATCAGATCGCCGACGATGGCGTCGATCTTTTCCAGCACGGCTTTGGCCTGTGGCGTATCTGGCCCCATCGCATGTTGTTCATGGTCGAGCGCGGTCAGATAGACGGTCAGGAATTGCGGCTTGTGCGCGGCGATCAGCGCGGCAGCGAAACGGCCCCTATTCTGGTCGCCGGGCAGGCTCTCGTCGATGCCCATGGCGTAGGGCTGGCCGACTTTCGCTTCCAGTTCCGCTTTCAGCCCCGACGTCGCCAGCGCATCGAGCAATTTCGCATCGTCGGCATGGCCGGTGCGCCAGATTTGCGAGAGGTTCCAGGTCACGCCCCTGGCCGCCACGCTGACCGGCCAATGGACGTTGCCAGTGGACAGGCCCGCCTTCGTGGCCGCCTCCCACAGGGTCGGCACCTTGATATCCTGCGCATACCAGTACCAGCCGCCCTGGTTGATGCCGGTCGGATCGAAACTGTTATTGGCGACGATGCCATGTGTCGCGGGCGACACCCCGGTCATCAGCGTCGTGTGGCTGGGATAGGTCAATGTGGGCGCGACCCCGGTGACGCCCGACGCATGGGCGCCATCGGTCAGAAATCGGCGCAGATTGGGTAGGGAAAGGCCGCGCTTTTGCGCCTCCAGCACGTCGCCGGGCCGCAGCCCGTCAATCGAGATGAGGAGCAGCGGCTCCGCCAGCGCCGCGCTCGGTGTGAACGCGGTAAGAGCGGAGAGGAGAAGCGCGACCTTTTTCACTATTTTAGAACCCGGCCTTCAACGTCGCGAAGAATTGCTGCGGCGCGCCGACCAGCAGGGTCTGCGCGTCGCCGCTGTTGCCGAAACCGCCCGACCCGATCGTGCCGACATATTTCTTGTCGAACAGGTTGGTGACGTTCATCTGGATTTCGACCTTGTCGGTGAAGCGATAGCCCAGCGACGCATCCACGATCACGCGCTCGGGCACAGAGGCGTCGTTGGTGTAGCTGTAGAAGCGACGCGACATATAGTTGACGCCGACGCGGAAGAAGCGCTGGCCATCGTCATAGTTGAATTCGCCGCGCGCCATATGCTTGGGGCTGTCGACCACGGTCTTGTCCTCGATCGCGGCGACCACCACGCCATTGCCGTTCACGACATCGTCGCGATAGGTAGCGTCGGTGTAGCTGTAGCTGGCATAGAGGCCAAAGCCGCCGCCCAGCCGCAGGTCGCCCGCCGCCTCGACGCCGACCGCGCGGACGCCACCGACATTCTGGAGCGCCGACGGATTGCCTTGGATCGCCGAGCCGACCTGCACGGCCAGCAGACGGTTCTTGAAGTTGACCAGATAGGCGCCCAGCGTGCCGTTGAAGACCGGCGTGTTATAGCGCAGGCCGAGTTCGAAGGTGTCCGACGTTTCGGGCTTCAGATCATCCTTGATCGCGTCGAAACCGGCCTGGTTGGTGGAAAAGGGACCAGTGGTCGTGGCGCTGGCGAAGGCGCGGGTGACCTGGGTGAAGCCGCCGAAGATTTCCGCTTCGGGCGTCAATTCGACCGCGAAGCCCGCATGCGGCTGGAACCAGTCTTCCGCCTTGATCTTGCCTTCGGGGAAGGTGGACGACACGACCGCTTCGGCCTTGTTCGTGACCTTGAAGCCCTTCCACCCCAGATTGATCGTCACCATGCCGAGATCGATCTTGTCCTGCACATGATATTGGAAGGTGTCGGTGGTGAAGTCGAATTCCCACTGAGTGAAGAAGGGGTTTTTGGGATAGTCGCGGAACGACAGGCCCGGTTCGGTCCGGCTGGCGAAGGCGTAGAAGCGGCGGGCCTGATGGAACTTGTTATTCTCATACCAGGCGCCGACGCTCAGATTCTGGATGCCCAGCGTATAGTCGAGGCTGCCGAACACGCCGATCCGGTCCATGTCATATTCGGTGGTGCGCACCGACATGGGCACGCCGTTCGGGCTGGGGGTATAGGGGGTGCCCCACAGACCCATGCCGCTGTTATTGTGGTAATAGCCCTTGATCTTGAAGGTCGCGGCGTCGCCCAGCGGCGTGGTCAGCCCCACCGCGCCCAGCCAGTCCTTGCGCAGGCCGGCCGCGTCATAATAGGCGTCGTCGGCGCTGGTGACATTGCCGGGATAGACCTGGCCACCGGCGACCGGCGCACCGCTATAGTCGAAACGACCATCGGGGAAGGGCGAGCCGCCGCTATTGCTAACGCGGTCCACGTCATTGAGGCGGTCGGCATAGTCGATCGCACGGGTATAATCGGGATAAGTGTTGTCCCAGTCCCAGCCGAGGCGACGGATCATGCCCATCGACATGTCCTGATAATCCTGTTCGCGGCGGTCGGAATAGCTCAGCCAGCCGTCGATCTTCGCGTCGCCGATGGGGATGATGACCTTGGCATTGCCCATATGCTGGTCCTGAACGCCCTCGCCCTTATATTTGTCGGTCGAGCCATAGCCATAGGACACGTAACCGCGGATACCGTCCGCGCTCCCTAAGTTGATGCGACCAAAGGCGCGCCAGGTGTCGTTGCTGCCATAGGTCAGGTTGCCCTGCGCGCCCAGTTCGCCGGTCGGGTCCATCGAGAAGGTTTCGACCGTGCCGCCGAGGTTGCCGGTGGCCTGCGTGCCGAGCGAACCGGCGCCCTGGCTGACGCGCACGCTGCCGATATTTTCGCTGCTGATTGCGCGGGTGATGTGCAGGCCGTTATGGTTGCCATAGCTCATGTCGCCCAGCGGGATACCGTCGAAGGTGAAGCCGAGCTGGTTCTGATTGAAGCTGCGGATGGTGATCCGCTGCGACCATTCATAATTGCCGAACGGGTCGGCCGACTGGAAATTGACGCTGGGCAGCTTCTCGATGGCTTTGAGCGGATTGGTGCCCGGCGTCAGCACGACGATGTCGCGCGCCTTGATTTCCTGCACCTGGCGGGTTTCGCCCCGGCCGAACACGATGATATCAGCGCCATCGACAGCGGCGGCATCGGCGGCGGGCGCAACATCCTGGGCATAGGCGGATTGGGCGATGATGGCGGTCGACGCCATCAGCAGAGCGGTGGTGATACGCATGGTCGGATAATCCCCCTTTGGATCTTAATTCGGGGGCGGCCTATCCGCGTCATGTTGCACCGCAATGTGGATTGCGCGACGGCGCCATGTCATATCAATGACAGGCGCCGTCACATTGTTGCTCAGTCGTTCAAGAAGGTCAGCGTCGCGATGTGATAGAGGGTCGCCACCTTCTGCCCGGCCAGGCTGAGGTCGCCCTTTTCCGTCTGCGTCGCGCTCAGGATATAGCGGCCCTTGTCCTTGAGCGGCAGCGTGACGCGCCCCTGCGCATCGGTGACGAAAGCCTTGGACCATTTGTCGGGCGAGATGACGGTCAGTTTGGCCGCGGACACCGGCTTGCCGTTGCGCAGCAAGGTGAAGCTGTCGGCGTTGGCGGCGGTCGGCACGATCTCCAGCGGCAGGCCCGCCTTGGCTTCGGCGCGGCCAGCGCGGGCGTAATAGATTACGCCTTCCTTCTTGCCCTCTTCGCCCCAGGGCGCGAACACGCTGTCGTCGATGACGCGCACATCGCCGGGCGGCGCGGCCACCTCGATATAGCCGGTCTTGCGGACCTGTGCGGCGCTCGACGCGGGCACCAGCTTGGGGCTTTTCAGCTTCTCGAACTCAGGATCGCCGCCTTCCGGCAACGCCTCACCCGGTTCGCCCAGATAGATGCGCGCCGGCCCCGTGCCGTCGCGCTCCACCCACACTTCATGCGCCTGCGCCGTGGAGGACAGGCTCAACAGCGCCGCCAAGACGATGGATAGTGTCTTCATGTTCGCTCTCCTTTTATGATCGTCAGAACCGGAAGCCGACCGTGCCCATCACGTTGCGCGGCGCGCCGACGAAGCAGTCGCCCCGCGCCAGGCAGGACGCATAATAGCGGTTGTCGAGCAGATTGGTCGCGTTCAGTGCAAAGCGCCAGCTGTTCCAGTTGATCTCCGCCAGCGCATCGACCGTGGTGCGGGCCGGGGTGACGATGGACCAGAGGGCGCTGGTCGAGACGCTCCTGCCACTATAGACGACGCCGCCGCCCAGGCGCAGCTGGGCTTCGTCCACGAGGCCGAATGTCTTGGTGGTCCAGAAGGACGCGGTGTGGCGCGGCATATAGTCCAGGCTGGTGTTCACTTCCGACTTGAGCTTGGCATAGCCATAATTGGCCAGCAGCTCGAAATTGCCCGGCAGGGTGCGGCTGGCCTCGATCTCGAACCCCTTGGTGTCCAGCACGCCCGACTGGGACGTGGAATTATTGGCGCCGTAGAGGACGCGGTTGCGTTCCTTGATCTTGAAGACCGTGGCGGTGACCAGCGTGTTGACGTCCGGCTGCCACTTCACGCCCGCTTCATATTGGGTGCCGGTCTGGGGACGGTAGGGATCGCCGAAGATCGTGTTTCCAGTTTCGTCCTGGCCTATCTGAAGTCGGCCGGCGACCGGCAGGAAGCTCTCGGTATAGCTGAAGAAGGGCGAGATGCCGGCGCCGATCTCGCCGATGATGCCGGCGCGGAAGGTGGTGGCATTATCTTTCTGGCCCGACGAGCCGGTGACACGGTCGCGGCGCGCGCCCAGTACGACCGATACGCGGTCGTAGAGGCGGATCTGGTCCTGGACATAGACGCCAAGCTGCTTCTGCGATTCCGTGATGAAGGGACCGGTGGGATCATAGGTTTTCAGCGCATCATAATCGATGTCGTAGAGATCGACGAGTTCAGACCCACCAGCATAGCGCTTGGATACTTTGTTCCAGCTATAATCAATGCCGACCAGCATCTTATGTTCGATATTCGCGCCGGTGTTGAAAGTGAACTGGATGTTGTTGTCGGTCGAGAACACGTTCATCCGCGCGTCGCTGGCATCCGCGGTCAGGCCGATGGTGCGCCCGTCCGTGCCATAGACCGAGAAGGGGTCCTTAGGGTTCGAATAGCTGTCGGCATAATGGGTGTTATATTCCAGGTCGCTGTCGATGTAGCGGGCCTTGAGGTTGATCTTGATCGCGTCGGAGAAGCTGTGGGTGATGGAGCCGCCGCCTTGCAGCGAGCGGCCATTGTAACGGTCCCAGCCTGCCTTGCCGACGAATGTGTAGCGACCAAGTTGCTCGCCAGCGACAGTGTTCGGGCGGAACGTGCCGACGATCGGCAGGAATTGCGAAGTCGAACCGGTGTCGTCCTCCTGGTAAAGCCCGGTCAGCACGACGTCGGTATCCGGCGTCGGCTGCCAGCGGATCGACGGGGCGAACATCACCCGGTCGTCGGGCACATGATCGACATAGGTGTCGGCGTCGCGGGCACGGCCGACGAAGCGCACCGCCAGATTATCGGCCAGCGCGACATTGGCGTCGCCCAGTACCTCCTTGCGATCATAGCTGCCATAGACGAGATTGATTTCGCCCCCGGTGCGGAACTCCGGCGACTTGGACACCAGGTTGACGAGGCCGCCGATCGACCCCTGGCCGAACAGCACGGACGCCGGACCGCGCAGGATTTCCACGCGCGAGAAATTATAGGGGTCCGACGTGATGCTGGCATAATAGCTGAAGATGTCGCGCATGCCGTCGCGGAACTGCAATGCGTCCAGGCCGCGCACGTTGAACCCATCGACGCGGGTGTCGCGGCCATAGGGATTGGCGAGCACACCCGCGGCATATTTGACCGTGTCGGAAATGCTGATTGCACCCTGCGACAGATATTGTTCCGAGGTGATGACCTTGATCGGCTGGGGCAGTTCGATCAGCGCGGTGTCCGTCTTGGACCCGGTCGTGGCGGCAGTGACGACGATATTGTCCTGCGCCTGCTCCACATCCGCCGCCACGGCGTCGTCCGCCGCATGAACGGCCGGATGGCACAACGCGATTGCCGCCACACTGCCAAGCGCGATCCATTTTACGGTCATTATCAAGCCCCCTTGTTGATTTGGCGATTCGTTCAAGCGGCTCTTAAGGATAATGCGACATATTCGCAATTGATTGCGATATTGCGACAAATTTGCAAGGCGGGCAATCGCCTTAACCTGGATTAGTCGCCTCCCTTTTCCATAAGGCGCAATGAACTCAATGGCTTGTGGCGCGTTGTCGGGGAGTAAAAGGCGGGGATGGAGGCAGGCAATGGCGATTTCGGTACGATTCCCCGATGGCAGCTGGCGAGACGTTCCCAGCGAATTACGCCATGTCGATCCTACAACGACCGGCGTGGCGAGCCGCTTTTGCAACATACCCGTCAATTGTGATCCGCAATGGCGCTATCTGTGCATGGCCGGCGTCTGGCACGCGCGGCCGCGCCATGGCAAACTGGCGATCCTGACGCCCACGGTCGAAGATTGGTGGAATGGGATAACGGCCATGGCCGATACGCCGGCCTCTTCGGACAGGGCCGCCCATTCGCCGCGTGCCGCCTGACTATATGCGTGTCAGGGGCACGGATCGGGGATGGCGCGATGCACCGCCTCTATCGCGGCCAGTTGTTCTTCGGTCAATTTGATGTCCACGCTCGCAATATTCGCCTTTAGCTGATCCAGACTGGTTGCGCCGATGATCGTTGCGGTGACGAAGGGCTGCGCGTTGACGAAAGCCAATGCCAGCTGCGCCGGGTCCAGCCCGAAGGCATGGGCGATCGCCACATAGCGTGCGCTGGCGAGCGGCTGATTGGGGAGGTCGTAGCGCACGAACTGGCGCGACACGTCGCGGCGCGAACCGGGCGGAATGACCCCGCCCAGATATTTGCCCGTCAGATTGCCCCCCGCCAGCGGAGAGTAGGCCAGCAACCCTACATCCTCACGCAACGCATATTCCGATAGGCCAATCTCGAACGTCCGGTTTAGCAGGCTGTAGGCGTTCTGGATGGAGGCGACCCGCGGCAACCCCTGATCGCGCGCCAGCCGCAGATATTCGCTCAAGCCCCATGGCGTTTCGTTCGACACACCGACATGGCGGACCTTGCCGGCCCGGACCAGTTCGGCCAGCGCCTCCAGCGTTTCCTCAATAGGCACCGTATCGGGACCATCGGCCAGCGCGCTCAGGCCACGCGCGCCGAAGGACGGCACCGGCCGGTCGGGCCAATGCACCTGGTACAGGTCGATATAGTCGGTGCGCAACCGCTTCAGGCTGTCATCGACCGCCTGATGGATGTTGCGGCGGTCCAGCCGGTTGTCGCCGCCGCGAAATGTGCGGATCGGGTCGCGTGACGGCCCAGCCACTTTTGTCGCCAGGACGATGTCGTCGCGCTTGCCGCGCGCCGCGATCCAGTTGCCGATATAGGTTTCGGTCAGGAATTGCGTGTCGGCGCTGACCGGCGTCACCGGATAGGCTTCGGCCGTATCGATGAAGTTGACGCCCTGGTCGATCGCATAATCGAGCTGGGCGTGCGCCTCCGCCTCGCTATTTTGCGAGCCCCAAGTCATGGTGCCGAGGCAAATCAGGCTGACTTTCAGGTCCGTGCGGCCGAGCGTGCGGTAGTCCATGCGATCCTCTCGATACTATAGGCTGGGGTCTTACCCGGCGGCAGGCGGAAAGAAAGGGGACAGAACGTGCTTCACCAAAACTCATCAATCTATAAGGCGCGCGCGGTCAGCCCTGTTCGGTCAGTTCCATGAAATTGCGCGCGGCATCGCGGTCCGCCGCATCCTTGAACGCCACGTCCAGGTCGGGGGCATCGCCAAGCAGGAACAGCAGCGACCAGAGCGCGAAGCGCCGCCCGCGATCTTTCTCCAGCCCCAGGTCGACGCGCATCCGCTCGATCCCCGACGCCAGCGCAGCGGGCGGCAGGCTGTCGATCTCGGTCGTGCCGAAATAGCGCTGGAGCTGGTCGTCGAAATGCATCGCTATCCGCCCTACAGCCGCGCGCGCCCGGTGGGCAAGGTCGGGATCAACCCTGGAAGGCGCATGGCACGATGCTGGCCGGGTCGGGCCGCGCGGCGATGCGCCGGAACCGGGCGAGATAGCCCCCCGCCGTCGGCTTGGGGATGACCTGCTCCATGCGAAATCCCATGGCCGCCAGTTCGCAGGCCAGCAGGCGGGGTGGCGTGCCATGCTGGTCGGTCGGCCGGTCGGCATCGACAACGATCAGTTCGCCATCTTTCTTCAACGCCGGGCTGAGATGCCAGAGGAAGGCGTAGGGCTCGGCGATTTCATGATACATATGGACCATCATGATCCGGTCGAAGCTGTTTTCGGGGAGCCTGGGATCTTCCGGGGCGCCCAGCTTCAAGCTGACATTGTCCCATTTTTCGCGGGTGATGCGGCGCGACAGCGCCTCTATCACTTCCGGCATGATATCTTCGGCCAGGACGCGGCCCTTGTCGCCCACTCGCTTGGCGAGCCGCACGGTGTAATAGCCCTCGCCAGCGCCGATGTCGGCGACGGTCATGCCGGCGCGGATGCCCGCCCGGTCCATGATATCCTCCGCCTCGTTGACCCGGTCACGCGCTTCCTCGCTCGACCAACGGGTCGATACGATCGGCGCGACCGGCCGGTCGGCCTGCGGAAAGGGCACGGCGGCGACCGATCGCTGCGTTTCGCTGCCGCCGGCCATCTGGTCGCAGGCGGCCAGCAGAACAAGGACGCCCGCCATCGCCGCCCGTATCATCAGTCCACATCCTCCACATCGACTTTCTCGCCCGTCACCTTTTGCGACAGGGCAGCGGCCATGAAGGGGTCGAGCGCGCCGTCGAGAACATCGTCGGGCGCGGTAGAGGTGACGCCGGTGCGCAGATCCTTTACCAGCTGATAGGGTTGCAGCACATAGGAACGGATCTGGTGGCCCCAGCCGATCTCGGTCTTGGCCTGATAGTCGCTATTGGCCACTTCCTCGCGCTTGCGCAGTTCCGCTTCATACAGGCGCGCTTTCAGCATGTTCATGGCCGTGGCGCGGTTCTTGTGCTGCGAGCGGTCGTTCTGCGACGCCACGATGATGCCGGAAGGAACGTGGGTGATGCGCACCGCGGAGTCGGTGGTGTTGACGTGCTGCCCGCCCGCGCCGGACGCGCGATAGGTATCGATCTTGAGGTCGCTTTCCTTGACCTCGATATCGATATTGTCGTCGATCACCGGATAGACCCACACTGACGAGAAGCTGGTGTGGCGGCGCGCCGCGCTGTCATAGGGGCTGATGCGGACCAAGCGATGGACGCCGCTTTCGGTCTTCGCATAGCCATAGGCGTTCTCGCCCTTGATGAGGAAAGTGGCCGACTTGATGCCCGCGGTTTCGCCGGCCTGATAATCGACGAGGTCCACCTTGTAGCCGCGCCGTTCCGCCCAGCGGCGATACATGCGCGACAGAATTTCGGCCCAGTCCTGGCTTTCGGTGCCGCCAGCGCCTGCGTGAATTTCCAGATAGGTGTCGCTTGCGTCGGCTTCGCCCGCCAGCAGCGCCTTGATCTTGTCCTCGTCCGCCCGGTCAGCCAGCGCCTTCAACGACGCGATGGCTTCGGCCACCATCTCCTCGTCGCCCTCGGCCTCCGCCATCTCGATCAGTTCTGCATTGTCGGTCTTGCCGCCCTCGATCGCGCGGGTCGCGCCGATCGCGCTTTCCAGCCGGGTGCGCTCGCGCATGACTTCCTGCGCCAGCTTGGCATTGTCCCACAGCGTCGGGTCTTCGACGCGCGCGTTCAGCTCGTCCAGCCGGCGCAGCGCGCGGTCCCAGTCGAGGAAGCGGCGCAGCAATTCCAGCGCGGCGTCGATACGGTCGATATATTGCTGCGCTTCGGCGCGCATGGGGAGTCTCCGGGTATTGGGCTGGCGCGTTAACGCATCAAGCGACTGCCCCTATCCGAGGGCGGCAGATTTGGGAAGAGTGTAGGCCGGGTAGCACGTCAGTAGATCCCGCCCTGCCCTTCCAGGAAGTCGGCGTCGCTGCGCTGGCGGCTGCGGCCCGTCACCGCTCTGGCGGCGGCGACCTTGGCCTGGGCTTCGGCTTCTTCCTTGCGGATCGAGCGGCGGGGTTCGGATTCAGGCTTGAACGCTTCCCAGATGACCGCGGGCTTGGCGTCGGTGCCGGGCCAGGCGCCATAGACGCGCTTGCCCGACCGGCGGTCGATCGCGACCATGCGAATGCCGGCCGGCGCGACGAAGGGCGTCTTGGGCATGGTTTCCAGGATCGGCGCCATCGCCGCTTTCCAGATCGGCGCGGCGATACGGCCGCCCTGCGCCCAACCGCCCAAGCTGCGTGGCTGGTCGTAACCGATATAGACGCCCGCGACGAGATCGGGCGATCCGCCCACGAACCAGACATTCGTCGGGCCGTTGGTGGTGCCGGTCTTGCCGAACAGCGGGCGTTTCAAGTCCGCCAGCACCGTCGCGGTGCCGCGCTGGATCACGCCTTCGGTGATGTGGACGACCTGATAGGCGGTCATCGGGTTCATCACCTGGCGACCCTCCATGCCGAAGCGGGGCATGGGCTTGCCGTCCCAGTTCGCCATGTTGCAGCCGTCGCAGGGACGCCAGCGTTCCGGCCAGATCACTTTGCCGCGCCGGTCCTGGACATAATCCATCAGCTTGGACGGGAATTGGCGGCCCTGGTTGGCGAGTGTCGCATAGGCGTTAACCATCTTTTCCACCGTCGTCTCGCCCGCGCCAAGCGCGAAGGAGAGATAGGGCTGATAATCGCCGATGCCCATATTCTTGATGGTGCGCACGACTCGGTCCATGCCGGTCTGGCTGGCGGCGCGCACGGTCATCAGGTTGCGCGACTGTTCCACGCCCCAGCGCATCGTCTGTGGCCCGGCGCTGCCGCCGGAGAAGTTGCGGAAGCATTTCTGGCCGAGGCCCGCGCCCTGATAGACGCATAAGGGACCATCGACAATGATCGACGCCGGAGTCATGCCGCCGTCGAGCGCGGCGGCATAGACGAACGGCTTGATGGTGGAGCCGGGCTGGCGCATCGCCTGGGTCGCGCGGTTATAGGAGGACAAGCGCGAATCGAAGCCGCCCTGCATCGCGCGGATGCGGCCGCTATGGACTTCTTCGGCGACCATGCCGCCCGACACTTCGGGGATGGAGCGCAGCGCCCAGCTCGATCCGTTGCGCGCGACGACGATCAGGTCGCCGGGCTTCATCGCGGAAAAGGCCGGGCCGCCGATCTTGCGATAGGGCATCTGCGCCGATCCGGCGGGCAGCGTGCCCGTGCTGCCGTCGGCAAAGCCGATCTGCGCATCGGACGATGTCCGGCTGATAATGACGGCGACGCGCCACTGCGCATAATCGACGGAGATATAGCTGGCGGCCAGCTCGCGTTCCCAGCCATTGTCGATATTGATATGGCCGACCGGGCCGGACCAGCCGCGCCCGGCGTCGAAGCGCAGCAGACCGTTGCGCAATGCGGTGGCGACGCTGTCCTGCACCACCGGATCATAGGGGCTGCGCACCCACAGGCCGCCGGCATAGACGCTGTTGGGACCGTCTTCGGCCTTTTCGCCGAACAGCCCGATCAGGCGACGACGGACTTCCTCCATATAATAGCCGCCCGCGCGCGCATCGAAGCTGGAACCATGGGCGGCGACGGTGCCGAGCGGTTGGGCCACCGCCGCGTCGCGCTGCGCCGCGGTGATGAAGCCATTTTTGAGCATTTCGCCCAGCGCCCAATTGCGCCGGTCGAGCGCGCGGGCGTGGCCGGTTTCGCTTTCGGGACGGTAATTGGCCGGCCCCTTGGGCAGGATCGACAGATAGGCCATTTCATGCAGTTGGAGGTCGGCGACATCCTTGTCGAAATAGGCGCGCGCGGCGGCCTGCACGCCATAGGCGTTCCGGCCCAGGAAAATCTGGTTGAGATAGAGTTCGAGAATCTGCTGCTTGCTCAGCACATTTTCCATGCGGTAGGCGAGGATCATCTCCTTCACCTTGCGCGTGGGCGAATATTCGTCGCCGATCAGCAGATTCTTGGCCACCTGCTGCGTGATGGTTGAGCCGCCGCGGGCGCGCTGGCCGGAGCCGAGCTTGCTGGCATAATCCACGACCGCGCCCGCGAAACCGGGAATGTCGACGCCATGATGTTCGAAGAAGGTCTTGTCCTCCGCCGCCAGATAGGCGCGGATCAGCAGCGGGGGATAATCGCTATATTGCAATTGGACCCGGCGTTCGCGGGCATAGCTGTGGACCGGCTGGCCGTTGATGTCGCGCACGATGGTCGGCAGCGGCGGCTCATATTCCAGCAGCGTCGCCGCATCAGGCAGGCCGCGCGCGAAGATCAGCCAGAAGAGTGCGCAGAACAGCGTGAAGCCGCCCAGCAAAATCGCTATCCAGCGAAACCAGCGGCGCTGCCACAAGGGGCGCAGACGGCCGAAAAAGCCCCCCGCGTCGCGGCGCAGGCGATAGGCGAAGGACGACGGGGCGGGTTCGGAACGGGCCTCTTCCATGGGGAAGAGGCTCTAGGGTCAAATTATCGCCAAGACCAGTGGGCATGACGCGATCCGACGCAACTGTTGCTGCCACCCCCAGCATCCGTTCGCCCTGAGCCTGTCGAAGGGCCGCTCTTTTTTCCTTGGTAAAGCGAAGAGCAGGGCTTCGACAGGCTCAGCCCGAACGGTGAGTGTTTGGGACGTTGAATGCGCTCAGCCGCCCGCAGCCTCGCCGCGCATCGCCAGCTTGCGGGCGAAATGCACCTCGATCGCGCGGGCGACGCCGCGGGCGATCTTGCCCTGCCCTTCGCGCGACGACAGGAAGGCCGCGTCGTCGGCATTGCTGATATAGCCGGTTTCGAAGAGGACCGACGGCGTGTCCGGGGCCTTCAGGACCATCAGCGACGCAAAGCGGTGATAGGCGCTGCGGAAGGGCACATAGGGCGCCGCTTCCCGCTGCAACAGCCGCGCGAAATTGGCCGAGATGTTCATCGATTCGCGCTGGGTCAGGTCGATCAGGATCGATGATACGTCACCCGACTGGCCGCCAAGGTTTACGCCGTTGATGATATCGGCCTTATTTTCCCGCGCTGCCAGCCGCGCCGCTTCCCGGTCTGACGCGGTTTCGGACAGGGTATAGACGGTCGCGCCATGCGCTTCCGCATTTTCCGCCGCATCAGCATGGACGGAGATGAAGAGGTCCGCGCCCAGCTTGCGGGCAATGCCATAGCGTTCCTGCAACACCAGGAACTTGTCGTCGTCGCGGGTCAATGCCACGCGCACCCGGCCGGATTTGACCAGCTGGTCGCGAATCGCCTGGGCGATGGCCAGCGTCACGTCCTTCTCCCGCTTGCCATTGTCCTTGTTGATCGCGCCTGGATCATGACCGCCATGGCCCGCATCGATCACCACCAGCGGCCTGGCGCCGTTATTCGCGCCCTCCACCTGCGGCAGCGAGACGCCGCGCGACGCGGCGGGGATCGGCACGGTGATCGAATGGATGCGCTTTTGCGGAAAGGCCGCCATATTGGCGGGCGCATCGAAGCGGGTGCGCCCTTTCGCCACTGCGGCGCGGAACCGGCTGTCCGTGACGCC
Organism: Sphingobium sp. Z007; assembly: GCF_900013425.1. GTDB lineage: Bacteria > Pseudomonadota > Alphaproteobacteria > Sphingomonadales > Sphingomonadaceae > Sphingobium. Next base: position 2,520,187 of record NZ_FBXK01000005.1, read on the forward strand.
CTGCAACGAGAAGCTGAGCGATTTGCCGTCCTGCGCCAATCGCGCATTGCCGAGCGTCGCCGGGGTGGAAAGGTCCAGCACCACACGCGCCGTGTCGCCGCTCAGCTGCCCCTGGCGCACTGCGGCGATCGCCCCATTGCCAGGCGTGAACCGGCCCCGCCCCATTTGCGCGCCGTCGATGTCGAGCGCGATACGGCGCGGCGAATCCAGCAGGAAGGCCGAAGCCCCGTCCACGCGGTCGTCGAAGCGCACGACGACCGTGTCGTCGCGCACGTCCACGCCGGCTATGCCGCCGGCGCTGCCGGGGACCGCCATCAATATCGTGCCTGCCAGGGCAATGCTTTGGAGCATGCGCCGCTTGTGCGACGTGCGCCTATGGGCCGTCCAGCCAAATTTCATTTGGGCTAATCCGTTCAGCGTCCCCACGCTAAACCCCGGATTAAGCATTGCTCCTTGTGGCCCGGTAAAATGAGAGGGTTAACCCGTCCTTCACGATGAATAGGACATCGATAGCCATAGCGGCGGACACGGCATTATATTTCAGGCGGCCGTTGCCCCGTCGGTATTTGACTGCTACCCATTCATATTCCCGAAAGACTTGCCGATATCACGGCAGCCTTGCGGGGCAATGAGATAGGCACCGGCGGAGGCAGTATTTGCCCCCCGCAGTGCCGCAAACAGGTTGACGCTGCATGAGGCATGATTTCCATTCCACGCTTGCCCCGGTAACGGGCGATGCGGCGTGGATGGTCCGGCCCGGCGATTTGTCCGGCCCTGCCGACGCAGCAGACGCGCAACATTTCCTACAAACCTGGACGATGTCGACATCCGCGCCCTTAACGGAGCGCGCCCGGCCGTCCCTTCACTATCGCGTGGCGGCGCGGCCCTGTGCCGCAGCCCGCCCACGCCGGAGATATATAGATGACAATGCGTATGCTGATCGACGCGCGCCACCGGGAAGAGACCCGGGTCGCGGTCGTCAAGGGTAACCGGATCGAGGAATTCGACTTCGAGTCCGCTGAGCACAAGCAGCTCAAGGGCAATATCTATCTGGCCAAGGTGACTCGCGTGGAGCCCTCGCTCCAGGCGGCCTTCGTCGATTATGGCGGCAACCGCCACGGCTTCCTCGCTTTCAGCGAAATCCACCCGGACTATTACCAGATCCCGCGCGAAGACCGCGAGGCATTGCTGCGCGAAGAGCGCGCGCACGCCGAGGAAGAGGCCGCGCTGCGCGCCGATTTCGATGATGACGACGACGGTCACGATCTGGACCATGATCCGATCGCGCCCGAAGGCGGCGTCGAATATGTCGAGGCGACCCATCATCATGACGATGAGGAGCCAGGCGAAGAGGGCGAACAGGCCGAAGGCGAAGGCGGAAACGACAGCACCAATGGCGCGCCGAACGGCCGTCGCGGTGGTCGAGGGCGTGGTCGCGGTGGCGATGAAGCTGCCGACGAACTGCGTCGCAAGCGCATGGCGCTGCGCCGCCGCTACAAGATCCAGGACGTCATCAAGCGCCGCCAGGTTCTGCTGGTGCAGGTCGTCAAGGAAGAACGCGGCAACAAGGGCGCTGCGCTTACCACCTATCTGTCGCTGGCCGGCCGCTATTGCGTGCTGATGCCCAACACCAGCCATGGCGGCGGCATTTCGCGCAAGATCAGCAATGTGGCCGACCGCAAGCGGTTGAAGTCGATCATCGCCGAAATGGCGCTGCCCTCGTCCATGGGCTGCATCGTGCGCACCGCCGGGCTGCAACGCACCAAGCCGGAGATCAAGCGCGACTTCGACTATCTCGCCCGCCTGTGGGACGAGATTCGCGAAAAGACGCTGAGCGCCGCCGCTCCCGCCCTGATCCACAATGACAGCGACCTCATCAAGCGGGCGATCCGCGATATCTACAACAAGGATATCGAAGAGGTCATCGTCGAGGGCGAGCATGGCTATCGCGCGGCCAAGGACTTCATGCGCCTGCTGATGCCCAGCCATGTGCGCCGGGTGAAGCAATATGCCGATCCGGTGTCGCTGTTCCAGCGCGCCAGCGTGGAAGAGCAGCTGGCGGCGATGTATAATCCTGTCGTCCAGCTCAAGTCCGGCGGCTATCTGGTCATCAACCCGACCGAGGCGCTGGTGTCGATCGACATCAACTCCGGCCGGTCGACCCGCGAACATGGTATCGAGCAGACCGCCGTCGCCACCAACCTGGAAGCCGCCCGCGAAATCGCGCGCCAGCTGCGCCTGCGCGACATGGCGGGCCTGGTCGTCATCGACTTTATCGACATGGAGGTGAACTCCAACATCCGTAAGGTCGAGAAGGCGATGAAGGAGGCGCTGAAAGACGATCGCGCCCGCATCCAGGTCGGCCGCATCTCCGGCTTTGGCCTGATGGAAATGAGCCGCCAGCGCCTGCGCACCGGCGTCCTGGAAGCGTCCACCCGCCAGTGCCCGCATTGCGAGGGCACCGGCCTCGTCCGCACCGCATCGTCGGCGGGCCTGGGCGCGTTGCGTATGTTGGAAGAAGAAGCGGCGCGCGGTCGCGGCAGCCTCATCACGCTGCGCGCCAGCCAGGAAGCGGCCTTCTACGTGCTGAACAACAAGCGCCGCGAACTGGACGAAATCGAGCAGCGCTATGGCGTGTCGATCGAAGTGCTGCCCGATGGCGAGGTCGAGGGCGCGCGCATGTCAGTCGAAGCCAGCGGCCCCCGACCGGAGCGCGTCGTAAGCTACGCGCCGTTGCCGGAAGAGGATGACGATCTGGACGTCATCGAGGAGGAAGAAGAGGAAGAGGTCGAGGAGGCCGAAGCCGAAGTCGAAACCGAGCGTGAGGAACGTGCCGATCGCGGCGAACGCGCGGACGAAGATCGGGACGGCGGCCGCCGTCGCCGTCGCCGTCGTCGCCGTCGTGGCGGCCAGCGCGATGAAGCGCGCCCCGGCGAAGGTGCCGAGGACGAGGCCGGCGACAATGGCGACGCGGAATCGGAGGATGAAGACGAAGCCGTCGTCACCGCCGACGACGCGACCGACGCACAGGCAGAAGTGGCTGCCGTTGGTGATGACGAAGAGGGTGGCGCGCGTCGCCGCGGTCGTCGCGGTCGCCGTGGCGGTCGCCGCCGTCGCGAAGGTGGCGAGGACGCCGTAACGCTGGAAACCGAAGCCGGCCAATCGGACGAGCCGGTTGCCGAAGCGGTCGAAGCGCCGATGGTCGAAGCTGTGGTCGAAGAAGCGCCCGCCGAGGACGCCCCCAAGACCCGTCGTCGTCCCCGCGCTCGCAAGGCCAAGGCGGATGTAGAGCCGGTAGCCGACGTGGTCGAGCCGGTGGCGGAAGCCGCCGCCGAGCCCGCCCCGGTCGAGGAAGCTGTCGAAGCGACTGCTGAGGAAGCCCCGGCCAAGCCCAAGCGCACTCGTCGCAAGAAGCCGGTCGCCGACGCAGCGGAAACCGATGTGGTCGCCGAGGAAGCCGCACCGGTCGCCGATGCGCCCGTCGCCGAAGACGCGCCGGCCAAGCCCAAACGTCCCCGTCGCAAGAAGGCCGTCGTTGCTGATGCAGAGGCGGAAGCCGCTGCACCTGCGGTCGAAGCGCCTGCCGAAACGCCGGTCGCAGAAACCGCCGACGCCGCCAATGGCGAAGAGGGCGTGGGCGACGATGGCGAACCGCGCCGTGGCTGGTGGCAGCGCACCTTCGGCCAATAAGGCCGGACGTCAGACTGTTATGAACAAGCGCCGCTGCCCATCCGGTCCCGACCGGTGCGCAGCGGCGCTTTTCGTTGCGCCCGCGCGCTTCACGGCAGGTTCAGCCCGACCCTGCCATGCGGTCGCCGTGACGGTCTGCCCCTCCCCCTGCCCGGTCCGCCTCTGATGCGGCGGTCCATCAAGCTCTCCATCCTGGCGATCGCCGCGCTTGCCAGCATGGCGTGCCCGGCCGCCGCCCAGCAGATATTGCGCGATGCCGAAACCGAAGCCTTCATGGCCGACATGTCGGGGCCACTGGTCAAGGCGGCCGGTATGGACCCGCGCAATGTCCAGGTGATGGTCATCAACGACCCGGAGATCAACGCCTTCGTCGCCGGCGGCCAATATGTCTGGGTGCATAGCGGGCTGATCGCCCAGGCCGACAATGTGAACCAGTTGCAGGGCGTGGTCGCGCATGAACTGGGCCATATCGAGGGTGGCCATGTCATCCGGTCGGGCGAGGGGATCAAGGACGCCACCAGCGTCACGCTGTTGAGCCTGGTGTTGGGCGCCGCGGCGATCGCGGCGGGCGGCGCGGAAGCGGGCATGGGGATCATGGGCCTGGGCCAGCAGGCGGCGATGAGCAAGTTCCTGGCTTTTTCGCGCGGGCAGGAAAGCTCCGCCGATCTGGCGGGTGCGCGCTATCTGTCGAAAGCGGGGCTGAGTGGCAAGGGCAGTCTGGAATTTTTCAAGAAGCTGCAGAACCAGGAATATCGCCTCGCCATCCCTCAGGATAATAGTTATGGGCGCACCCATCCCCTGTCGGGCGAACGCATCAACGTGTTGCGCGAAGTCTATACGGTCGATCCGGCCTGGGAACGTCCGGTCAATCCGGCGCTGGAGGCGCGGTTCGAGCGGATCAAAGCCAAGCTGATCGGTTTCGTGTCCGAACCCACCCAGACCTTGCAGAAATATCCCGAAAGCGACCAGTCGATGCCGGCCCATTATGCCCGCGCCTATGCCTGGCACAAGAGCGCCTATCCGCAAAAAGCGCTGGAGGAGGCCGACGCCCTGCTGGCGGCCGCGCCGGACGACCCCTATTTTCTTGAGTTGAAGGGCCAGATCCTGCTGGAAAGCGGCCGCCCCAGGGATGCGGTGGCGCCGCTGCGCGAAGCGGTGAAGATCACCAATCAGCCGCTGATCTCCGTGCTGCTCTCCCACGCCCTGATCGCGACAGAGGACGAAAGCAATTTCGCCGAGGCTGAACAGGTGCTGCGCCTAGCGGTGCAACGCGACCGGGAAAATCCCTTCGCATGGTATCAACTGGGCGTCGTTTATGAGCGGCGCGGCGACACGCCTCGCGCGGCGCTGGCGACGGCGGAACGCTATGCCATGATGGGCGAACATCCCATGGCGCTGCGCAGCGCCGACGGCGCGATGCAGGGGTTGAAGCCCGGCACGGTTGACTATCTGCGGGCGCAGGATATCGCGATGACATCGCGCGCGGCGATCGAGCAGCAGCGCAAGAAAAGATAGATATGACAGACCAGACCCGGCCCAGCGTTCGCGCGGCCCTTTCCAACAGGACGATCCAGATGACCCTTGGCGCTTTTGCCCTGACCGCCGTTGTCGGCATCGCGCTGGCGGCGCAAGCGCCCGCCAGCGTCAACGCCACCGACAAGGCGGCGATCGAAAAGATCGTTCGCGACTATATTCTCGACCATCCTGAAATCATCCCGCAGGCGGTGGAGAAGCTGCAGGCCAAACGTATGTCGAACACGATCGACGCCAGCCGCAGCACGCTCGAAACCCCCTATGCCGGGGCGTGGGAAGGCGCGGCCAATGCCGATGTGACCGTGGTCGAATTTTTCGACTATGCCTGCGGCTATTGCCGCGCTTCGCTGCCTGACCTGGTCAAGCTGGTCGCGGGCGACGCGAAGGTGAAGGTCGTCTATCGCGAACTCCCGATCCTGTCGGACGAAAGCAGCGCCGCCGCCAAAGTCTCGCTGCTGGCGGCCGAGCGCGGGCAATATATGGCCTATCACAAGGCGCTTTACGGCGCGGGCAAGGTGACGCGCGATACGATCGCGGCGGCGGCGGCGAAGGCGGGCATTACCAGGTCGGAAGCCGAATCGGCGATCGCATCGACCAAATATGACGCCGAAATCCAGTCCAACATCGCCCTTGCCCAGAAATTGCAGGCCAGCGGCACCCCGACCTTCGTGATCGGCGGTCAGGTGCTGGGCGGGGCGGTCGGCTATGACGCGCTCAAGGCCGCCGTGGCGACAGCGCGGGGGAAGTAACAAAGACCCGTTCGGTTCGAGCCTGTCGAGAACCTGGCGCGAAGGGTTCTCGACAGGCTCGAACCCAACGGATGTCAGGATTTGGTGACCGTCCACCCATTGACTTGCCCCCCCCTTTTGCCTATCGGACGCCCCCTGACATGTGGCCGCTGCTTTGGCGGCCCTTTTTTGTCACGCCCGATTCTCTAGTTGTTTTTTGAGGAATGAACGATGAAGCGCACTTTTCAGCCGAGCAATCTGGTTCGGAAGCGCCGTCACGGTTTCCGCGCCCGCATGGCGACCCCAGGCGGCCGCAATGTGATTCGCGCGCGCCGTTCGCGCGGCCGCAAGAGCCTGAGCGCCTGATCGACGCGCCGCCGTCCGTTGCGCCTGCCACCATGCGCAGGCGTGCGGATTTTCTGGCGGCGAATCGCGGACGTCGCGCGCCCATGCCGGGATTCGTCCTGCTGGTGCGCGAACGCGGCGATGGCGACCCGGTGATGCGTATCGGCATCACGGTCACGAAGAAAATCGGCGGCGCCGTCATCCGCAACCGGATGAAGCGCCGCTTTCGCGTTCTGGCGCGCGAGCTGCTGCCAGCCCATGGCATTGCCGGCGCGGATCATGTGCTGATCGGCCGCGAAAGCGGGATCGAGCGGGATTTCGCGCTGCTGCACGCCGAATTGGGCAAGGCGTTGGGCAAGATCATGACGCGGCCCATCGATCCGCCGCGTGGTCCGCCGCGCCCCCGCAAGGGCAAGCCTGCAAAAAAGAGCGACACGCACGCGCCGCGCATGGGTGAAAAGCCATGATCGCGCGCCTGCTGATCCTGATTGCGCGCTTCTGGCAACTTGGCCCTTCGCGCATCCTGCCCCCCACCTGTCGTTACGCCCCGTCCTGTTCGGAATATGCGATTGTCGCGATCCGCAAATATGGCGCGATCAAGGGTAGCTGGCTGGGGTTCAAGCGGCTAATGCGATGCCACCCATGGGGCGGGTCGGGCTACGACCCGGTCCCCTGACACAGACATAAGACGGCGGAGCCGAACAACGTGGACGACAAGAAGAATATCATTCTGGCGGTGCTGCTGACCGCGGCGATCCTGTTCGGCTGGCCCTATGTCTCGCATTATTTCTTCCCGGCGGCCAATCCGCCCGCCACGAAGATCGAAGGCGGCAAGACCACCCCGGTCGCCGCGCCCGGCACCGATACGGCCGACGGCCCCGCCACGATTCGCGATCGCGCCATCGTGCTGAAGGAAAGCCCGCGCGTGCCGATCCGCACGCCCAAGCTGACCGGGTCGATCAACCTGCGCGGCGCGCGCATCGACGATATCGTGCTGCCGACCTATCGCGAGACCATCGCCAAGGATTCGCCCGCCGTCCGCCTGTATAGCCCCAGCGGCACGCAGGACGCCTATTTCGCCGGCTTTGGCTGGCAGGGTGAGGGGTTGAAGACGCCGAACAAGGACACGGTCTGGACCGCGCAGGGCAGCGAATTGACCCCGACCAGCCCGGTCACATTGATCTGGAATAACGGCGCGGGGCAGCTGTTCGAGATTCGCCTGAGCGTCGATGAAAATTATATGATTTCTGCCGCGCAGAAGGTGTCGAACAGCGGCGCGGGCGCGGTGGGCGTCAAGCCATACAGCTATATCAGCCGCACCGGCATTCCCAAGGACCCCGACACCTGGACCATCCATGTCGGGCCGATGGGCGTGTTCAATGGCGCGGCCAATTATGACGTGAACTACAAGGATCTGGACAAGGGTCCATCGACCCAGAGCTTCCAGTCCAAGGGCGGCTGGATCGGCTTCACCGACAAATATTGGCTCTCCGCCCTGGTTCCCGGCACGGACGCCGATTTCGCCGGGCAGTTCCGCAAGGGCGCAGGCACGCAATATCAGGCGGATGCTGCGCTCGGCTCGACCATGCTCGCGCCCGGCAAGGCCGCGACGCAGACCATTCGCCTCTATGTCGGCGCCAAGGAGGTCAAGACGCTCCAGGCCTATGAGCGCGACGGCGTGAAGCTGTTCGACCGCGCGATCGACTGGGGCTGGTTCTACTGGTTCGAACAGCCGATCTTCGCGCTGCTTCACTGGCTGTTCGAAACGCTGGGCAATTTTGGCTTCGCGATCATCTGCCTGACCTTCGTCGTGCGCGGCCTGATGTTCCCGGTCGCCCAGCGCCAGTTCGCCAGCATGGCGGCGATGCGCGCGGTGCAACCCAAGATGAAGGCGCTGCAGGAGAAATATAAGGACGACAAGCCCAAGCTCCAGCAGGAGATGATGGCGCTCTACAAGACGGAAAAGGTCAATCCGCTGGCCGGCTGCCTGCCCATCTTCATCCAGATTCCGATTTTCTTCGCGCTCTACAAGGTGCTGATGCTGACGATCGAAATGCGCCACCAGCCCTTCGTCCTGTGGATCAAGGATCTGTCCGCGCCCGACCCGCTGCATATCTTCAACCTGTTCGGCCTGCTGCCCTTCACCCCGCCGTCCTTCCTGGCGATCGGCGTGCTGGCGCTGCTGCTGGGCATCAGCATGTATTTCCAGTTCAAGCTGAACCCGGCCCAGATGGACCCGATGCAGCAGCAGATCTTTTCGATCATGCCGTGGATGATGATGTTCATCATGGCCCCTTTCGCGGCGGGCCTGCTGGTTTACTGGATCACCAACAACTGCCTGTCGATGGCGCAGCAATGGTGGCTGTATCGCCGCCATCCGGTGCTAAGTACGGCGACGGCGACGAAGTAAATAACCCTACCAAGTCCCCGTTCGTGCTGAGTAGGGACTGAGCGAAGTCGAAGGCCCGTATCGAAGCATCGCGCGCCTTCGGCCCTTCGATACACCGCTTCGACAAGCTCAGCGGTTACTCAGGGCGAACGGAGAAGAACGTGACAGAAGAAAATACTGACCTGATCGAGGAAGCGCGCAAGCTCTTCAGCGGGCCGATCGCCTTCCTCAAATCCGCGCCCACGCTCGACTTCCTGCCCGACATGGACGTGAACGAAGTGGCGTTTGCGGGCCGGTCCAATGTCGGCAAATCCTCGCTGCTCAATGCGCTGACCAACCGCAATGGCCTGGCCCGCACGTCCAACACGCCGGGACGCACGCAGGAATTGAACTTCTTCGACGTGGGCGTGCCGCTGCAGTTCCGGCTGGTCGACATGCCGGGCTATGGCTACGCCAAGGCGCCCAAGGACGTCGTGCGCAAATGGAAGTTCCTGGTGAACGACTATCTGCGCGGCCGCGCCTCGCTCAAGCGGGCGCTCGTGCTGATCGACAGCCGCCACGGCGTCAAGGATGTCGATAATGACATGCTCGACATGCTGGACGGGGCGGCGGTCAGCTATCGCATCGTCCTGACCAAGGCGGACAAGATCAAGGCGAGCGAACTCGCCGCCGTGACCCAGGCCACCGCCGACGCGATCCGCAAGCGCCCCGCCGCCCATCCCGACATCATCGTCACGTCGAGCGAAAAGGGCATGGGCATCCCGCAATTGCGCGCCGCGGTGCTGCAAAGCGTAACCCAGGGGTAATTCGCCATGGCCGACGACGATTATGTCTATGACGAAGCCAGCGGCGAATGGATCAGCGCGGCGGACGCCGTGGCAGCCGCCGGTACGGATGCCGTCGAGGTGCGCGATTCGGTTGGCAACCTGTTGGCGGACGGCGACCAGGTGACGCTGATCAAGGATCTGACCGTCAAGGGCGCGGGCCAGACATTGAAGCGCGACACGCTCATCAAGTCGATCCGTCTCACTGGTGACGCCCAGGAAATCGACTGCCGCTATGACGGGATCAAGGGCCTGGTGCTGCGCGCGGAGTTTGTGCGCAAGCGTTGAGTGGACGGACCGGCACCGACCATTACAGACATCCAACATCCGTTCGGGCTGAGCCTGTCGAAGTCCTGTTTTTCTTTAAATCCCTCGCATTTTAAAAGAAGTGAAGCCCTTCGACAGGCTCAGGGCGAACGGATGTTTGGATTTTGGGAATGGCAGGAAACCACCCATCCCCTTCGTCAAAACAGCCGATATTGCGCATCGCCCTTGAGCGGCCAGCTGCCTAAAATCTCATGCCGGGTGCGGCCGACATGGCTGCATATCAACACCACCTCGTCCACATGCCAGCTAAAGCCATCGATGCGCTGCTGGCTGGGCCGCGCGTCGCTGTAGAACAGGGTCTGGTGCGGGCTGAAGGTCCAGCCCGGACGCGGCGTCGCCCCGGCGCGCGCCATCGCGGCAGCGACCTGCTGCTGCACCGTCTTCAATCCGGCGATGCTGCGCGATGGCCGCAGGGCCGCCGACCGGCCGCCGACATGCACCGCGTCCATCATCAGGTCGAACGGCTCCGCCATGATCCCCGCTGCCGCCCGGCGCAACGCCTTGATGAGTTCATAGGGATAGTCCGGCCAGTCGGTCGTGATGCCCAGCGTCACATGCTGATGGTCGGGCAGGATGCGGTCCGCCTCCGGCGCCAGGGTCGCGGCGAAATGATCGATTTGCCGCGCGACGACCGGCGGCGGTTTCAGCGCGAAAAAGGGGCGGTAAAGCGGCTTGGTGCGGCCTTCCATGACAAGCGACTCCCGAATCATGCCGATTATGTTCATGATATGTTCTTATCCCTTCAGAGTCGAATCCCATCGGTGGAACCCGATCCGGCCCGTCCCGCGTTGACGACCTATCGAAAAGAGGAGACTCCCATGGTGCAGCACACGATAGCGAGCCTGGCCGAAAAGATGCAGCAGATCGATTTCGCCATGCTGTCCACTCATACGGAGGATGGCCATATCGGCGCCCGTCCGATGAGCAACAATCACGATGTGGCCCATGGCGGCGACAGCTATTATTTTACCACCGAAGACACGCTGATGGTGCGCGATATCGAGCGCGATCCGCGGGTCAGCCTGTCTTTCCATGGCAAGAGCGGCCTGTTCGGCCAGCGCCCACTGTTCATCGCGCTGGAGGGCCGCGCCGACCTGATCCGCGATCGCGCTCGGTTTGATGAACATTGGAACCCCGATCTGGAACTCTGGTTCGAGGATGGCGCCGACACGCCGGGTCTGGTGATGATCCATGTCCATGCCGAACGCGCCCATTATTGGGACGGGCAGGATGAGGGCGAACTTGAAATCGACGTGACGCATTGACCGCGATGCGCGGCAGGACCGTCGCCCGGCTGGTGCTGGCCGCCGCTTACGCCTTTGCCGGTATCGCGCATCTGACGCGGCCGGCAGGTTTCCTGGCGATCACGCCCCATTGGGTGCCCATGCCCGAGCTGGCGGTGGCCCTGACTGGCGTGGCCGAATTGGCCGGCGCCATCGGGCTGATGATCCCGCGGTTGCGCTCCGCGGCGGGCATCGGCCTTGCCCTCTACGCGCTGTGCGTGTGGCCGGCCAACATCAACCATGCATTGAACGATATCCCGCTGGGCGGCGTGCATCTGGGCTGGTGGTATCATGGGCCGCGGCTGGCGCTGCAACCCGTCATCATCTGGTGGGCGCTATGGGCCAGCGGGGTCATCGACTGGCCGTTCCGTCGCCGCCGATAACAAGAGAGCGCGAGGGACGGCGCGCGTCATGTCCCCCAAAGGTAGGGGGCACGCGCTAGACGGTTGTCTTTCAGGCCCAGCAGCTTAGGGTAATGCGCGCAATCCCGAAACGGGAAGTCTATCATTGGCGAGGCGGCATGACCCGGCATATTCCCTGGATTTTGACGGCGATCATCGGCGCGGTCGCGCTCAGCGTCGTAGCCGTGTCGCGTGGCGAGGCTGTCAATGCGCTGTGGATCGTGGTCGCGGCGGTCAGCTGCTTCCTGGTCGCCTATCGCTATTATGCCCTTTTCATCGCCCGCCATGTGATGCGGTTGGACCCTGCGCGGCCCACGCCGGCGATCCGCCGCGCCGACGGCCTCGATTATGTCGCGACTGAAAAGTCCGTTCTGTTCGGCCATCATTTCGCGGCGATTGCAGGCGCGGGGCCGCTTGTTGGTCCCGTGCTGGCGGCGCAGATGGGCTACCTTCCCGGCACACTGTGGATCATCGTCGGCGTCGTGCTGGCGGGCGCGGTGCAGGATTTCATGATCCTGTTCATCTCCATGCGCCGCGACGGCAAGTCGCTGGGGGAACTGATCCGCATGGAAATGGGGCAGGTCGCAGGCACCATCGCCCTGTTTGGCGCTTTCATGATCATGGTCATCATCCTCGCCGTGCTGGCGCTGATCGTGGTGAAGGCGCTGGCGGAAAGCCCCTGGGGCATGTTCACCGTCGCCGCCACCGTGCCGCTGGCCATGGCGATGGGTGCCTATACCCGCTGGATCAGGCCGGGGCGCATCGGCGAAGTGTCGCTGCTGGGCCTCGTCGGCCTGCTTGCGGCGATCGTCTATGGGCAGGCGATATCGCTCTCGCCGGTCTGGGGTCCGATCTTCACCTTCACGCCCGTCCAGTTGTGCTGGATATTGATCGGCTATGGCGCGGTCGCCTCCGTCCTGCCGGTCTGGCTGCTGCTCGCGCCGCGCGATTACCTCTCGACCTTCCTCAAGATCGGCGCGATCGCCGCGCTCGCCATCGGCATCGTCATCATGGCCCCGCCGCTCAAAATGCCGGCGCTGACCCAGTTCGTCGGCGGCAACGGTCCGGTCTGGGCCGGCGGTCTCTTCCCCTTCCTGTTCATCACCATCGCCTGCGGCGCGGTGTCCGGTTTCCACGCGCTCATCTCCAGCGGCACCACGCCCAAGCTGATCGCGAGCGAAGCCCATGCGCCGATGATCGGCTATGGCGCGATGCTGATGGAGGCGTTCGTGGCGATCATGGCGCTGGTCGGCGCGTCGATCCTTGACCCTGGCATCTATTTCACGATGAACAGCCCGGCCGCGCTGATCGGCACCGATGCGGCGAGCGCATCGGCCGCCGTCACCGCCATGGGTTTCCCGATTTCGCCCGACCTCATCGCCCAGACGGCCAAGGATGTGGGCGAACATAGCATCATCAGCCGCGCAGGTGGCGCGCCGACGCTGGCGGTGGCGATGGCGGAAATCTTCAGCCATGTCGTCGGCGGCCCGGCGATGAAGGCCTTCTGGTATCATTTCGCGATCCTGTTCGAGGCGCTCTTCATCCTCACCGCAGTGGATGCAGGCACCCGCGCCGGGCGCTTCATGTTGCAGGATCTGATCGCGCTGGCCGTGCCATCCTTCAAGGACACGACGAGCCATGTGCCGGGGATCGTCGCCACGGCGCTGACCGTCGCGGCCTGGGGCTTCTTCCTCTATCAGGGCGTCACCGATCCGCTAGGCGGGGTGAATACGCTGTGGCCGGTGTTCGGCATCTCCAACCAGATGCTCGCGGCGATCGCGCTGATGCTGGGCACGGCCGTGCTGTTCCGCATGAAGCAGGACAAGTTTGCCTGGGTCACGTTGGTCCCCACAATCTGGCTGCTGATCTGCACATTGTCGGCGGGCTGGCTCAAGCTGTTCTCGGCCGATGCCAAGGTCGGCTTCCTGGCCCATGCCGCCAAGTTCAGCGCGGCGGCGGATGCCGGCACGGTGCTGGCCCCCGCCAAATCGATGGCGGAGATGCAGCGCATCATTTTCAATGACCGAATCGACGCCGCGCTGGTGGCGCTGTTCCTGGCCGTCGTGCTGGCGCTGCTCTTCTTCACCATCCGCACCTGCCTTGCCGCCCGGCGAATCGCCACGCCGACGACGCGCGAAATCCCCTCGCAATTCGTGCCGGCCGAATGAGCGGGCTGTTCGCTACGCTGCGCCAGACCGCGCGATTGATGGTCGGCCTGCCCGATTATGACGCCTATTTGCGCCACATGGCCGCCCATCATCCCGGCCGGCCAGCCATGAACCGCACGCAGTTTTTTCGGAATCGGCAGGAGGCGCGCTACGGCGGGAAGAATGGTGGGCGCTGCTGTTGAACATCCCCCATTGGATAAAAGAAGATGACGGCCTTCGCTCGAAAACCCTGCCGCCAAATATTGCAGTTTCTGTAATATTACGACTGCAAAATCACGTTGAGCGACAATAAATTTCGTCAATACACCATTTGGGGTATTGATCCATCTCGTCGCTTTGCTAGGGCGCGCCATCCTTTGTGCCCGACAGCGTAAGGGATGTGTCCCCTGCCCATCCCTTGCGGCAGGGGACACGCATCAGCGCGATTTCTAATCAGATAGAATCCTCTGATGCTTCGGAGCCGATGCCAGCGCAACTAAATCGCGTAAAACCAATAATCTAGATCGGTCAGCGTCGCGCGTTGAACCCCGCGACCATCCCCGCCGTGATCGACAGCGCGATTTCCGCCGCGCCGATCGCGCCGATATCCAGCCCTGCCGGCCCGTCGATGCGGGCCAGGTCGCCAGCCCCAAAGCCCATCGCCCCCAGCCGCTCCAGCCGCGCCGCATGGCTCTTGCGCGATCCCAGCGCCGCGACATAGCCGGTGGGCGCGCGCAACGCCGCCACCAGCGCGGGGTCGTCGATCTTGATGTCATGGCTCAAGGTGACCACCGCGGTCGATTCGCCGGGGAAGCGCGCGGCGACCGCCTCATCGGGCCAGCGATCGTCTAATGCCACGCCTGGGAAGCGCTCCGCCGTCAGGAAGCGCCCGCGCGGATCGATCACCACCGGCGTCACGCCGATCGCCTGCGCCAGCGGCACCAGGCTCTGGGCGATCTGCACCGCGCCAACGATCAGCAGGCGGCGCGGCGGATCGTAGCGATTGAGGAAATCCTCCGTCTCGGCCGCTTCGCGCGTTACCCCGCTCTCCAAATCGGTCGCCAACGTCAGCGCCCGGCCCCGCGCGTTTTCCGCGGCAATCCGGTCGAACAAGGCGGACGCGAAACCCGCCTCGCTCACCGGCTGCACCAGCACGGCGATTTCGCCACCGCAGGGGAGGCCGACTTCCCAGGCATCGCCATCAGCCACACCATAGGTTTCGACATGCGCCGCGCGCCCGGCGATGACCTCGGCCGCGCGCTGCAACACATCGGTTTCGACGCAGCCGCCCGATATGCTGCCTTCGAACCGGCCGTCGGCGTGGACGATCATATGGCTGCCGCGCGGCCGCGGGGCCGATCCCCAGGTCGACACCACTGTCGCCAGCGCCAGAGGCGCGCCGCGCCATTCCTGTCCCTTGCGGATCACCGCGCCATTATCGTTCAATCGGAAACTCCCGGACGGTCTGCGACTTCGTCCCTATCGTCACTATGGTAGGCACTGCATGGCAGGATGGGATGCGGCTCCGCACAGTTCAATGCCTAATGCAATCGCCTGCCGCTCCACACGACCCGGCCGACGATATCCACCAGCGCCGGATCGATGTCGGCCCAATCCGGGTAGTGCGGATTGTCGCTCACGACGCTGAACCAGCCGCGCCGCGGCCCCATGGCTACCCGCTTGACCATCAACACCCCGTCCAGCCGCAAAACATAGACGCCGTCGCGCAGGCGGCTGGCGTCGTCGTCATGATCGACCATGATGTCGTCGCCATCGTTCAAGGTCGGCGCCATCGATTCGCCATCAACCCGGATGATCGACACGCGTTGCGGCCGCACCCCCAGGTGCCGCAGCCAGCGCGCGTCGAACGCCATCACGCCCGCCGCCTGCTCATCTTCGTCAAGCGACCCCAGCCCTGCCGACGCACCGAGCGCCAAGCGCGGCACCGCGACCACCGCCGGCATCCCGCGCATCCGGGCGGGCACCGCAACCGGCGCCGTCGTTCCGCCCAGCATCTGTTCGGGCACGCCGAAATAGCGCGCCAGCACGCGGCGATCCTCCTCATCCAGCTTGCGCGGCGTGCCGCGTTTGATGAACTGCTGAATATAGGCGGGATTGCGGCCGATCAGCCGGGACAGATCGGCATAATTTTCCCCCCGCTCGGCAATTAGCCGGTCGAGCGCAATGCGGGCGTGCTGCGATTCATCCATATCCAGTCCATAATGATAGGAATTTTCCTAGACAAGTAGGAAATTGGGTTAGAGATAGGAATAGGCCTATCGACTTGCAGCGGGCGAGTCGCACCAAACGGGGAGAAGAAAGCCAATGCTGCTGCGTATGATCGAGCAATTTCTTCGCGAATTTAAGATGCCACCAACCACCTTCGGACGGGCGTGCGCGCGCGATCCACGCCTGGTGTTCGACCTGCGCCTGGGTCGGCAACCCGGCGATCGCATAAAAAGACGTGTAGAACATTTCATGAACATCTATCGCAGGAGCATTAGCCAATGACAAGCCTGGATCATGGTTTCGGCGCGGCCAACCTCATCCGAAATAAAGGAATAGGAAATCGCCGCACGAGTCCGCTGCCGCCCCTGCTCGCGCAATTGCTCGCCCGCGCGGGCCAGCCGGCGATTGTCGAGCGGGCGGTCAGCCGCCCTTGGGCCAGCGCCCTGTTTGAAGGGCAGCGCCATATGATAAGGCTGCGCCTGAGCGGGGATGATTTCCCGGAACGCGGCACGGCGTTCATGGCCGGCCTTGCCGACGCCGAATGGGTGCTGCCGGGTCATTTTGTCGCCGATATCAGCGTCGATGATGGCGATGCGGACATAGAGAGCGTCTGGCTTGAACTGTCCGCCCTGACGATCGAAGACTGGTAAACTGCGACGGGCAGCTTCAGGCGGGTGTCAGATCGCCCGCCCTGAAGTTATGTCAGAACCATGTCCGTTCGCTTCGAGCGAAGTCGAGAAGCACGCAGCGCAAACGCCCTGTTTCTCGACTACGCTCGAAACGAACGGAGCAAGATGAAGTATTCCGCTTAGAGCGCGTGATGCCCTACCCTCGCCCGGTCATGGAGCGCAGCGCGCCCAGCGCGGCGCGCAGCGCTTCGTCGGCATCCGGCTCCACCGCCGGGCGCACCGGCACCGCCGATGCGACCGGCATGTCAGCGATAACGCCGCCATCGCCCGCCAGCGGCGAGATTTTGCGCGACCGATGCTTCAGGCCGCGCTCCAGCCGCTCGGTCAGCTCGCTGATCGACAGGCCGTGCGTGGAAGGCATGGGGGTAGAGGGCATCGGCAGCGGCGCGGGGCGAAGCGATTCGGCTGGCTGGGCGATGAAAGCGGGCGTCGCAGGCGGCGTCCATACGGCCTCGACCGGCGTCTCCGCGACCGCCGCAGCAGGCGCGTCCGCGCCATCATCCTCAATATCGTCTTCGACCAGGCTCGGTGCGGCGAAGGGACCGGCCGGCCGCAGGAAGGCCGGCTGCGGCAGGTACGCTTCGGTCAACGGCATCGGCGCGCTGGGCATGGCCAGCTTGCCGAGCGGCACGATCGTCTCGCGCTCCGGGTCGCGATGCGCCACCAGCGATCGGCGGCCCGATTCGGCGCGCGGAAAGATATCGATCCCGTCGAAATCGCGGCTCGCGAAGATGGGCGGACGCGACGGCGCGTCAGGATGGGCGTCGGCGCGCCGCAGGATCGGCGCTTCCGGTTCGATGCCCGGTGCAGCACGGCCCCGCGCCAGTGCGGTCAGCTTGGAGAATGCGAAACCCATTATATGTGCTCCCTGGACGCGATGGGCGCGTCCTTTCCCATTATCTTGTTCCGGCCCACCATCTTGACCTGATACGTCCGTGTCGCGGCGGGCCAGGCCGACCAGCCCGATCGCCATGATTCCGGCGAAGGCCGCCATCATCAGCCGCGCCTTCAATCCCAACGGCGGCGCCGCGGCCGGCAGCGCTTCACTGAGGCCACTGGACGCGACGATCATCTCGACCAGGCCGACCGGAATCCACAATATCAGCAACGCAGCCGCCAGGCCGGCCAGTGCCGTTATCGCTATCCCTCGCCTGCTGATGACTCGCGCCGCCACCTTTTGTTCAATCCTTGCTCATGCGGCCGCGCGCGCCTTTGACGGACGCGCCAGCAACCGCTGGTAAACAGGTTCGTAACGCACAATGTTTGACGACCAGTTACGATCGCGCTCCACGAAGGCGCGGGCCACGGCGCGGCGTTCATCCCATCCGTCCCGATTGGCGAACAGGTCCGCCAAGGCCGCGGCGACCGCGGCCGGATCATCGGGCGCGAACAAGGTGCCGGTTACGCCATCCTCAATCAGCTCGCGATGCCCGCCGACGCTGGAGGCGGCGACCAGGCGGCCCTGCGCCATTGCTTCCAGGGGCTTCAAAGGCGTCACCAAATCGGTCAGCCGCATCGCCTTGCGCGGATAGGCCAATATATCGACCTGCGCATAATAATGTTCGACCTGGTCGTGCGGCACCCGGCCGACGAAGACGATATGGTCCGCGAAGGGCGATGCCAGCGCTTGGTCCCGCAGCGCCTGTTCGCGCGGGCCGCCGCCGACCAGCAGCAGCTTGGCCCTGGGCCGGGCGCGCACGAGTCGCGGCATCGCGGCGATCAGGTCGTCCAACCCCTCATAATCATAAAAGCTGCCGATGAAGCCTACGACGTCCGCGCCTTTCAGCCCCAGCTTCGCGGTCAGCGCCGGGTCGCGATCGACCGGCGTGCCGAACTGGTCCATGTCGACGCCATTGGGCGACACGACGATCTTGTCCGCATCCACGCCGCGCGCGATCAGGTCGCTGCGCAGCCCCTCGCAGATCACCGCCACGGCATCGGCCGCGCGCACCGCATGAGTCTCCAGCTGGCGCGTCAGCCAATAGCGCGGATTGCCCTCGACCCCGGTGCCGTTGCCGACCGCCGCATCCTCCCAAAAGGCGCGGATTTCGTAGATCATCGGCAGGCCGTGGCGCTTGGCCACGCGCTGCGCGGCCATCGCATTCAACACCGGCGAATGGGCGTGGATGACATCCGGCCGCCACTGCCGCACCAGCGCGTCGATCGCATCGGCATGGGCGGAAATGTCGCGCCATTCGCGAATCAGGGGATTGCCAGTCGCCGGTTCGCCCGGCGTGCGGTGGAAGGTCAGGCCGTCCACCACTTCCTCTTGCGCGCCCGGCGCGGCATGGCGGTGGCCGGTGATGCCGCGCACCTCCCACCCCCTGGCCATCTGCGCGCGCAGGATCGCGCGGGTGCGAAAGGTATAGCCGCTGTGCAGCGGCAGACTGTGGTCCAGGACGTGGAGAATACGAGTCATAGCCCGATCTGTTTGCCGAAAAAGGTTTAACGGCCCGTCAACTCTGTCTCGCTAGTGGGGGAATCGTGCCGAACGGAATCACTCACACCACCATGATCGACGCGCGATGATCGACGCCCTGTCTCTGCTGATCAGCCATGGCGTGATCCTGCTCGCCGCCTGGCGGCTGTTGCCGCGCGCCGAACTGGATCGCGACCCGCCGCCATCGCTTCCTTCGGCATCGGAGCCGCACGCCGATGCGTGACCTCTTCTTCATCGCCTTCCTGGGGTTGTTCGGCCTGATGGGCCTGAAACGGCCGTTCCTGCTGGTGGCGGTCTATGCCTATATCGACATCGTCTCGCCCCAGCGCCTGTCTTATTTCCTGCTGAACACCATCCCCATCTCCGCCATGGCCTTTGCCGCGATGGTCGGCGCCTGGCTGGTGATGGACGACAAGAAGGATTGCCGATTTTCGGTGCGGCAGGGGCTGATGCTCGTCCTGGTGGCCTATTGCGGCTACACCACCATGACCGCCGATTTCCCGGTCGAAGCGCTGACCAAGTGGAATTGGGTGTGGAAAGCGATCATCGCGGGCATTTTCCTGCCGCTGGTCCTGCGCACACGGTTGCGGATAGAGACGCTAACCGTCTTCATGATCCTGTGCGCCAGCACCATCATCATCAATGGCGGCATGAAGACCGCGCTGTCGGGCGGCGGCTATGGCGTGCTCAACCTGATGGTCGAAAATAACAGCGGCCTGTATGAAGGCAGCATCATCAGCTGCGTCGCCATATCGCTGATGCCGCTCATCCTTTGGCTGTCGAACCATGGCACCATCTTCCCGCCGGACTGGCGCGTGAAGACCTTCTGCTATGCGCTGTGCCTGGCCTGCATGTTGATGCCGATCGGCACCGAAGCGCGCACCGGCCTTGTGTGCCTCGTCATCCTCTTTGGCATGATGCTGGTGCGATCGAAGCGCAAATTCGTCTATGGCCCGTTGCTGGCGGTCGCTGCGCTGGCGTCCATCCCCTTCCTGCCCGCCAGTTTCACCCAGCGGATGGAGACGATCGAGAATCATCAGGGCGACGAGAGCGCCGCCACCCGCGTCGCGGTGTGGATGTGGACGCTCGATTATGTGAAGCAGCATCCGGGCGGCGGCGGCTTCGACAATTATCTCCAGAACAGCTTCACCTATTTCGCCCAGAGCACCGTCGTCGATAGCGGCGGCGCGCGGATCGAGCGGCGCATCGTCACCGACAAGGGCCGCGCCTATCACAGCGCCTATTTCGAGATGCTGGGCGAGCAGGGCTATTTCGGCTTCTTCATCTGGGCACTGATCCACGGCATCTGCTTCATCCGCACCGAATCGATCCGTCGCATGTATCGGAAGCGCAACGGCCCGGACGAAGCCTGGATCTCTCCCTTCGCCTCGGCCCTGCAACAGGGCCATGTCGTCTATATGATCGGATCGCTGTTCGTGGGCATTGCCTATCAACCCTTCATCTTCATGATGCTGGCGCTGCAAATCGGGCTGGACACCTACCTGACTCGCCTGCGCAAAGATGCGGCGAAGCGCGACCTGAACGCCGCGCTGGGCGTCCAAAGGGGCTTTGCGACATGACCGGGGAATTGCGCCTGTTGGGCATAGCCCATGGCCTGCTGCTGGGCCTGTTGCTCGCCTGCCCGCTTATAGCGCCGGGCCTGCTGCCCTGGGGCATCGACGCCTTATTGCTGGTCGGCGGATTTCAGTTGCGGCTCGCCGATCGCCGTTTTGCGCCGCGTGTCGGGGCGCGGGAGTGGGTCAGCCATATAATGATGGCGCCGACGCGGCTGCTGCGCTGGGGCGCGGCCGCGGTAGTCGCGCTGATCGCCGGGCGGTCCGATATGGCCGTGTCCGTTCTGCTGGCCGCTCTGGTCTGCGAGTTGCTGGCCTATCCGCTAACCAACCGACTGGTCGGACGCATCACATTACCGTCGGCGGCACCGATCCTGATCCTGTTGATCGCCGCGCTGGGCCTGCCCGGTCCATCCACGCTGCACCTGATACTCAGCTTCCTGACGGGCGTTACTGCCGCCATGGCGTGGCTGCGCGGCCCTGATGGTGAGCCGCGCGCCCTGGCCGTCGTGCTGGGCGGCGGGGTCGCCGCCACCGCCGCAGCATGCCTCTTCCCCGGCACGCTGGCCTTTGCCGCCCCGATACTGACCGTCTGCGCGGCATGGACGCTAGCCTATCTGTCGCTGCTCCGCCGCCCGGTCACGCCCTGGCGTCTGGGCATCGCGCCGCTCAGGCTGCGACCGTCTGGGATTCGCTCACCGCTTTCCTGAACGCCTCGACAAAGGCGGGAATATCGTCGGGATTGCGGCTGGTGATGATGTTCCCGTCGATCGCCACCTGCATGTCCACCACCTGACCGCCGGCATTGGCGAGGTCGGTGCGCACCGACGGCCAGCTAGTGACGGTCTTGCCGCGCACAACGTCGGCTTCCACCAACAACCACGGCGCGTGACAGATCGCCGCCACGGGCTTTCCCGATTCGACAAAGGCGCGGATGAGCGCCACCGCTTTCTCGTTCGTCCGCAATGTATCGGGATTGGCGACGCCGCCGGGCAGGATCAATCCGTCATATTCGGCGATCTTCACCGCCTCCAGCGTGATTTCGGGCGTGATGGTGTCGCCCTTCTCGTCATGCTTCATGCCCTGAATGGGCTTCGTTTCGGGCGAGGCGAGCACGACCTCCGCCCCAGCGTCGATCAGGGCCTGGCGCGGATCGAACAGTTCGGACTGTTCGAACCCGTCGGTCGCGATCATCAAAATGCGGCTTTCTTCGATGGCGGGCATGGGATTTTCCTTCATTGGCACAGGTGTGTCCTAACGGGCCGCAGCGGTAGAAGTTGCGGAACGAAAGCGACGAACGGCGGGTTTTTCGGGCTTAAGCAACGATAAGATGGCGAGCAGGATATGATGGCCCAACCCCAGACCGCCGATGCACAGGAAGCCGTTCCCGGCATCACGCGGCGCAAGCTCAAGCGCGGCTGGGCCTATTATGATGTCGATGGCGACCGCATCACCGACCGCGACGAAATCGACCGGCTGAACGCGATCGCCCTGCCGCCCGCTTATGTCGATTGCTGGTATTGCCCATCGGGCCTGGGCCACATCCAGGCGACCGGCTATGACGACCGGGGCCGCAAGCAATATCGCTATCACCCCGACTTCCGCGCCGCGCGGGAGGCGGAGAAATATGCCGGATGCCCGGATTTCGGCCGCGCCCTGCCCAAGCTGCGCGCGCGGCTGGAAGCCGACCTGTCGCGCCGCGGCCTGCGCAAGGACCGGACTTTAGCCGCCGTCATCCGCCTGCTCGACCTCGGCAAATTGCGGGTGGGCAACGAACATTATGCGACGACCAACAAGAGCTTCGGCGCGACCACGCTGCGCCGCCGCCATGTCGACCTGTCCGGCAAGTCGCTGACGCTGCGTTACCGCGCCAAATCAGGCAAGGACCAGCAACTCACCATCACTGACGCCCGCCTGCTCCGCTTCGTGCGACAGGTGCAGGATCTGCCCGGCCAGCATCTGTTCCAATATCTGGACGAGGATGGCGACGCCCGCCCGATCACGTCCAGCGACGTCAACGCCTATATCGCCGACGCCATGGGCGGCCCCTTCACCGCCAAGCATTTCCGCACCTGGGGCGCGTCCACCATCGCCTTCGAAACGCTGGCGGCGGGGCATGTCTCCTTGAAGCAATTGCTCGAACCGGTAGCGCAGGCGCTGGGCAACACCCCCGCGATCAGCCGCAAATCCTATGTCCATCCCGCTCTTTTGGCGCTGTGCAAGGACGGGCAGGATGCCTGGCGGGAAGGGCTTCGCCTGCCGCGTCAGACGCGCTATCTGTCGCGCGGGGAGCGTGGCCTGATTGCGTTTCTCGACGGAATCGCGGATTGCACGCCGTTAGCAGTGGCGGCCTGATCCGCTAAACTATTAAAACGGAATAGCATGGCCGATACAAAAGACCCCGCCCCCGCCATTACGGTGCAGGCGCCCAATCTGCGCGCAATGTGGGACTCCACGATCGCCTGGTTCCAGGTCCATTATGTCCAGATCCTGATCGCGATCGGCGCGGCCGTCCTCATCTATCTGGCGCTGACGGCGCTGCGCGAACTGGGCAAGCGGCACAAGGGCCATCGCGGCGATCCGCTGGGCTATACCAACGTGCTGGGCCGCGCGGCGGCGCGCACCACCCATTATTTCATGGTGCTGGTCGCCGCCCGGCTGGTCGTGGGCTATGCCGACGCGCCGCCCGCGCTGGCCAAGACCATCGGCTTCCTCTTCACCATCGCCACCGTGTTGCAGGCCGCACTGTGGGCGCGGGAAATCATCCTGGGCCTTATCGAGCGCAAGACGCTGGCGGAGGATGGCGGAGGCGAGACGCTGGCCAACGCCATGGGCCTTATCCGCGTACTGGTCAGCTTTGCCCTGTTCGCGATCGCGACCATCGTGGTGCTGGACAATCTGGGCGTCAACGTGACTGGCCTGGTCGCGGGCCTGGGCATTGGCGGCATCGCCATTGGCCTTGCTGCACAGGGCATTTTCTCTGACCTGTTCGCTGCGCTCTCGATCATCTTCGACAAGCCGTTCCGGCGCGGCGAGATCATCCAGTTCGATCAGACGACCGCGCGGGTCGAGCGGATCGGCCTCAAAAGCACCCGCCTGCGCGCCATGTCGGGCGAGCGCAAGGTCGTGTCGAACGCCAATTTGCTGCAAAAGGAAATCACCAGCCTGCAGACGCTGACCCAGCGCCGCGTCACCTACGCCATCGGCATTATCTACCAGACCGACGAAGCGAAGGCGGAAGCGATCCCGGATTTGCTGAAGGACATTGTCGAGGCCGAAGGGCTGATCTTCGTCAATGCCGGGATCATCGCCTTTGGCGCCAGCAGCTTGGACTATCAGCTCAATTTCGACGTGCCAGACCCCGACCATCACGACTATTTCCAGATGCGCCACCGCATCGGCCTCGCCATCTGGAAACGCTTCAACGCGGAGGGCATAGAATTTGCTTATCCGACTCAGACCAGCATCACCGCCGGGCCGGACGGACGGGCGATCATGCCCTATGCCGAAGTGCAGCCAGTACGGTCGGTGGAGGAAAAGGGCTGAGAGTGGGGCCGGATGCGCAGCTTCGGGTGGAGCGGGTGGAGCGGGTGGAGTTACCGCAAGCGACCAAAGATGAACACTTGGCAGATGGGTTGCAAAACCGGCAAGCTGATCCCCCACTACCGTTACCCCAGCGAACGCTGGGGTCTCAGGAGACGATGCGATGCGGTCATTTAAGTGCCAGGTCTAACCGACTGGTGCCCTTGCGAGAGACCCCAGCCTTCGCTGGGGTGACGGGTTTTTACGTCGCCTTTCGCGTAAAGTTTCGCGCAAGGCAGAATGGCAGTAACCACCCTTCCTCGCCACCCGCAAACAAGCCGATATCTCTTCCCTTCTCCGCGCGCTCTGCGCCTCGGCGCGATTAAATTTTGTGAGCGAGGAAGCGCAGAGAAGGCAGAGAAAAAGCGCGACGGCGGCCTAGAGCGCGATGACGTTAGGTTGACCTATCTTGTCAATGTAAAGTCATCAGACCCTAAAGCCAGATTACAGACCACCGCCCCATAGCGTACCCGGCTGCAACAGCCCCTCGCGCAACGCCAGCCCGCCCTCCCGGTCCTCCGCCAGCAGCAGCGCGCCGTCCAGGTCGATCCAGTCCGCCCCCTGCGCCACCAGAGCGGCGGGCGCGATGCCGAGCGACGTGCCGAGCATGCAACCAACCATGATGCGAAAACCGCGCGCCCGCGCTTCTTTCGCCAGCGCCAGCGCCTCGGTCAGCCCGCCCGCCTTGTCGAGTTTGATATTGACCGCGTCGAAATCCTTGAGCCGGTCGAGGTCGGCGCGGGTGTGACAGCTTTCGTCGGCGCAAAGCGGCAGCTGCGCACGCACGCCCGCCAGCCTGTCCTCCTGCCCATGGATCACCGGCTGCTCGACCATCTCGACGCCCAGCGTCGCCAGCGCCGCCGCTTCCGCCGCAATGTCCATGGCGTGCCAGCTTTCATTGGCATCGACGATCAACCGCGCGTCCGGGGCGCCCGCGCGCACCGCCGCGATGCGCGCCCGGTCGCCCTCCCCCGTCAGCTTGCATTTCAGCAGCGCAAAGCCCCGCGCCGCAGCGGCCCTTGCATCCGTCTCCATCTTGGCCGGTTCCCCCAGGCTGATGGTCAAGGCGCTGCGCAAGGGCGCGGGCGCGTCCAGCCCGGCCAGTCGCCACACCGGCGCCCCGGCCTGCTTCGACTCCAAATCCCACAGCGCACAATCCAGCGCATTGCGCGCCGCGCCACGCGGCATATGGGTCAGCAACGCTTCCCGCTCCAGCGGCCCGGCATAGGCATGGAGCGCCGCGACGCAGCTCTCCGCGCTCTCGCCCTCATAATAGATGGCCGTCCCCTCGCCGCGCCCCTTATGCACGCCGTCACCCACGGTGCAGACGATGACATCGACATGGGTCTTGGCCCCGCGGCTGATGATGAAGGCCCCCGCCACCGGCCAGCGTTCGACTGTCGCGGAAATTATACGGATCATCGGCCTTCCCTGCGTCATCCATTGAAGATGTGTGACGCTGTCATATGCGCGAAACAGGATGAGCGGCATAGTCCGGCCATTCGACAAGGAGCATGTTTTTACAGTGACATCCCGTGACCTCACCGGCCTCCTCGCACTGACCGAAGCGGGGTATGCCGACAGCGACATCGCCCGTCGCCTGTCGGACATGGCCTGGCGCATCGGCTTTGGCGCGATCGGCTGGCCCTGGCTGCTCGCCAGCCTGTCGGGCGGTCGCCCGGCGGACAAGCGGGCGCTGCTGGACGAACTGCAAATACCGCATGACGCGCTGCCGCATCTGGGCAGTTGGAAGGCAGATGTCGGCTTCCTGCGCCATATCGTGCGGGAAATCGCCCGGCTGCGCCCTGCCCATGTGGTGGAACTGGGGGCGGGCGCTTCTTCGCTCATCGCCGCCCGTGCGCTGCAATTGCA
Organism: Sphingobium sp. Z007; assembly: GCF_900013425.1. Lineage (GTDB taxonomy): Bacteria > Pseudomonadota > Alphaproteobacteria > Sphingomonadales > Sphingomonadaceae > Sphingobium. Next base: position 2,546,240 of record NZ_FBXK01000005.1, read on the forward strand.
TGGCGGCGGGCGGCTGCACAGTTTCGACCAGCATGGCGGCTTCGTCGATGCGACCCGGCAATGGCTTGCCGACCATGCGCTCGACGTCGATATCCGCCACGCGCCGCTGACAAGCGAGAGCGCCGACTGGCCGGGGCGCTGGTATGCGATCGACGCGCTGCCCGATCAGATCGACCTCATCATCATCGACGGGCCGCCCTGGAGCGTCCACCCGCTGGTGCGCGGCGCGGCCGACAGCCTTTTTGCACGCCTGTCGCCCGACGGCGTTGTCCTGCTGGACGACGCCGCCCGCCCCGGCGAACGGCTGGTGGCGCGGCGCTGGCGGCAGCGTTGGCCCCATATCGATTTCCGGCTGGTCAAGGACGGGACCAAGGGCACGCTGGTCGGCCGTCGTCGCGACACCCGCCTGCCGGTTGCGAACGACAATGACGTGGGCCGCAACTGGCGCCATATCGGCCGCGCCGTCGCCATCGCCGCCTTGCTCGCTACCGGCTGGATCGCGCGGGGCGCATTGGGCGAATTTCCCCAGACCGCCCAAGCGAGCACCTTCCTGGACGAAGCCGCCGCCTCCCGCCGCGCCGGCCTGCTGCGTCAAGCCATGGCCTCCCAGGTCGAAACGGCGACCTTCGACCCGCAGGAGATCGAGCGCTCGACCGGCATCGTTCTCCCCGCCCTGCCGGAGGGTTGGCGCGTGACCGACGTTCAGCTTTTCCCGACCCCAGACAGCCCCGCGATCGCCATGTCCGTGCGCACGCCCCAGGGGGAGCCACTGTCCTTCTTCGCGGACCGGGCCGAAACCCCGGCGGAAGCCACGCCGCTGATCGCCCGGCGGCAGGGCGATGTCGTCGCCTATTGGGAGGTGGGTGCGATGGCCTATGCCCTGACCGGCCAGGCCGACGCCCGGCGCGTGCTGCAATGGGCAGGGGAGATGGCGGGCGATAGCTGAGGGGCCGCCCATGCGAATCGACCGACCCGCGCCGTAGGATTTTCCTGGCTTAGGGCGATTTGGCCGCAGTCGGATATTTCCTATCCCGTGAAATCGCTCTAAGCGCCGCATCCATGGAGGATGCCCCGCAACCCACCGCCCGCGCCGACGCGCGCCCCGCCCTTGGCAGCCTGGCGATGCTGTGGGGGTTCGCCCGGCGCTATCCGGGTCGCATCGCCGGCGCGCTGGCGGCGCTGATCGTTTCGTCGGCCGCGACGCTCGGCATCCCCAGCGGCTTTCGCCTGGTGATCGACAAGGGGTTCATGGGCGGCGGCGACATCAGCCGCTGGTTTGAATATCTGCTGCTGATCGTCATCATCCTGGCGATCGCCAGCGCGCTGCGCTTCTATTTCGTGTCCTGGCTCGGCGAGCGCGTAGTGGCAGACATACGCAGCGCCACCCAGGCCAATCTGCTGCGCCAGGCACCCCGCTTCTTCGAGGAGAACCGCCCGTCCGAAATCGCGTCCCGCATGACCGCAGACACAGCGATTGTCGAACAAGTAGTCGGATCGACGGTCTCGGTCGCGCTGCGCAATCTTGTCACCGGCATTGGCGGCCTGATCTACCTCTTCGCGCTCGCGCCCAAACTTGCGGCGATGCTGCTGCTTGGCATCCCGTTCATCCTGCTGGTGCTGATTGGCCTTGGCCGTCGGGTGCGCGGACTCTCACGCGCCAGCCAGGATCGGCTGGCCGACATCGGCAGCGTCACCAGCGAAGTGCTGGGCGCAATGAAAATCGTCCAGGCGTTTGGCCAGGAGGGGCGCGAGGCCGCCCGCTTCGACGCAACCGTGGAAAGCGGCTTCGCAACCGCGCGACGACGCATCGGCCTGCGCGCAGTCATGACGGCGGTGGTGATCGCGCTCGTCTTCGGGTCGATCACGGCCGTCATGTGGCAGGGTGCGCTCGACGTCGCCTCTGGCAAGCTGTCGGGCGGCAGCATCGCCGCCTTCGTCCTGACCGGCGGGCTGGTGGCTGGCGCGTTTGGATCGCTGTCAGAAAGCTGGGGCGACCTGCTGCGCGGCGCGGGCGCGGCCAGCCGCCTGCATGAACTGATGACCGCCCAGCCGGACATTGTCCCGCCGGCGCATCCCGCCATGCTGCCCAGCGGCGATCAAGGCGCGCATCTGCGTTTCGAGGATGTGCATTTCCACTATCCGACCCGGCCCGATCAGGCGGCGCTACATGGTGTCTCCTTCGCCGTCGCGCCGGGCGAGACGGTCGCGGTCGTCGGCCCGTCCGGCGCGGGCAAATCAACCCTCATCCAGCTCGCGCTGCGCTTCTACGATCCGGCTTCGGGCACCATTTGGCTGAACGGCGTCGCCCTGCCCGACGCTGATCCCGCGGCGTTGCGCGCCATGATGGCGATCGTGCCGCAGGACAGCGTGATCTTCGCCGCATCGGCCCGCGACAATCTGCGCTACGGGCGCTGGGACGCGACCGACGATCAGATTTGGGAAGCCGCCCGCGCGGCCAATGCCGAAGCCTTCCTGCGCGCCTTGCCGCAGGGTCTGGACAGCCAGATGGGCGAAGGCGGCGCGCGCCTGTCCGGCGGCCAGCGCCAGCGGCTGTCGATCGCCCGCGCACTGCTGCGCGACGCGCCGATCCTGCTTCTGGACGAAGCCACATCCGCGCTCGATGCCGAATCCGAACGACTGGTGCAGGACGCGCTCGGCCGGCTGATGCGGGGACGCACGACCATCGTCATCGCCCATAGGCTGGCGACGGTGCGCGCCGCGGATCGCATCCTCGTGATGGACGAAGGACGCATCGTCGAGCAGGGCAATCACACCGCTTTGGTGGCGCAGGACGGCCTCTACGCCAAATTGGCCAGTCTGCAATTTCAGGATGGCCCCGCGGCCTGATGCGGGCTTGAGCATATTGCGGTCCGATTGCATCAGCCCGGACACCTCTGGCATTTGTTTTATCCGGCTTCTCCGGCCTGCTGATGGCCCCATCCGGTTCGGAAAACGCTCCGGCTCGTCGGCGAAGCCAGGCGGCTAAGGCGCACACCGATTGGCCGGACGCTCTTCTGTCTCGCTATCCAGTTCTCCCTGACGAGGCGCGCGATCGGCAGCCAAAACCGGCTCGCACATTTTCCGTGTCGCCTTAATTCGTGCGGACGATATGATCGAGGATCGCGGGATGAAGCGGTCGTTCGAAAGCGCAGCCGGATTCGGGACCGCGGGTCCAAAGGACATGGGCGCGTCGCCCTTCGAAACCTGGCAACATGACCCACAGGTCGGTGCCGACCGTAAGCTTCATGAAGCTCTGCAAGCGAAATCCCGTGATCGAAACGTCAGTGATCCGGCTGGTGAACCAGGTTTCCCCCGGCCGCCGCACCTTGACCCCGATCTGCACATGGCGGCGTTCGGCCGCCCGCGCCTTGCGGTCATATTCTGCTTGTCGTTCCGCACCCATGATCGATACCGAGTCACCTCCGCCATATTATCGGCGACCGGGGTAAGCAAAAGGTTAAGCCCGCCGATCCATCGCAGCCATGCGGTCAGTGGCCGATCCTGATCCGCCGGTCTCGGCTCGCAGCGTGATACGGTTCGTCATGCATTGTGGCGCACCGCTAGCCGCCGCGTCCGCCAAAAAAAGGGCCGCCCGAAGGCGACCCCTTGCATAGCTGCAATCCGATGCTGATCCAACATGCCTGATCCGCAAAACCGGGAAGTCTGCGCGGATGTCGGCCGCTGGATATCAGCGATCAGAAATTGCCATATTGCTCGTTGCCGACGAAGCCCAGCTTCGTCACGCCTGCGCGCTTGATCTCGGCCAGCACCTCATCAACCGTCACATAGCGAGTCTGCGCATTGGGCTGGAACTGGAGTTCCGGCTCGACGGGCAGGCGCAGCGACTGTTGCAGATACTGACGCAGGGTCAGAAGGTCGATCGGCGATCCGTTCCAGGTGATGATACCGGCGGGGTCGATCGCGACCTTGTTCTTGACGGGATCAATCACGCTGTCGGTCGGCGGCGCGTTCTGCGGCAGGTCGATCTTCACCGCGTGGGTTTGGATCGGGATGGTGATGATGAACATGATGAGGAGAACGAGCATGACGTCGATCAACGGCGTCGTGTTCATTTCCATCATCGGTTCGCCATCATCGGAACCCATGCTCATTGACATAGCGAAATCTCCTTAATCGGCTGGTCAGAGGCGCTGCGTCGTCGAGCCGGGTTCCGGCTCGGAGATGAAGCCCACCTTGGGGAAACCAGCGCGCTGCATCGTATAGATGGTCCCGCCGATGCAACGATAGGGGGTGTTGATGTCGCCGCGGATATGCACTTCAGGCAGATCCTCAGGCGTCATATTCTCGACACCGCCCGCCTTCTTGATATCCGCTTCCAACTTCGCAACCGCACGGTTCAGCAGATCGTCGGAATTGACCTTGGTCATATTCCAGAAAACCTGGCAGCTGCCGTCCGACGCGGAGTTGACCGAGAGGGATACATTTTCGGGCTTGGTCGTGGTCGGTTCGAACGCAACCTTGGGAAGCTGCAACTCGACCGTCTGAACCACGACCGGGACCGCGATGAGAAAGATGATGAGCAACACCAGCATGACGTCGACGAGCGGCGTCGTGTTGATGTCGGACAAGGGCTTGTCGTCACCGCCGCCGGGGCCAACACTCATTGCCATTGATACTATCCTAACCTTGGTGTCGATGGCGCCTCGTCTCGCGAGGCCCACGTCCGGCGGGAAACAGGGCGGTCGCAGCCGCCGCCCGGTTTCCCAACCGGAATTTTAAGCCAGTCAGGCCTTGGTCGGCGCAGCAGCCGGCTTGGCGATTGGCGCGGCAGGCGCCGGGCCAACGGCCGGCTTCACGGCACCGTCGGAAACCAGATAGGCCAGCAGATCGACGGTGAAACCGTTCAACTGCTCGGCGATATTCTTGTTACGGCGCTGCAGGAAGTTGTAGGCGAGCACCGCGGGAACGGCGACGGCCAGACCCAGGGCGGTCATGATGAGCGCTTCACCGACCGGGCCGGCAACTGCGTCGATCGAAGCCTGACCGGCAGCGCCGATCTTGATGAGCGCGCGGTAGATACCGATAACCGTACCGAACAGACCGATGAACGGGGAGGTCGAACCGACGGTCGCGAGGAAGGCGAGGCCGCCACCGAGCGACGAGTTGATCGCGGCTTCCGAACGCGCCAGCGAGCCGTGCAGCCAGTCATGCGCTTCGACCGGGTCCTTCAGCTTGCCATGCTCTTCCTGAGCCTTGATGCCGTCATCGACGATCTGCTTATAGGCCGAGTTCTTTTCCAGCTTGGCCGACGCTTCCTTGAGCGAAGCCGAACGCCAGAAGGTCGCACGCACCTTCTTGCCCTGGTTGATCACCTTCTGCTGTTCGATCAGCTTGGTGAACAAAATGTAGAACGTGCCGACAGACATGCCGCACAGGATGATGAACACGGTCCAGGCAATGACGCCGCCCTGTTCAAGGGCTTCGACAAGACCATAGGGGTTTTCCGGCTTTGGCGCCGCAGCTGCGAGATACATCAACATGTTCAAGACTTCCCTCTCAATGAGATCAAGCTAGGGACAGGCGGCGCATGGCGCGCGCCTTCCCGATCAAATTATTCCGGCAGACGCCAGGTGATACGCCCGTTGTACGTATCGGGCATTTCCGCACCGTCAGATCCCTTGGCCGGCTTGAAGCGCGCACGCTTCGGCAGCAGGCGGCAGGTCGCCTCGTCGAGGTCGGCATGGCCGGTCGAAGAGGTGATGGTGCAGTTGGTCACCCGACCATCCGCGCCGATTTCCAGCCGGAAACCGGCCGTACCCGAACGCTCTTCGCGCTGGGCGCGGCTCGGATAGTCGGCATCGCTGAGCCACGAGCCAGGCTGGCTACGCGGCGAAGCACGCGTCGCAGCCTGAGGCGGCGGCGGCGGAGCAGCCGGCGGTGGCGGCGGTGCGGCGACCGGAACCGGATTGAACACCGGGGGGGGCGTCCGAACCGTCTGGATCGGCGGCGCTGGCGCCGGGGTCTGCACAATCGGCGGAGGCGCGACAACCGGCGGCGGCTCGATCGGCTGATCTGGCGGCGGCGGTGGCGGCTCCTCGTCCGGTGGTGGCGGTTCCTCCTTCACGTCGATCACGTTCAGCTGTTCTGCCGCCTTTTTGACATATTTCATGCCAAGACCGGTGACGAAGGCATAGCCAAGAACAGCGTGAATCAGGGCGACGATGACGATCGAGACAGTCCGACTCGATCCTTGCGAGTGGTCAGCATAGGCCATTCGGCAACGACACTCCTTAACTCATCTTACCAGTGGTTTATACAAAATCAGCCAAAAACGACCCAAGCCGACCAAGCTGCCCCAGTCGCCTTTGGCCCCTGCCCGTTCATTTGCTACCGCGCAAACTCCTATCGCGACGCATCGTGGCACGCAAACGCTTTATCGATTTGTTCATTTGCGGTTACCATTTCATATCGGAATGACTTGCCTGTGACATCCTTGCCACTGGCCAAAAACATAGGACGAAGCTGACAATGAAATCCGCCATCCGCTTGCGCCATCTGGGATTGCTCTGCCTCATTTCCGCCGCATCTCCCGCGGTTTTTCCGGCCTTTGCCCAGAGCGGGATGATGGTAACGCAACCATCATCTGCCCGGCCCGGCCTGTCCTATGCCGACATTGTGGACCTGGCGGATAAAGCATCGCTCGTGGCCAATGTGCGCATTCGCAACATCATCGCTTTGAAGCCAGAGCAGGCCGGTTCGGTCCCGGCAGGGCACAAAAGGCTGTTCGTCGAGGCCGATGTGACGGGGTTGATTCGCGGCGAAGCGGGAATCGCTCCCCTTGTAACCTATCTCTACGACGCGCCGCTCGACGGGCGCGGCAAGATAGCCAAGCTCAAAAAGGCGCAGGTCATTCTCTTCGCGCAGCCCGGCGAGCGCCCCGGCGAGATCCAGCTCGTCGCGCCCGACGCCCAAATCCCCGCTACCCTTGCCGAAGTGGACCGGGTCAAGGCGGTGCTGTCAGCGCTGGTGGCGCCCGGCGCGCCGCCGCGCATCCTGGGCCTGGGCGATGCCTTCCATGTCGCCGGCACGGTCGCGGGCGAAGGCGAGACGCAGATTTTCCTGCGCACCGAAAA